>JAJRYT010000125.1 GCA_024275635.1 Chloroflexota bacterium | reverse complement strand
CCCCTTTCGGTCACGTTTCACGCATCACGTTCCATCCAATTAACGATTCACAATTTACAATTCACAATTCACAATTGATTAACCTTTCACCGACCCGGCCAGCAGCCCGCGCACAAAATACCGCTGCAACGAGAAGAACACTGTCAGCGGCAAAACCATTGAAATAAACGCGCCGGCCGTCAACAAATGCCAATCCTGCCCCCGCGAACCCACGATAGCCGCCATCCGCTGCGTGACCAACTCAAATTCCGGATTGCCGCCCAGAAAAATCAACGCCACCAGGTAATCATTCCACACCCAGAGGAATTGGAAGATGGCAAAACTAGCCAGCGCCGGCACCGACAAAGGCAAAATGAGCCGGGTGAAGACGGTGAAGTGCGATGCGCCGTCAATAAACGCCGATTCCAGCGTCTCGCGCGGCAGGCCGCTGATGTAGTTGTAAAGCAGATACGTGGCCAACGCCAGGCCAAACCCGGTGTGCGCCAACCAGATCGCCAGAAATGTGCCATTCAAGTCTAACTTTTTGTAGTCCCGCAAAATGGGAACCAGCGCGATTTGCAGCGGCACGACGAGCAGCGCTACCACCAAAATAAACATCCAGCGCCGCCCGGGGAATTTCATCCAGGCAAAGGCATAGGCGGCGAAAGCGGCGATCAGGATGGGAATGACCGTTGACGGAATGGTCACGGCCAAGCTGTTCAAAAACGCCCGTGACATATCATCGCCGGGAACCACTTCTACCGTGCCGTCTGCTTTCGTAAATTCAAAATCCTTGCCGCCCCAGACCTGTTTGTAGTTGTCCAACGAGAAATCCCAGGAAACGGTCCAAACTTGTTCCTGAACTTCTATCCGGCCAAGCCGCTTGTTGCCGATCCAGGTGATACGCTTACCATCCAGCGTTTCGACGCCTTCCCGGAATTCCTTAAATGTGCCGGTTACGCCCTCAATTTCCATCACGTCGTTGGGATCAAACCCTTCAGCTTTGGGGTCGAGTTCTCTTGTTGACTGCCATTCCCGGTGCGGCAAGACGTTCCACCAGCCAGAAGTGGCGATGTCATCCCGGTTGCGAAAAGAGGAGACAAAAATACCCAATGTGGGCACAGTCCACAGGAAAACGAGCAGAAATAATGTGCCGTTGACAAATAAGCTGCCAAGTCGTCGTTGTCTGGTTGCGCTTTTCATGTTAGAACGCCTCCTGTTCTCGGAATTGTCTCAGGTTGTAAATCATGACCGGGATAACGGCGATGAGCAGGACAATGGCGATGGCCGAGCCAAAGCCCTTGTTACCGGCCGTAAATGCTTGCCGGTAAAATTGGGTGGCGATGACGTGTGTGCCAAACTGCCCGCCGGTCATCACCCAAACTACGTCGAATATTTTCAAGGTGAAGATGATGATGGTCGTCAAGACAGTGATAATCGTCCCGCGAATGTACGGGATCATAATCCGAAAAAATATCTGGAATTCGTTAGCGCCATCAATCCGGCCCGCTTCCATCAACTCCTCCGGGATACCCTTTAACGCCGCCGAAAATAACACCATGGCGAAGCCAACTTGCAGCCAGACGACGATGACGATTAGGAATAAATTGTTCCACGGCAGGATGTCCACCCACTGCGGCCAGGCTCTTGGTTCGCCGCCCCAACCCACGACGATGGCATTTAGTAAGCCGACTTGTGGTTGACCGGCCGGCCGAAACTCGTAGATAAAGTTCCAGATAATGCCGGCTCCTACGAAGGAAATCGCCATCGGCAAAAAGATTAAAGATTTGGCCAACTTCTCAAAACGGCTGCGGTCAGCCAGAACGGCGACGACCAGGCCAAAAATAACGGAAAAGGTGCTGCCAAAGATGATCCACATGATGTTGTTGCGGAATGCCTCCAACATCAAGCGTTCAGTGAAAACGGCCGTATAGTTACTCAATCCCACAAACGCATCGCTGCTAATTTGTTCCAGGAAAGAAAGTCCCTCCGGCGGCCCACCCCGGTCAAACAGGCTGATCCAGAATGTGCGCACGGTTGGTAAGGCCAAATACCAGGTTAAAATCACTAGGGCTGGGCCGACAAAAACAAAGGGTTGAAGCCGGGCCGTCCACTCGTTTGGTAATCTTTCGACAAGGCCATTAAAAATCCAATACAAAATGGCAACGCCGCCGACACCCCAAACGATAGCTACCAGGGCAATAATGCCGCGCGGCGCATCGCTGTCGCGCAGAAAAAGAAAGCCCTGGTAGAGTATGTAAAAGGCGATTGCCGGAATTGCTACGGCCAGCAGCGCCCGGCCGATAAAGGCAATAAGCCGCGCTACCGGCGTCTGTCCTCGTTCTCCCACTCCGTTAATGAAATCCATAAGCCCACTCCTTGCAAAGCCAGTTAAAGTAAGGCGCTGGCTTATAAAAAACCAGCGCCTTACTTGATTACTCATTCAAGAAACTACCGCGGCCAGGAAGCGTCAATCTCTTGCACGGCCGTATCCAAATCAATGGAACCGGCCACATAACTGGAGATTTGCTCCCAGAAGGAGCCAGCGCCCACCTCACCCGGCATCAGGTCGGAGCCGTCGAAACGGAAACTCGTCGCCTGGGAGACCAGTTCGGCGATACCTCGT
>JAJRYT010000124.1 GCA_024275635.1 Chloroflexota bacterium | reverse complement strand
TAAACTTGATTCGCTGCCACTTTGTGCGTTGACGGGGTTCAAAACGCATTCTTTGAAGCCCGATTCTTGGCGCACGCCTTTTAGAAGATTACGGAGTGCCTGTTTTTTTGTTAAAAGTGCGATTTTCGCCAATGTCGAGTAACCTTCAATCGTTAATCTTTAATCCTTAATCTTGAACGCGAGGCAAACCATGACCATTTCCCACGGCTTTGAACTGTTGAAGGAACAGGAAATTCCTGAATTGAATTCGATGGCCCGGTTGTTCCGGCATGTGAAAACGGGAGCGGAACTGCTCTCGATAGAAAATGATGACGAAAACAAGGTGTTTGACATCACCTTTCGCACGCCGCCGGCGGATTCGACGGGCGTGGCCCACATCATGGAGCATTGTGTGCTGGGCGGTTCGCGCAAATACCGGGTGAAGGAGCCGTTTGTGGAGCTGATCAAAGGCTCATTGAAAACATTTGTGAATGCTTTTACGGCTTCGGACTGGACAACGTACCCGGTTGCCAGCCAGAATGCGCAGGATTTTTACAATTTGGTTGATGTGTACCTGGATGCCGTATTTTACCCACTCATCACGCCGCACCATTTGGAGCAGGAGGGGTGGCATTATGAGTTGGAGAACCTGGATGATCCGCTGATTTACAAAGGAGTTGTCTTTAATGAGATGAAGGGGGTTTATTCGTCGCCGGATAATGTTTTTGGCCGATATAACCAGCGTTCGTTGTTCCCGGATAACACGTATGGTTTTGATTCAGGCGGCGATCCGGCCGTGATTACTGAGTTGACATATGAGCAGTTCAAGGCTTTTCATGACACGTTGTATCATCCCTCGAATTCACGCATTTTCTTTTATGGGGATGATGATCCGGCGGAGCGGCTGCGGGTGATGGATGAATGGCTATGTGATTTTGACCGGATTGAGGTGGATTCGCATGTGCCTTTGCAACGGCCGTTTTCCCACCCAAAGCGCTTTACCCATCCCTACAGCGTAGACGGGGATACGGCTCAGGCCAAAGGCATGGCACAGGTCAACTGGATGCTGCCGGAAAACAATGACCCGGCCCTGACGATGGCTTTGAACATTTTGTCTTATGCGCTGGTCAGCACACCCGCCTCGCCGCTGCGGAAGGCGTTGATTGATTCTGGCCTGGGCGAAGATATGACCGGCGGCGGGTTTTCGCCACGACTGCGACAAAATACGTTTGGCGTGGGGTTGAAGGGGATCGCTGTAGCTGACGCGGACAAGGTGGAAGCGTTGATTTTGACGACGCTGGCCGACCTGGCGGCTAATGGGATTGAGAAGGAGATGGTGGAAGCGGCCGTGAACACCATCGAGTTTAATTTGCGGGAAAACAACACCGGCAACTTCCCGCGCGGGTTGAGCCTGGTGATGCGGGCGTTGAGCGCCTGGCTGTATGACAAAGACCCGTTAGCGCCGTTGGCATTTGAGGGGCCGATAACGGCCGTTAAAACCCAACTCGCCAACCAACCCAACTACTTGGAGAGCCTGATTCAAACCCATTTGCTGGACAATCCGCACCGCACCACCGTCATTTTGGAACCTGACGCCGAATTAGGACAGCGGCGGGAAGCCGAGGAAAAAGCGCGTCTGGCCGAAGTTAAAGCCGGGTTGAGCCAGGCCGAACTGCAAGCCATCATTGACAATACGCGGCAGTTGAAGGCGCTGCAAGCAAAACCGGATTCGCTGGAGGCGCTGGCCGCCATTCCCCGGCTGACGTTGGCCGATTTGGACAAGGGGAACAAGACGATTCCGCTGGTCGTCTCTGAGCTTCACGGAAGCCAGGTTTTGTACCATGATTTGTTCACCAACGGGATTGTTTACCTGGATTTAGGCTTTGATTTGCATGCGCTGCCGGCCGATCTCCTACCTTATGTAAAATTATTTGGCCGAGCGTTGGTGGAAATTGGCACGGAGACGGAAGATTTTGTCAAGCTGTCACAGCGGATTGGGCGTAAGACGGGCGGCATTGCACCGTCGTCGTTTACATCTACAAGGCAGGACGGCCGTTCCGCTGCTGCTTATCTTTTCCTGCGCGGTAAGGCGACGATGGATCAGGCTGCCGACATGCTGGACATCATGCGCGACGTGTTATTGACGGTGAAACTGGATAACCAGGAACGGTTCCGCCAGATGATGTTGAAGGCGAAAGCGGGTAAGGAGGCCAGCCTGGTGCCTTCGGGCCATATGGTGACGAATGGGCGGCTGCGGGCGCATTTTGTGGCCTCGGCCTGGGCCAGCGAGCAAATGGGTGGGATTGATCACTTGTTCTTCCTGCGCCAACTAGCCGACGTGGTGGAAAATGATTGGCCGTCGGCGCTGGCGAAGTTGGAAGAGGTGCGCCGTCTGCTGGTCAACCGAAACAGCATGGTGTGTAATGTGACGCTGGACGCGGAGAATTACGGCCGTTTCCAACCCCAACTGAGCGATTTTATAACGGCCGTGCCCGCCAAGCCGGTCAATTTAGTTGATTGGTCGCCTACCTTCAGCCCAACCAACGAAGGACTGACCATTCCGGCTCAAGTCAACTACGTTGGCAAAGGGGCCAACCTGTACGACCTCGGTTACCGGCGGCATGGCTCTATGTCCGTGATTACCAAATATTTGGGCACAACCTGGCTGTGGGAGAGGGTGCGGGTGCAGGGCGGCGCTTATGGCGGCTTTAGTTCTTTCGACCGCTTCTCCGGCGTGTGGACTTACCTTTCTTACCGTGACCCTAATTTATTGGACACGCTGGCTAATTACGACGGCACGGCCGATTTCCTGCGTAACCTGGCATTGAGCGACGACGAATTGGTCAAAAGCATCATCGGCGCGATTGGCGGCCTGGACGCTTACCAACTGCCCGACGCCAAGGGGTATACCTCCCTGGTGCGTCACCTCGCCGGCGAAACCGACGAACAGCGCCAGCAGTACCGGGAGGAACTTTTATCCACGACAACGGCCGATTTCAAGGCGTTGGGCGAAGTGTTGGCCCAGGTGAACGACAATGGCGTTGTTGTCGTCCTCGGTTCGGCCGATGCGATTGCCAAAGCGAATGAGAGCCAGGGCGAGTGGCTGACTGTGAAAAAGGTGATGTGATCGAACATGGCCCGACCAATCTTGCCACAACGTATTCCCCGCGCGCGGAAAGTGGGTGAAAAAGCATCTTTTACGCGCACCCTGACCGAAGGCGACACCTCCCTTTTTATCGGCGCGACGTGGGATGTGAATCCTTTCCACACGGATGCGACCTTTGCCAGCCAGACTCGCTTTGGACGACGCATTGTGCCCGGTTTGCTGACAGCCAGCCTAGTGACCCATTTAGGCGGCTTGTGGAATTTCCTGGCGACGGAGATGAAATTTGAGTTTTTAGCGCCGGTTTATATTGGGGAAACGGTAACGGCCGTTGCCGAAGTCGCCGCCGTGGACGAAAAAACAGGCGGAGTCATCCTGGACTGTCGCATCACGAATACCGACGACGTTGAGGTTCTGCGGGCAACGGTGAAAGGGTTCCCCGGACGATTTGAAGAATAAACTGCAGGACTGGAAACTAGAGACTGGAGATTAGCTGTAACAAATCTCCAGTCACCTATCTCCAGTCTCCCGCCAAAGGAGATTGCTTAATGCCCTTAAAATCAGCCATTGCCGCCGTGATTAACGGCCGTCACCTCGCCATCAACGAAGCCGAAGCGGCCATGGACGCCATCATGAACGGGGAAGCGACCCCGGCCCAGATTGGCAGCTATCTCACGGCGCTGCGGATGAAGGGAGAGACCGTAGACGAAATCGCCGGCAGCGCCCGCTCCATGCGCAACCACGTCGTAGCTGTGCCGGTAGACGCCGCCGTTTTTGGCAATATGCTCGTAGATACCTGCGGCACCGGCGGGGACGGCAAGCATACCTTTAATATCTCCACGACGGCCGCTTTCGTCGTCGCCGGTGCCGGGGTGAAGGTGGCGAAACATGGCAACCGCGCCGCCAGCAGCAAAAGCGGTTCGGCCGACGTCCTGCTGGCGTTGGGCGGCAACCTGGATTTGAACGCGGCGCAGGTCGCCGAATGTGTCGAAGAAGTGGGCATCGGCTTTTTGTACGCCGTCCACCACCATCCGGCGATGCGCTACGCCATCGGCCCGCGCCGCGAAATCGGCCAGCGCACCATTTTCAACGTCCTCGGCCCGCTGACCAACCCGGCTGGAGCGACGCACCAACTCATCGGCGTCTACGACCCGGCGTTGACTGAGCCGATGGCGCAGGTGCTGGGCGCGTTGGGCAGCAAAGCGGCCTTTGTCGTTCACGGGGCTGATGGGCTGGATGAACTATCCACGACGGGGGTGAATCGGTTGAGTAGGTTGGAGAAAGACGGCCGTGTCACCACTGCTAATTTCGATCCCGCCGACCTGGGATTTGATTACGCTACACTGGATGATTTCGTGGGCGGCGCGCCGGAAGAAAACGCTCAAATCGCCCGCGACATCCTCAGCGGCCAGGATAAAGGGCCGCGCCGCGACATCGTGTTGCTCAACGCCGCCGCCGCCTTGAGCATTGACGGCAACGATTGGCCGGCCGGGCTGGCCGAGGCCCGTGAAGCGATTGACAGCGGCGCGGCGTTACGTACCTTGGAAGCATGGATTGAGAAAACGAACAGTTTTAGCTAGAGGCTGGAGCAAGAGCTAGATAAATCATGAGTGTATCCAATCAGGCCAAAAGCCGGGGCAAAATCCTCGACGAAATCATGGCTTACCACCGGGAACAACTGCCCAAAATCATGCGCGAAACGCCGTTGGCCGATTTGCGCGCCTTTGCCAGTGTCACGCCGCCGCCGCTGGATTTTTACGCTGCGCTGAAGCAGCCGGGCGTGTCGTTGATTGCCGAGTGTAAGAAGGCATCGCCGAGCAAAGGGTTGCTGGCGCCCAAGTATGATCCGGTGGCGCTGGCGAAAATCTATGTGAAAGCCGGGGCCAGCGCCATTTCGGTTTTGACGGACGGCCGTCACTTTCAAGGTTCGCTGGAACATCTACGCGATGTGAAGGAAGCAGTCTCCAGTCTCCAGTCTCCGATCCCCATCCTGCGCAAAGATTTTATTTTCCACCCCTACCAGGTTTACGAAGCCAGGGTGGCGGGGGCAGATGCGGTGTTGTTGATAACGGCCGTTCTCTCTGACACTATCCTGCGCGACCTGCTCAAACTCAGCCACCAACTGAGCATGAACGCCCTCATCGAAGTGCATACCCAGGCTGAACTGGAGCGGGTTTTACCCTTGGGGCCGCGCATCATCGGTGTCAATAACCGGGATTTGCAAACCTTTAAAGTTGATTTTGAGAATACCGCCCGGCTCCGTGCCCTCATCCCGGAAGATGTTGTTGTCGTTGGCGAAAGTGGCCTGAAAACGGCCGATGACATGCGTCAGATGCGCGATATTGGTGTGGATGCGGTTTTGGTGGGGGAAACGTTGGCGAGGAGCAAGAACGCAGCTAAAACGGTTCGGTTGTTGGTCGAGGCAGGGAGCCGGAGCGGGTAGAGGATATCAGGTTGCCGGTATCGCGCTGGCTGGGCAGGGTAATAATTTGATTAGCGCTGCGCGCAGAACGGCCGTTGTAAACCCCTTCAATAAAACAACATCAGTAAAAGATTCATACGCCTGCATTTCAGCAGTTGTATTAACCAGAGCAATCGTTTTTGACCAGGGAAACTGGTGGCTGACGTCCTGTAAAATTATCTGAGCGTCTTGAGGGGAAAGCGGGAGCGTTGCATCCAATATAATGACCGGCAGGGCTGAATCCAGCAACAATGGCGGCGTTGTTAAGCCAGCCTGGGTGTGAACAGCGCGCGAAACTTCTGGCAGTGATTGTACAACGGCTTGTAAGCCGTCAGAAAAACGTCCCGGAGGAGCCACAATCAAAATGGAGAAAGAAGTCGCCATAAGAAAAAACCGGGAATATGGTGAGTCAGAGGGCCTGACCCACCAGATGAATATTGATCTGGTAGGTCGAATCAAAGGGCCCTGACGTGCCTCCCTGTTCCGACACTAAACGTAAGTTAACATGATTGCCAGATTGAGGCATCGGTAACATCATGTATTTTGAGGCTTAAGTATTTACGGGCGTTAAACTACGTAAAAATACGTAGAACACGCGCCTACAATTCGGCTAAACCTTCTCGCAGCGCATATAACGCGGCCTGGGTGCGGTTGGCCAGGTGCAGTTTGCTCAAGATGTTGCTAACGTGTGTCGCTACAGTGCGCCCGCTGATGTGCATTCGCTGGGCGATTTCCTGGTTGGAAAACCCCTGTGCTACCAGCTTCAGAATGGCGACTTCCCGCGCTGTTAAGGGATCGTCAGCCAATGGTAGGTCTGATGGTTGGCTGATTTCTTGGATGAGCTTGAGAGCGATTGAGGGATGTAGTGAAGGCTGCCCCTGATGAACGGCTTTGATGGCCTGGAGTAGTTCTAATGGTGAGGAATCTTTGAGCAGGTAGCCCAACGCGCCGGCTTTGATGGAGGCGAATACTTTTTCGTCTTCGGTGAAGCTGGTCAGTACCAGGATGCGCGCCTGGGGGGTTTCTTGTTTAATTTCGCGAATGGCGGCGATGCCGTCTTTGCGGGGCATGACCAGGTCTAGCAGAATGACGTCGGGTTGGAGTGCGCGCGCTTTGGAGACGGCTTCGTCCCCATCGGCGGCTTCGCCAACGGCCGTTACCTCCGATTTCGCATCCAGTAAAGCGCATAGCCCTTTCCGCACCAGGGCGTGATCGTCAACAATAAGCACCCGAATAGGTTGTGTCATAGCGTTATTTCCTCTTCGTTGATGACGGCCGTTACGGTGACCGTTGTACCCTGCCCCAGCGTAGATTGAATCGTCAAAATGCCGCCCAGCTTTTCAGCGCGTTCCCGCATAATGTTTAGTCCCATGCCGCCGCGTGTTTGCACTGCTATCGGGTCAAACCCCCGGCCATCGTCTTCAATTGTCATGACGAGGCGGGAATTTTCTAGTTGGATGCGGATGGTAACGGCCGTTACCTCCCCATGTTTGAGCGCATTATTCAACGCTTCCTGAGCGATTCGGAAAAAAGTTTCTTCAACCGGGGCCGGTAAATCCAACACTGTTTCCCCGATCAAACGCATTTTCACCCCGGCGCGTTCTTCCACAGCATCCAGCCGGTGGCGCAAGGCGGCGACCAGTCCCGCCTGAGCCAGAGTCGTTGTGCGTAATTCATACAACAACAAGCGCATCTCCCGGAGCGCTTGCTGAGCAGTGAGGTTGATTTCAGTTGTGTGCCGGCGAACATCTGCCAGGTCTCCGGACAGGGCACGCTCGTGAGCAGCTTCGGTGAACAGGGCCAGACTATACAGCGATTGGGTGACAGAATCGTGTAATTCCCGCGCCAGTCGTTCCCGTTCTTCCAAAACAGCCACTTGTTCAGCTTGCTGTCGCAGTCGCGTATTCTCAACAGCAACGGCTACATGGTCGGCAATAGAAGCCATCAAAGCCACTTCCTCAACTGTAAATTCCTTTTGAGCGTCGCCGAAGATACAGAGTAAGCCAATGGTTTCGCCCCGGATTTGCATGGGGACGCTTAAGTAACTGGTTGTTGTTTTTGCGGTCGAGTCGATGATGAAATCAGGCACGATGACGGGTTTGCCTTTTGCCAAAGTCTGGCCAGCAGCATCGGGTGAGCGGATGTAATCCATCAACTGTGGCGAAAGGCCAGTGTGGACGGCTAAACGCGGCGGGCCTTCGGAGGCATCCAGAATTTGGATGGCTCCGGCTTGACAGTGAACGGCGCGTAAGGCGCTGTCGAGGGCATGTTCCAGGATGGTGTGGAGGTCGAGATATTTGTTGGCAACGGCCGTTACCTCATACAACGCCGACAATTCCTGTGTCCGCTCCGCCACCCGCTGTTCTAACTCCTGAGCATGGCGCTGCGTCCGGTTAAAGAGACGGGCATTTTCGATAGCCAGCGCTGCCTGGTTAGCGAATGCTAAAGCCAATTCTGCCTCTCGCTGTGAGTAATAGGCAAGAATTTCATGATCCAATGTCAAAAAACCAATCACATCATCCTGACTGATCAGCGGAATACCCAGCCAACTACGTATATGTTCGTACCCGGTGGCGTGAATCCAACGCGAATCGGCGTGCGTATCCGGCACAATAATCGGCGCCCTTGTTTCCTGTATTTCCTGGAGGAGAGGCAAACGACCGATTTCAAGCGGTAAATTGTTCACGATTTCGGGCGAATCCCCTTGATAAGCTAACACATCGTACCGATTGCCCGCTACCATCATGACGGACGCATTCTTAAAGTCAACTACGCGCGCTAATTGTTCCAAAACCAGATTGGGAATCTGCCTTTCATCGCGGCTGGTACTCAAAATACCGGTCACTTCGCGCAGCGTTTCAGTTTGAATTCGGGCTGTGCGTTCATCCGCCAATAATTGGGCGTTATGAATGGCGATAGCTAACGAATCGGCTACCTCTTGCGTGATTTCAATATGTTCTTGGCTAAGACCAGCCGGACTATCAGGGACAAGACTCAGCGTTCCGATTAATTCTTGGCGCAGAATTAAAGGGACATGCACCAGAGAGCGCTTGTCTTCCCCTTGAAATGGCCCCAGGATTTTAGAAAGATAGGGAAGCGTTTGGACATCCTCCACAATGTATGCTTTGCCCCGTCGCAGCGTCGGAATCACATCCGGGAGTGTGATGGGAAATGTTATTCCAGGAGTCAAGTAGTTGGCGTAAGCGTTTGTCTCGTCCACCATGACGGCTGACAACAGCGTCAACGTTTTAGGCTGGGGATTGAAAAGCGAGACACCTGATGCCCAGGCTGGAATGAGTTGTTGTAAGCGGCGCAAAGCAGCTTGAGCAATTTCTTCCGGCGCTTGGACTTCTAAAATCGCACGATCTATTTCGTGTAAAATCCTTCGCCGTTCAGAATGCTGCTGCATCTCCTGCGCTGTTTGTTTGAGCGATGTGACATCTTGAATAGCGATCAAAACGGGGGGGAAAGCATCTTCCCCACCGGGGAGAATAGACAAACTGAGAACAACGTGAAGAATATCTCCGTTAAATGTGCGATTGATGGCGTCGCACTTAAAAGTTGTTTGGCCTTCGGCGAGAGCCACAAGTTCTTCTTTGAACAACGGATATGACTCTTTGGTAAAGACGTGTGTCAGGTTAGCTAACAATTGTTGTTTGTTATCGGCTTGGTAGAGCTTAACCGTCGCCTGGTTGACATCCAAAATACGCACCATTCGAGCGCAGCGGTTCACTTCCTTTGGATGGGCGTCAAAGTAGGCTCTGAAGTCGGTTATCCCGGCCTCGCGCAGGTTGTCGAGATAGCATTTGATGTCCGATAAATCTTCTTCCCAAAGAGAAATGGGCGAGTTCTCAAAAAGTCGCCGATAGCGTTCCTCACTGCGTTGCAGCGTTTCATACAAGCGCTGGCGTTCTGCCAGAACCGGCTCAGTTTGTGATCGTTTGCGTGATTTTGCGTTCGTATCGTTTTGCATTTCAACCTTGTTCCATTGGATGAGCCAGGATTGACGCGCCCATTCTAACGCAATAGAGAACGGGGGCAAGACCACGGGGAGCGCAGGCGTGGGCCGGCAAGCGTTGATTTTTGTTCTTGCCTGTGTTTGGGTAGACAAGTATCATTGATGTAGATAGTCACGCTAGACTAGGTGGACTTGTTTTGGTTGGCGTACTTGGCGAGGTATGAGAACTGGTAATTTGTGTTCAGTGGTCAGTAATTGGCAGGGAACTGACTACGGCTTACTGAACACCTATTGCTGATAACCGGCCCCTTTTTCATATCTGCTAACCATTCCAGGGGTAAACGGCAGGCGTGATGACGCCCGCTATCGTGAAGGCTTCGCCTTCATGGGAGGACTATCATGAAATTCCTACTAAACGGACAGATTAAAGAATACGACGGCGATCCTGATTTACCGCTCCTTACCTATTTGCGTGAAATCGAAGGCATAATCTCAGCCAAAGATGGCTGCGCGCCACAGGCTGCCTGCGGCGCCTGCGTGGTGGATTTTAACGGCAAAGGGACGCTGGCCTGTGTGACGCCCATGAAAAAGGTGGCTGATGGCACAGTCACGACGATTGAAGGGTTGGGCCGGTACCGGCAGGAAGTGTTTGCCAATGCGTTTGTGGAGAAGGGGGGCGTGCAGTGCGGTTACTGTATTCCCGGCATTGTGATGCAGTCGAATGTGCTCATCAACAAGAATCCCGATCCTACGCGCGCCGATATTGAAAAAGCGCTGACTCCTAATCTTTGCCGCTGCACCGGCTATAAGAAAATTGTAGATTCGGTATTGTACGCGGCGGGAGCGATTAGTAAGGAAGACGAGATTCTGCCGCTGAATGGTGACGGCCGTGTCGGAACCCGCCACCCCAAATACCAGGCCCAAAAACTGGTGTTGGGCCAACATCATTACGTGGACGACATCCGCAAGGAAGGCATGGTCTACGGCGCGCTCAAATTCAGCGACCATCCCCGCGCTAAAGTGTTGCGTATGGACGTCAGTGCAGCTGAAAAGCTGCCGGGTGTCATTCGCATCCTCACCGCTGCCGATGTGCCCGGTGATCGCGTTATCGGTCTCATTCGCCAGGATTGGCCGCTGATGGTAGCTATGGGTGAAACGACGCGCTATGTGGGCGATGTGCTGGCTCAGGTTGTGGCTGAATCGGATGCTGCTGCCCGTGAAGCGGTTCAATTGATTCAGGTTGAATATGAGGTGCTGGAACCGCTCACGGACATGCATGAGGCGTTAAAACCGAACGCGCCGCAGATTCATGAAGGCGGCAACCTTCTCTCTCAATCTATCACCAATCGAGGCGACCTGGAAAAATCTATAGCCGAATCGGCGTACACGGCCCACAAAGTTTTTGAGACGCAGTGGATTGAGCATGGATTTATGGAACCGGAAACGGCCGTTGCCTACCTGAGTGGCGATGGCGTCGAGGTATTGTCACAAGGACAGGGTATCTATGAAGACCGCATCCAGATTGCCAAACTACTGGGCCTGCCGCTGGCAAAAGTGCGTATTGTGTTAGTTCCCAACGGCGGCGGTTTTGGCGGTAAAGAGGATTTAACGGTGCAAGGTCATGCGGCGCTGGCGGCCAAACTGCTGGGCAAGCCGGTCAAAGTGCGCCTTACCCGTGATGAATCTATACGTATGCACCCCAAGCGACATCCCATCTGGATGGATTACCATATTGGCTGTGATGATAAGGGGATGCTGACTTTTGTAAAAGTCAAATTCCTCGGCGATACCGGCGCTTACGCCTCAGTGGGAGCGAAGGTGTTGGAACGGTCGGCAGGGCACGCGACGGGGGCGTACAATGTGCCGGTGACGGATGTGGTGGCAACGGCCGTATACACCAACAATATCCCCTGCGGCGCGATGCGCGGCTTTGGCGTCAATCAAGCCATCTTTGGCCTGGAAAGCCTCATTGACGATTTATGCGAACAGGGCGGCTTCGACCGCTGGCAGTTCCGTTACGACAATGCCCTACAAAATGGCGACATGACGGCGACGGGCCAGGTCATCGAGGGCGGCGCAGGCACGCGGGCGACGCTGTTGGCTGTGAAGGACGCCTTTTACGCTGCCAAATACGCCGGGCTGGCCTGCGGCCTTAAAAATACCGGCATTGGTAATGGCATGCCCGATAAATCTGAGGCCCGCGTCACGATTGCCGCGCCTGATCAGGTAATCATTGACCACAGTTGGACAGAGATGGGGCAGGGCGTTCACACTGTTGCTTTGCAAACGCTGTGCCATGAAACGGGGATTGACCCCAGCATCATCACCGTGCGCGTGGATACAACCGCCGAGCAAGATGGCGGTATGACGACTGCGTCACGCGGCACATCTTTGGTCGGCAATTCCATGATTGCCGCCGCCCAAAAGCTGGCTGCGGATTTGAAAACCCACTCGCTGGCTGAGTTGGTGGGTAACGAGTATGTCGGTGAATGGGCAGTGGATTGGACGACGAAGCCGGGGGCGATGGCGGAGAAGGTGTACACGCATTATTCGTACAGCTACGCCACCCAGTTGGTGACGCTGGATGATGACGGCCAAATCGAAAAGATTACGGCCGCTCACGACGCCGGTAAAATCTTCAACCCGACCCTGTTTGAGGGGCAGCTAGAGGGGTCTTTGCACATGGGGTTGGGGTATGCGATTAGCGAGCAGTTGGAGATGGTAGACGGCCGTCCCGTCAGCACCCGCTTGCGTAAAATGGGTATCCTCCGGGCCAAAGAAACGCCGGATATGGAAATCATCGGCGTGGAAGTGCCCGATCCCTATGGCCCCTACGGCGCGAAGGGTGTTGGCGAAATCGGGCTGGTTCCGACGGCCGGGGCGGTGGCCAATGCCCTCTACCAATTTGACGGCATGCGCCGGACGAAACTGCCGATGCAATTGCCCAAGCGAAAGATCATCACGCGGCGAAAATAGAGACGAACAGATAAAACTGGTGGATCGGAGGCGGGGCTTTAGTCGGGAGACGTCCGGCTAAAGCCCCGCCTCTGAAAATAAATAGCGCTGCCTGTCTGGCGAGGATCAGGCTATTTTATCCCCTGGCAGCAATTCGCCCCGGTACGATGGGCAAGGTATACTTTTTGGCGGCGATTGAATATCGGATTAAGGATTTGTCATGCTGTATTTTTTGCGAGGCACGCCGTATATCATTCCTACGGCGATTACGTTTATTGTTGTATTGCTTTTTGCGTTTGCTTATCATGAATTGGCTCACGCGGTTGTGGCCGATCGTTTGGGTGATTCGACGCCGCGTTCTTTTGGCCGCATGACTCTCAATCCATTTGCTCACCTGGACCGGACAGGGTTTATTTTTGCGCTGCTGGTTGGGTTTGGTTTTGCTTATACGCCCATTAACCCCAACCGGCTGAAGGGCGACCCGCGTATTTCGCACATGATTGTCTCGGTGGCCGGCCCTTTGGCGAATTTGCTGATGGCGATTATTTTTGCGGTCCCGCTGCGTTGGCGCCTGGTTGAGTTGTATGTGCCGCCGGGATCGTTTTTGCCTTCGCCCTTTTTTTTCTTGAATTTTGGGGTCACTTATAATTTGTTGTTGATGGCGTTTAACTTGCTGCCCATTCCGCCTCTGGACGGGTTTAATATTTTGTCCGGTCTTTTACCGGCTGATATGTCTTACCGTCTGCAAGCGATACGGCCGTATGGGATGCGGATTTTCATCGTGGTTGTGTTTTTACTGCCGTTTGTGGGGATTGATGTTATTTCCCTGGTCATTTCGCCGGTTATTGGCTTTTTGCGTCCTTTGTTGACTGGTTTGTAGATGAGTGTGGGGTATCGGCTGGGCCAATTTTGGCGCATTTGGCGGGCAAAGCCGCTGCCGGAGGAAGCCTGGGCGGAGGTTACGGCCGTTCTGAGCGCTAAAGAGGCGGCTTTGTTCAGTCGTTTTGCGGTCAGTGATCAACAGCACGGTTATCATGTTTTAGGCGCGTTACAATCGGCAGGACACACGCATCCTGATTTGCTAACGGCCGCGCTGCTACATGATGTGGGCAAGACACGGGTCAAGCTGTCCATTTGGGATCGGTCATTGATCGTCTTGGCGAGTAAGTTTTTGCCGGGACAAACGGCCGTTTGGGGGCGCGGTTCGGTGAAGGGTTGGCAACGGCCGTTTGTCGTCAAAGCGCAGCATCCTGCCTGGGGCGCCGCGATGGCCCAGGCGGCCGGCAGCCGTCCCCTCACCATTGCCCTCATTCGTCGTCACCAGGATAAATTGTTGGCAACGGCCGTTACCGAAGAGGAAAAATTATTACGCCTGTTGCAGTGGGCGGATGATCAAAATTAAAACGTAAAACATGGCGCGGTGAACCACAGGGGCGAAGCGACTAATTGCGTTTGTTGTGCCTTTGTGGCGATCTGTTCTGAAATGAGACCAGGAGATTAGGAGATATAATCTCTCAGTTATCCAGCTTCTCGATTTCTATTTTTGAAGGAAAATGATATGAAAGCACAAACTGTCACAATCGTCGGCATGGGCCGGTTGGGCGCTTCTATTGGCATGGCGCTCAAACAATCATCGTTGAAACTCACTGTTATCGGCAATGACCGCGACGGCAGCCTGACGCGCCAGGCGGAAGCGGTTGGCGCTGTTGATGAAATCAAACGAAACTTGGGCCGCGCGGTGGCTGCTGCGGACATCCTTGTGCTGGCTGTGCCCTTTGTGGAATTGGAGGAGACGTTACAAATTGTAGGCGATTCTGTTCAAGAGCATACGTTGGTGCTGGATTTGTCTGGCTTGAAAGGGCCAGGATTGGCCTGGGCGCAGAAATACATGCGGCAGGGGCATTATGTGGGCGGCAGTCTGGTTTTGGCAGCGTCGGCATTGGCTGACGGCCGTTCCGATACGGAATTGGCCGATCCCAGTCTGTTCCAAAACAGCGTTTTCTGTGTGACGCCTTCAGTGGATGTGGAACCCGCGGCAGTGGAAACGGCCGTTAATTTCGGCCGTCTAATTGGCGCGCTTCCCTATTTCGTGGATATGGTTGAATACGACAACCTGGTTCAAGGAACCGAAACCTTGCCCGGTTTAATGGCGGCCGCATTGTTCGGCACAGTTCACAAATCTACCGGTTGGCGCGATATGCTCCGCTTTGCCGGGCTGCCCTTCGCTTTAACTACCCTGCCCCTCACCACCGGGGCTGACATCGCCCGCTTGGCGCTGAACGATAAAGAGGCGACTTTACACTGGCTTAACGTCCTGATGGAAGAAATGCAACAAGTCCGGCAGTGGGTGTACGAGGGGGAGGAAGAATTGTTGACAGCCAGATTAGAAGGATTGCAGTTGGAACGGGATCGGTGGCTGCGCGAACGAACGAAGAATGATTGGTTGGAAGAGAAGGGGCCAGACCTGAGCCAGGCTAGTTTCACCGGCCATTTATTTGGCGGATTGACGCGCGTGCGCGGTGAGGATAAGGGCTGAGGCGCAAATTGGCGAACATGAAGGAATACCTGCTCGATGTGCTACAAAAGACAAAGTTCCTAAACTTTACTTTTCGAGTATACGAATGGCTAAAACTGGCTAATTTGCGCTACTTAATGCCGAACATTACCACCTGGCGTAAAGGCTCCCCTGACGGGCTGCCGCTCCCGCCGTTGAAACTAATTGTATTAGTTTCTGGCGTTCCCAGTATCGCCGCGTTTTTAATTGGAGGGGACAAGGCTGCCCAAAATATTCGAGATTTACTTGTCAAAAATAATCTAAAAATCGAAGAGCAATCTTCAATATTAGATTTTGGCTGCGGCTGCGGCCGTGTGATTCGTTACTGGCATTCCTTGCCCAATGTTAATGTACATGGCTCCGACTATAATCCTGAGCTTATCAATTGGTGTCGCAAGGAGCTCAAGTTTGCCCAATTTCAGACAAACCAACTTGAGCCTCCTTTGGCATATCCGGACGAATCCTTTGATTTGATTTATGCGTTATCTGTGTTTACCCATCTTCCTGAACCATTACAGTTCGCTTGGATGCAGGAACTTTGCAGAGTGTTAAAACCAAAAGGCCATCTACTATTTTCAACGCATGGGGAAGCAAATTTTGATTTATTAACTGAGATAGAAAAGAAACAGTTTAAGGCTAATCAGTTAGTTGTGCGTTATGAGGAGGTTTCGGGAACGAATTTATGCGCGACCTTTCACCCTGTTCAATACATTTACGAAGAGTTAGCCCAGGGGTTTGACGTGGTTGATTTTGTCTTTCAAGGCGCTTATGGTAATGGGAAGCAAGATATTACGCTCTTCCAAAAGAGTTCATAGGAATGAAATAAACCTTTGGGAGGGTTCGAGCGTCGCCGAGGCCGTTGCAGGAGCTTCCCAGAGGTTTATTTACAGAGGCGTAAGTTGACGCAGCGACCTTACCGTATCCTCATGATTGCGCCAACTTCCTTTTTTTCCGATTATGGGGGGCATATCCGCATCCTGGAAGAAACGCGCCATCTACAGGCCGCCGGACAACAGGTTGCTATTGTTACCTATTATAAAGGAAGCGATATGCCTGGTCTGGACATTCGGCGCACTTGGCCTCTGCCCTGGCGCGCCGATTATGATGTCGGTTCTTCAAGGCATAAGTTGGCCTTTGATGTGTACCTGGCGGCCAAATCGTTGTTGGAAGGGCTGCGTTTTCGCCCGGATGTGATTCATGGGCATATGCACGAAGGGGCCTTGATTGGCGGGATATTGGCGCGGCTGCTGCGTGTGCCGCTGGTATTTGATTTCCAGGGCAGCCTGACGGCAGAGATGGTGGACCATAATTTTTTGAATCCAAACGGCCGTATCTATGCCTGGGCGCACCGGTTAGAAAGATTTGTGGCCACTCGGCTGCCCCAAGCTATCCTCACCAGCTCTATTCAGGCGAAACAATTGTTGCAAAATGAGTTCCGTGTGCCGCCAGATCGTATTCATCCACTGCCTGATTGCGCTGATGTCACCCGATTTGATCCGGCTAAATTCACGCCGGAGTCAAAACTGGTTTTGCGTCGTCGCCTGGGCATCCCTGACGGTCGGCCCATCGTTGCTTATCTGGGCCTTCTCACTGATTACCAGGGCATCCCCCACTTGCTCCAGACCGCCGACTCGCTCAAACAAAGTGGAGAAAATGTTCATTTTCTCGTCATGGGCTATCCGAATGTAGCGCGTTACCGGGCTATGGCGAACCGGCTCGGTGTTGCTGATCGCGTCACGTTTACCGGTAAGGTGGAATATCGGGATGCGCCTTATTTTTTATCATTGGGCGATATTGGCGTCGCGCCTAAAATGTCTAGTACGGAAGGGAGCGGTAAACTGCTCAATTACATGGCGTTGGCCCAGCCGATTGTGGCTTATGATACGGCCGTCCATCGTGAGTACTTGGCTGATCTGGGTGTGTATGTTCATGTGGGGGATGTATCGGCTTTTGCCCAGGCGATCATTTCTTTGTTGCGTGACTCGGCAGGGATGATGGCATTGGGTCGAAAATTGCGGCAGCGGGCGAGAGAAGTATATAGTTGGGAAACGGCCGTTTGTCAAATTGTTGATTTATATGAAAATTTGACAAGCGAAATCCAGACTCATATAATATAATTTCGCGTGATGGGCAGGGCTTCTATATTATGAATTATGAAAGGAGCTGTAAATAACGGGGATAGTAGTTTGATAACAAAGATTGTGAAGGGGTGCAACTTTTTTGTTGCACCCTTTCTTTGTGACCCATTGCCGTATTGTGTTTGTGGTCAAAATATTTTCTGAGAGAGTGGCTCGTTAAAGTCACTTTCCGGGGTTCAGGTGAAATTTAATGGCAAAACTCCCAACCAAAAGTTACGCACGGACAACCGATCCACTGGAATTACCTTCGCTTATTGATGTTCAATTAGAATCATTTGAATATTTCATTGGCGAAAGCATGGAGGCGTTGTTTGATGAAATCTCGCCGATTGAAAGTTACAACGGAAACCTGAAACTATTTTTCCCTTGTAAGCGGCCAGAGGCAGAAGGCTTTGACCTGAAGTACTGGTTTGGTGAGCCAAAATATAACGTGGAAGAATGCGTCGAGCGTGATATGAGCTATGCGGCTCCCATGCATGTGCGGGCCTTACTCTATAGCGCTGATTTGGATCAGCCAATTGTGCAGGATATTTTTATGGGGGATTTCCCCCTGATGACGCCTGCGGGTACGTTTATTATCAATGGCACCGAGCGTGTTGTTGTCAGCCAGCTAATTCGTTCGCCAGGGGCCTATTTTGAAGTCGTGGATGAACGTACCACTGGCCGCCCCCTGGCGATGGGTAAGCTCATCCCCGATCGGGGCGCGTGGATGGAGTTTGAAACACGCAAAACAGATTACATCACGGTTAAGTTTAATCGGAAACGCACGGTTCCCATCACCCTGTTTTTGCGGGCGATGGCGGCTGTTGATGACGGGCTGGGCGATCCACTTTTCAAAGATGGCAGCGATGCTGAATTATTGTCTCTCTTTGAAGATGTGGATACGAACGGCGAACATCTTTATATTCAAGGTAGCCTGGAACAAGAACCGCCCTGGGACGAAGATAAGCCGGTTGCCCAGCAGGCTTTGATCGAGTTTTACAAGCGTATGCGCCCTGGCGATCCGCCCACATTGGACAACGCCACGCAGTATTTAAGGGAACAACTTTATGATCCGCGCCGTTATGATCTGGCGGCAGTGGGTCGTTACAAGCTGAATAAACGGTTGAGTTTACAAGATGTGGTTCCGTTATCCCATCGCACATTGACCCAACATGATCTGGTGCGGTTGATTCGGCGCATGATCATGATTAACAATGGACAGGAAGGGCCGGATGATATTGACCATTTAGGTAATCGCCGTGTGAAAACGGTGGGCGAACTGCTTCAAGCCAAACTGCGCGTTGGGCTGCGCCGCATGGAGCGCGTCGTGCGCGAGCGGATGTCTATTCGCGGCAACGAGAATGTGACGCCGGTTTCGCTGATCAATATTCGGCCGGTGGTCGCGGCTGTGCGCGAGTTTTTCGGCAGTTCGCAGTTGAGCCAGTTTATGGAACAGGCGAATCCGCTGTCGGAATTGACGCATAAGCGCACGCTCTCGGCGCTTGGCCCTGGCGGGCTGCGCCGCGAACGAGCCGGTTTTGAGGTGCGCGATGTGCATCATAGTCATTACGGCCGTATTTGCCCCATTGAGACTCCTGAAGGGCCGAACATTGGGTTAATTGGGCGGTTGGCTTCATACGGCCGTGTCAATAAATACGGCTTCATCGAAACCCCCTATCGCCGTGTTTGTAACACACTCCCTGGTAATAGTGACGATCTGATTAACCACGACGCATTTGAAAACATTGTAGATCCCCATACTGGTGAAATCATTGTCCCTGTTGATGAGACAATTACAGATAAACTTGCCAAAACTATCAAAAAGGCCGGCATCGAAGAAGTAAAAGTAAAACCATTTGTCACTGATGAAGTTGTATACATGTCGGCTGATGAAGAAGACCCGTACACCATTGCCCAGGCCAATGCCAAGTTGGATAATCGCGGCCAGTTGATTCAAAAGCGCGTTTCAAGTCGGCGTAACCAGCAGTTCCGCTTTACTTCAGTTCAACGTGTTGACTTCATGGATGTCGCTCCTCGTCAAATTGTGGGTATATCGGCGGCGCTCATTCCTTTTCTGGAACACGACGATGCCAACCGCGCCCTCATGGGGTCCAATATGCAGCGACAAGCTGTGCCGCTGCTCCAGCCCAACGTGCCTGTCGTCAGTACCGGCATGGAACTACAGGCCGCCTACAATTCCGGCCAAATTGTGCTGGCAAAATCGGATGGCGAAGTCATTAGCGTTACCGGCGATAAAATCGTTGTCATGGAAGCTGATGGCCCACGCACCTATAAGTTACGCAAATATAATCGGTCAAATCAAAGCACCTGTATTGATCAACGTCCGGTTGTTATCAAAGGGCAGCGCGTTAAACAAGGTGAAGTGTTAGCCGACAGTTCCTCCACCGAGTATGGTGAATTGGCCTTGGGGCAAGATGTTGTCGTTGCTTTCTTGTCTTGGGAAGGTGGTAATTACGAAGATGCGATCATCGTCAGCGAAAACATGGTGCGACGCGACCACTTCACTTCAATTCACATTGAAAAACACGAAGTTGAAGCCCGCGACACTAAATTAGGCCCTGAAGAAATTACCTACGACATCCCCAATGTAAGCGAAGACGCCCTTAAAGATTTAGATGAACGTGGGATCATTCGCGTTGGCGCTGATGTTAACGAAAATGACATTTTGGTGGGGAAGATTACGCCCAAAGGCGAAAAAGAGTTAAGCCCTGAGGAAAAACTGCTCCGCGCTATTTTTGGCGATAAGGCCCGCGAAGTCAAAGACTCAAGCTTACGCTTGCCGCATGGCGCGCGTGGCAAGGTGGTGGATGTTCATGTCTTCACCCGCCAACATGATCGAGATTTGCCGGCCGGCGTAGAAACAATGGTCCGCGTTAGTGTTGCCCAGCGTCGTAAAATATCTGCCGGCGACAAAATGGCCGGTCGCCATGGGAATAAAGGTGTCATTTCCAAAATAGTTCCCATAGAAGATATGCCATTTTTGGATGATGGAACACCCATAGATATCATATTGAGTCCTTTAGGTGTGCCCGGCCGCATGAATATTGGACAGGTTTTGGAATGCCACTTAGGTTGGGCGGCCAGTCGTTTGGGCTTCCGCGCGATTACCCCCGTGTTTGATGGCGCTAATGAAAATGAGATTGCGGCTGAATTGGCGCGAGCCTGGCTCATCGAACATGCCTGGCAAATTGCCTCCAATTGGGCCTGGGATTGGCTCCAGGAAATGGAGTACGATCTGGAATCATTGGAAGACGATGATGAGGCTCGTAAATTATTTATTATGGCCTGGCTGGGTGAACTTGGTTACTCCATTGAGCGTTTAGAAGTGGAACCAATATATGCACGCCGCGCTGTTGCCAGTGAATGGCTGCGTCAACGTGGTTGGGAACCGGAAAATATTTTCCCAGAACATCCTGAAACGATGCATAAGCTGGATTGGTCTCCTTATGATGAAGCCATAATCAACATTTGTGTTCGGGAGTGGTTCGCACATATGTTAGAAACTTATGACGAGATACTGCCCGATGCAGTTCGTGTAGATCCCAAAGAGACGGATTTAAGTGAATTACAAGAATTGGCATCTCAGATCACGGCAGCAACTCACAGCCCATTACCCATCTTGGGGAAAGAACGACTCTATGATGGCAAAACGGGACGGCCGTTTGATCAATCAGTCACAGTAGGTGTGGTTCACATGTTAAAACTGGCTCACCTGGTTGAAGATAAAGCCCACGCTCGTTCTACTGGACCATATTCTTTGGTAACCCAACAGCCGTTGGGCGGTAAAGCCCAATTTGGTGGACAGCGTTTTGGTGAGATGGAAGTATGGGCGCTGGAAGCTTATGGCGCTGCTTACACCTTGCAGGAAATGTTAACAATCAAATCCGACGACGTCCAGGGGCGCGTCAAAACATATGAAGCCATCGTCAAAAACGAGCCTATTGACGAACCCGGCGTACCGGCATCCTTCCGAGTTTTAGTCAAGGAATTGCAGAGCCTGGGCCTGGCAGTTGAAGCCGTCACAACCTCAGGCGATGTCATTCGCTTTGGCAAAGAAGATGATAAGCGCCAACGTAGCTGGTCTGGTGGCGGTTTAATGGATCTAGTGCGTAATCGCCGTTAGTTATGTAAAATGGCGCCGTCGCCATGCAGTTAAAAAAGCGGCCTGATTTTGTTTGACAACCTATATGATTGTGGTAAAATGTCGCTTCGTATGTCTGCCAACAATTAGTTAGGTAACTAGCAGTTACCAATCGAATAAATGTTATCAAGGAGGCCATCGAGTTTATACAACTGCGATGGCCTCCATTTGTCGGGAAGTTGTGGTTAGTTGCCAGCCGAGCAACGGATTTCACAAGGAAACTATTAAAAGCTGCCGTCAAGAGGGCAATATAGATTGATTAAGGAGATAGGTTAGCGTGCCTACAATAAATCAGCTTGTACGTAACGGGCGTAAGTCGAAGTCAAAGAAAAGCAAAGCGCCGGCGTTACAATGGACATTCAATACTTTCAAGCAGCGTCGGGTGTTACAGCCAAAGGGGTCGCCCCAGAAGCGTGGTGTTTGCACACAAGTAAAAACCATGACGCCCAAAAAACCAAACTCAGCTTTGCGCAAGGTTGCTCGTGTGCGTTTGACCAACCACATTGAAGTGACAGCATATATTCCCGGTGAAGGGCATAATTTGCAGGATCACTCAGTGGTGCTGGTACGTGGTGGGCGTGTTAAAGACTTGCCTGGTGTACGTTATCATATTGTTCGAGGAACCTTAGACTCTGACGGCGTTGAAGATCGCAAGAAGGCACGCTCGAAATATGGCGCTAAAACGCCCAAGTAAGCTTAGTTAAGCAGACGGAGAGATGTAAAATGCCAAGACGTTATCGTCCAGAAAAACGAGTTGTTGAACCTGATCTACGTTACAACAATGTACATGTTTCCATGTTTGTGAATCGTCTGATGAAACATGGCAAAAAAAGCACGGCGCAAAATGTTTTGTACGAAAGCTTTAATATTATTGAAGAGCGAGCTAATCGTTCAGCCATTGAGGTATTTGAGCAGGCGCTTGAGAACATCATGCCGCGTGTTGAAGTGAAACCTCGTCGGGTTGGCGGCGCTACTTACCAGGTGCCGATACCTGTTGATTCGCACCGACAGATCTCTTTGTCCATGCGTTGGTTGCTGACGGCTGCGCGTAGTCGTGGTGGTCGCTCAATGGCCGAGAAACTGGCAAATGAGTTTATGGATGCGGTTAATAACCAGGGCGCTGCGGCGAAACGACGGGATGACACCCATCGAATGGCCGAGGCAAACCGGGCTTTTTCGCACTTCCGGTTTTAATTACTGTTTGTTTTGAGTTGTGATGAGTAATCGTTATCCTTTGAACCGTATTCGTAATATTGGCATCATTGCCCATATTGATGCCGGTAAAACCACGACGACTGAGCGTATCCTGTATTACACGGGTGTTATCCACCGTATGGGCGAAGTCCATGAAGGGACGGCCACGATGGATCACATGGAACAGGAACAGGAACGTGGTATTACGATCACGTCGGCGGCTACAACTACCTACTGGCGAGACCACCAAATCAATATCATTGACACGCCTGGTCATATTGACTTTACGGCTGAAGTGCAGCGTAGTTTGCGTGTGCTTGATGGTGGTGTTGTCGCCTTTGATGCGGTGGCTGGGGTTGAACCGCAGTCGGAAACCGTTTGGCGTCAGGCTGATGATTACAATGTGCCCCGAATTTGTTTTGTTAACAAAATGGACCGTGTGGGCGCGGATTTTGTTCGTACAATCGGCATGATTCGTGAGCGATTGGGCGCTAACCCAATCGCAGTCCAATGGCCCATTGGTCAAGAAGCCAACTTTCGCGGGATTGTTGACTTGTTGACAATGGAGGCTTTCATCTGGGATGATGATGACCTGGGGGCTGATCCCCATGTTGTAGCTGTCCCGGACGATATCCATGAGGACGCGGAAAATGCACGCCAGACTATTATTGAGCGCATCGTGGAAACAGACGATGAGTTGATGCTGCGTTATCTGGATGAAGAAGAAATTTCTGCTGACGAATTGCAGCTTGCGCTTCGCGCCGCAACGATTAAGGGACAGGTTACGCCTGTCCTGTGTGGAACTGCTCTACGAAATAAGGGTATCCAGCGTTTGCTGGATGCCATTGTGTACTACTTGCCATCCCCATTAGATGTGCCGCCAATCAATGGTGTGAATCCTTTTACGGAGAGTGAAGAAGAACGACGCCCTGGCGATGATGAGCCGCTGTCAGCGCTTGTATTTAAAATTGTTACAGACCCTTATGTAGGGAAGTTAGCTTATTTCCGTGTTTATTCTGGTGTTTTACACAGCGGTGATTCCATTTTGAATAGCGCTAAGAATAGAAAAGAGCGAATCGGCCGTATCTTGCGGATGCATGCAGATCATCGTGTAGATTTGAAAGAAGTACGCGCCGGAGATATTGCTGCTACACTCGGTTTAAAAACCACATTTACAGGCGAAACGCTTTGCGCCATGAAGGCGCCAATTATTCTGGAGTCAATAGATTTTCCGGAGCCTGTCATCTCGCTGGCAATAGAGCCTAAGACTAATGCCGACCAGGATAAAATGGGGATCGCGTTACGGGCTTTGGCCGAAGAAGATCCGACCTTCCGGATAAAAGTTGACGAACAAACATCCCAGACCGTTCTCTATGGAATGGGTGAATTACACTTAGAGGTGTTGGTCGATCGAATGTTACGCGAATTTAAAGTAGCTGCTAATGTCGGTCAACCGCGCGTGGCTTATCGTGAAACTATTACGAAGGTGGTCGAAAAGGCAGCAATGCGATTCGTCCGTCAAACAGGTGGACGCGGTCAATTTGCCCATGTCGTTTTGCGTCTTGAGCCTTTAGAACCAGGTTCGGGTTTTATATTTGAAAATGCGATCGTTGGTGGCTCTATTCCCAGGGAATACATTAAACCAGTTGAAGCTGGAATTAAAGAAGCCTTGGGTAGCGGTGTTTTAGCAGGATACCCGCTAGTTGATATTAAAGCAGTGCTGTACGATGGTTCATTTCACGAAGTTGACTCTTCGGAAATGGCCTTTAAGATCGCCGGTTCAATGGCATTAAAAGAGGGAGCGCAGAAAGGACGACCTGTTCTCTTGGAACCAATTATGTCAATTGAAGTTGTGACGCCGGAAGATTATACAGGCGATGTGATTGGTAACCTTTCTGCACGACGCGGCGCTATAGAAGGAATGGAATTGCGGACAGAAGGCCTTCAATCCATCAAAGCTAAAGTGCCCTTGTCAGAAATGTTTGGTTACGCAACCCGCTTGCGTTCTATGACCCAGGGGCGAGGCACTTTCACAATGGAGTTTGAGCATTACGCTCCGGTTAGTCAAGAAATGGCCCAAACTGTAATGAAGGGTAGTCGTTAACAGGTAATTAAGCAGCCGGTAATACGGCTTCACAAATAGTTAGGTATAGAGGAAAGGGAAACAATGGCCAAAGAAAAATTTGTGCGCGAAAAGCCACATTGCAATATCGGGACAATCGGTCACATCGACCATGGCAAGACCACATTGACAGCGGCAATCACCAAGACATTGGCGCTGAAAGGATGGGCCGATTTTCGGGCATT
>JAJRYT010000123.1 GCA_024275635.1 Chloroflexota bacterium | reverse complement strand
TGGGGCAAGATTATCGGTGGCAGGTTGATGTGGGAACCTTGACGGAAACGGCCGTCTCCGGGCAGTGGTTCGTCCGGTTACAATTACCAAATGAGGTGAATAACCTGCTTGAAAGCGACCCCAGAATATTTAACATACTACCTTAGCTATATCTATCAAGTGACGTATAATTGCTCCTGAAACCAACGATAAGGATCGAGGATTAAATAACTGGAGTCTAAGTAGATCCAAAATCTGCCGCGAATTGCACAAATTTGACCAAACCTGACTCTTACACCTTGCTCCTGACTTTTGCCGAAATGAAGTAGCCGAATAATGCAAACAAACAACCTTGCCGATTTGTCTGGGCAGACATTAGATAATTATCAGATTGAGAAACTGCTGGTACAGCGTAAGTTCAGCGCCCTTTACCTGGCCCATGATGATGGCGGCGATCCCGTGTTCTTGGAAGTTTTGGCGGTTACTGCTGGCAGCGACCCCGATCTGGACGGCCGTTTTCGCCGGCGAATGCGGACATTGGCTCAAATCAAGCATCCCAATATCGCGTCAGTCCACACGGTTGATCATACGCCAGATAACCATTCTTATGCGGCTATTCAATATGTTGAAGGCGTAACACTGGCCGAAAAATTGTCGGAATGGCGTGAATCAGGGCATTCATTAACAATCCGGCAAGCGCTGACGCTCGTGCGTCATTTAGCAGATGCGCTAACGGCCGTACACCCGGCTGGCATTATTCATCACGACCTGCGCCCAGAAAACATTATCCTGCGTCATGACGCCCCCTTTCTAATTGATTTAGGTATCCCGCCCATTACGGAGTCAGTTGAATCAACCACACGAGTAGAGCGGCTGGATTATGCTTCGCCCGAACAGCGGCAGGGCAAAACAGTTAGCGGCCGCAGCAACATTTACTCATTAGGCATCATCCTCTACGAGCTGCTGGCCGGGCACCGCCCCGAAATCCCCATATCATCCTGGGACATCTTTGAAAGGTCTACATTACCAAAAGAAGTTCCCCTGGAAGAAGCCAGACCAGGATTAACGGTGGAGACATACGATCTGGTCAAAATGTGTTTGTGGCGGCAGGAATGGAGCCGGTTTGATACAGCAAATAACTTAGTTAAGGCCATTGATGCCGCCTTATTGGCCGAAGAGGAGAAAAAACTACAGCCGGAAACATCGCTGCGTTTCCCTCTATGGCAGATGGGGGCTGTATTGGTGGGATTAATTGTTGTTATTGGGGGTGGATTTCTAATAGCCCGCCGTGAAACGCCGGGTGACATTCATACGCCTTTGGCGGCAACAGCGACTACGAATGCCAGCATCTCCCCAGCAATAACCCAATCAGCAACGCCACAGCCGGATAGTTTATCTGCGCCAACCAGCGCTCAAACACCCTCTTCTACCGCTGAAGTTGCCATTAGCTTAATAGCGCCTTCCCCCGGCTTTGAATTTAATGCGGACGATACCATCCTCTTCGATTGGTATTGGCCCGGCGACCTCCAACCAGACCAGGAATTTTTTGTTTACTTGCAGTTGGATGATGAGACACAACCAATCGGCAGTGTTGACAGCCCGATTTTAGGGTCACAGTATCGATTGTCAGTGGAAATCATGACCCTAAATCTGCCAGCGGGTACTTATCAATGGTTCGTCACGTTGGAAACAGTACTGGCTGACACAGCGCTGCTGCACAGCGAACAACAATCCTTTTCCGTGCAAGCGGCCACACCAACCGCGACATCGACCCCAACGACTACTTCTGTTGCGAACGAAGCCACGTTGACCCCAACGCAACCTGCGGCCTGTGTGCCTTCGCCTCCGCCAGAATGGATAGAATACACTGTCCAATCAGGTGACTTTTTGTTTAATCTTGCCTTCCAGACGGGCATAACTGTGGCCCGTGTTCAGGAAGTGAATTGCTTAACCGATCCGATCATCGGCGCTGGTATGAAGCTATGGCTGCCTAGTTGGCCGGCGACACAAACACCCACGCCTTTCCCCACATCTTCGGCTCCTACTGCAAAACCGCCCAAGCCGGGTGCAACCAAGACCCCGCCACCTCCCCCTTAAAATCACGTCCTCTTCACGTATCATTTATGCACCGCTTATGGCAAAGTCAATAAGCGATGTTAATAATTATCGTAATAATGGGCTGGTACTTTAGTACCAAATTGATCCTTGTGCTTTATTGGTTAAATTATTGCAGGTTGATTTTGTATAGGAAAGGACAAATGGAAAATGTTCGTTTGATTCAATTCAATAAGTACCGATTATCCCTCATCTTCATCATCGTCACATTACCCCTCTCATTAGTATTCTCTTTAAGCACTGTTTTAGCCTCAGGCCCTACCGTTCAGGATGATAATTACTCTACAAATGAAGATACGACGCTCATTATCAGCGCTGCGCTGGGGGTGTTGGCGAACGACTCTGGGAGCGGTGGTGGTGGTTTGTTAACGGCCGTCAAAGATAGCGATCCTGTTAGCGGCACACTGGTTCTGAGCAGCACCGGAGCTTTTACATACACGCCCGCCCTGGATTTTAATGGCATCGTCACCTTTACCTACCATGCTAATGATAACGGCGGAAATTCGGCGCCGGCTGTTGTCACCATCACGGTGACGGCCGTCAACGATGCGCCGGTTGCCGTTAATGACAATTATGCCACAAACGAAGACACAAATTTGATCGTGGGCAACCTGACGGGCATTTTGGCTAATGATACGGATGTAGACAGCGGTACGCTAACGGCCGTTTTAGATGTCCCGCCTATCACGGGTACTTTAGATCTAATCACCGCAACCGGGGCGTTTACCTATTCGCCACCGTTAGATCTCAACGGGTCTATTACCTTTACGTACTTTACCAACGACGCCATTAGCGACTCTCTTTCAACTGGAATTGTGACAATTGTAATAACGGCCGTGAACGACGCGCCCACATTAGCCGCCAACGCCGGTCTCACCGTCGCCGAAGGGAGCGCGATAACCATTACCAACAGTCTGCTGCAAGCCGCAGATGTGGATAATACCGCCGTAGAACTCACCTTCACGTTGGGCACAACCACCACAAATGGGCTGCTGCAGCGCAGCGGCGTTCCCTTGTCTCCGGCCAACACATTTACCCAGGATGACATCAACCAAAACCGGCTGACTTATGCCCATAATGGCAGTGAGACAATCACAGATACCTTTGATTTTGCCGTGGATGACGGCGCGGGCGGCAGCATCATTACCACCACATTCTCCATTAACATCACGCCCGTTAATGATGCGCCGGTTGCCGGGAATGACGCGGATACAACGGCCGAGGATACGGCCGTTGCTACCAACGTCCTCAGCAACGACAGCGACGTAGACGGCTCCCCCGATCCCGCTTCAGTCAATGTCACCGGCCTGCCAATTTCCGGCACAACCAATGTCAATCTTACCAATGGCTTCATCACCTACACGCCCACACAAGATTTCAACGGTAATGACAGCTACACCTACGAAGTTTGTGACGATGGCACGCCCACGCCAGTTATTTGTGTCACGGCGACGGTTGCTTTGACGGTAACGGCCGTGAACGACCGGCCAATTGCCGTCAACGACAACGGCAGCGCCAACGAAGATGCAGCCCTTAATGTCAGCGCCCCCGGCGTGCTGGGCAATGACACGGATGTAGACACCGGCGACACAAGAACTGTCACCGCCTCTGACAGCGCCAGCGCTAATGGGGCCAGCGTTAGCGTCAATAATGACGGGCAATACACTTATAACCCTGTCGGCGTTTCGATCTTCAACGCACTTGCCGTGGGTGAATCCCTTGTAGACACCTTCGCCTATACCATGAGCGACAGCGGCGGCCTTACCGACACGGCGACTGTTAGCATTACTGTTAACGGCCGTAACGACTTCCCTACGGCCGTTAACAACACCGACGCTACAGATGAAGATAGCGTTCTAACCGTCCTTGCCCCTGGCGTACTCGCCAACGACACCGATCCCGATACCACCGACACATTAACCGTAACCAACAATGCCAACCCCAGCGTACAAGGAGCCAGCGTTATCGTAAACTTAAACGGCAGCTATACCTACACCCCCACCGGGGCAGCCGCCTTGCAAGCATTAGATGGCGGCGACACAATAACAGATACCTTCACCTACGACATCACCGACAGCAACGGCGGCAGCGACACAGCCACCGTCACCGTCACCATCAATGGCGTCAATGATGCTCCCCTGCTCGACAATACCGGCGACATGCGCTTAGCTGATATTGACGAAGACGATACAACTTCTTGGTATCTTGTCAATTCCATCATTGCCAGCGTTAGTGGCGATCGTATCACCGATGTAGACGCCGATTCGGGGACCCTGGGCGAAGGCATCGCCGTTATTGGCGTCGAAAATACCAATGGCGTCTGGGAATACTCCACCGATAATCGTGTTACCTGGCTGCCTTTTGGCGCAGTAACCAATCTGGACGCCGTTCTATTGGACGGTTTGACAAACATTCGCTTTGTACCCAATCTCAATTACAACGGCCCGGCTGGAAATATCACCTTTAGAGCCTGGGATAAGACCGCAAACAGCAACGGTGATACCGGCGTTAACGTCTCCAACAACGGCGGGACGACGCCGTACAGCACCTCATTCGAAACAGCCACACTCACCGTAAACAGCGTGAACGATGCGCCTGTGCTGGATAACAGCGGCAGCATGTTCCTCACCAACATTCAGGAAGATACGCTTGACCCACCTGGAGATAGAGTCACTTCCATCATCGCCAGCGCTGGCGGCGACCGCATAACCGACGTAGACGCCGGGGCGGTTGAAGGTATCGCTGTTACCGGCGCCGACAACAGCAACGGAGCCTGGCAATTTTCCATAAATAATGGCATAGATTGGCAGAACCTTATTGTTGCTGACACATCGGCCACGCTGCTAAACCCACAAGCGCATATTCGTTTCGTGCCCGACCTTAATTATAACGGTTCGGCCGGTAACATTACCTTTAGAGCCTGGGACCAGACAAATGGCGGGTTTAATGGGGCCACGGGAATTGATGTTTCTACGAATAATGGCGGCAGCGCCCCATACAGCGCCGCAGTAGAGACGGCAACCTTGACAGTCATCAGCGTAAACGATGTACCCAGTTTGGACTTAAATGGGGCTGGAAGTGGAACTGGCTTTGCTACCTCATTTACTGAAGATGGCGGCGCGGTTGCCGCGGTAGATACGGACCTATCCTTAACCGATGTAGATGACCTCCAGCTATCTTCGGCCACCGTCACGCTAACAAACCTTCAAGACGGCACGGCCGAATCCCTGGCCGTCACAGACCTCGGCAGTATTACCAGCAGCTACAACAATGCTACCGGTGTTTTATCCCTCAGCGGGACCGATACTACCGCTCGTTACCAGACAGTTTTGCGCTCGCTAACTTATAACAATGCCTCGCAAAATCCTACCGTCGCGGCCCGCATCATCGAGATCGTCGTTCGAGACCCTATCGCAAACAGCAACACAGCTACCAGCATCATTACCGTCATCGCCGTCAACGATGCCCCGGTTGTAGACACAAATACAGGTCTGATCGTCAACGAAGCTGGCAGCGGCACAATTACCAACAGCCGTCTCAAGGTAACCGATGTGGACAATACAACTGCTGACCTGCGGTACACAGTGACAACACTTCCAGTGAATGGCACACTGTTTGTTAACGGAAGTATCGTCAACCTGAATGGTCAATTTACACAAGAAGACATTGATAACAACCTGTTGGACTACACACATAACGGCAACGAGTTTACCAGCGACCAGTTCGAATTCACGGTTGTTGATGGAACTGGCGGCACGATTGGCACAACCACATTCAACATCACAATTAATGCCGGCAATGATGCGCCTGTGTTAGTCATCAATGCCGGGTTAACAGAAAATGAGGGGGCCACAACCACACTTACAAACGGCCGGTTGCTGGTTAGCGATGCCGATAATACGGCCGTACAAATCACTTATCGGCTGGAAGTTACCCCGGTTAATGGCACACTTATATCAGACACCATCACTTTATCTGTCAACGACACCTTCACGCAAGATGACATTGATAATAACCGCATCGCATACACCCATGATGGTAGCGAGACAACAAGCGACAGTTTCACTTTTGCGGTGGAAGATGGCGTAGGCGGCGCTATTGGCAGCACACTCTTTAACATCACCATAAGCCCTGTTAATGATGCTCCCCTCGTGGACTTAAACGGGAATGCGGCTGGGTCTAACTATGCCGCCACTTTTACTGAAGACGGCGGCGTTATTCCCATCGTCGCCAGCAGTTTAAGCGTCATTGACCCCGACAATATCTCTGATTTGGCTTTGGCAACCGCGACTTTAACGGCTTATCCGGACGGCACGGCCGAATCGCTCTTCGTTGCCACCGGTGGAACCAGCATCGCTGCCAGCTACAACAGCGGCACAGGTATCCTGACATTGGTTGGCCCAGACAGCGTTGTCAACTTCCAGACAGTATTACGCTCTCTCACTTACAACAATACCTCCCAAGACCCCAGCGGTAATGGCCGTACAGTAAACATCATCGTTAATGATGGCGCCGCCAACAGCGCCCAAACCAGCAGCAGCATTACCATCGTTGCCCAAAACGATACGCCAGTTTTAGGACTGAACACCGGATTAACGCTTGACTATGGACAATCGCTCAATATCACCAATTCAGAGCTACAGGTTACAGACGTTGATAACGCGGCCACAGAGTTGATTTACACCATACAATCAATTCCGGCTCACGGTCCGTTGAAGCTAAACAATACAACTACTTTAATTGTAAGCAGCACGTTTACACAGAGTGACATAGACAACAATCGGCTGACGTATGAACACGATAAAAGTAATACGACGAATGATAGCTTTACTTTCACCGTTGCTGACGGCGACGGCGGCGACATCAGTACAAAAACCTTCAACATCACCATTCGACCCCAGCCAGTGGTGTATTTGCCGCTCGTTCTAAATAATTACATCCCGGATGAACCAAACGATTCAGCTTGCGCCGCTTACGGCATTACCCTCAACAAAAATTACCAATTTCTGCCTGATGACGCTGAAGACTGGTATGTGTTTACATTGAACACAGCAAGTAGTTTAAACATTTCCATCACTAACTATACGTCCACTGATGGACAATTGTTGATGTACAAAAGAGGTGCGTCTTGTAGTGATTTACAATGGAACAGCGCCTGGCATGATCCCTACATCACGCCATCGGGTTCAATAACGTTAAGTTCGGTAGCGGCCGGCACTTATTATGTGCGTATCTTTACCAATAATGTTCCCAGCAATCCGACCGAGTATACACTCAGAGTGCAGTCGCCATAAAACCGCGACGAAGCAATGAAACACAACAGGGGCTTGATGTTAAAGCATCAAGCCCCTGTTGTGTTTTGCGTAAGGCGATTTTGGAAAATCGCCCTACAGATTCAAAATGTGACGGGCAATGACCAGGCGCTGGATTTCGCTAGTTCCTTCGCCAATAGTCATCAAGCGCGTATCACGGTACATACGCTCCACACCGAATTCACTACTGTAACCGAAACCGCCATGAACCTGGATAGCATTGCGGCACACGCGCTCGCTGACTTCGGTGGCAAAAAGTTTGGCCATGGCCGCTTCTTTGGTAAAGCGCTGGCCTTGTTCTTTACGCCAGGCGGCCCAATAAACCATCAGACGCGCCGCCTGAATTTCTGTAGCCGCATCGGCCAGCATCCATTGAATGGCCTGATGCTGGGCGATGGGTTTGCCAAAGGTTTCCCGCTCATGGGCATAGTTGACGGCCGCTTCATAAGCGGATTGGGCCAGCCCAACGGCTAAGGCGCCAATGCTAATACGGCCGTGATCCAACGTCTCCAATGTCTGCTGCAACCCGCGCCCTTCGGGGCCTAATAAGTTCTCCAAAGGCACGCGTACTCCTTCAAACGTAACGGCGTGGGTTGGCGAACCTTTCAGCCCCATCTTTTTCTCCGCCGGACCAATCGTTATCCCTGGCGAATTGGTGGGGACAACAACATGACTCAGGCTGTGGCTCCCGCCAGCCCGATCAGTACGAACCAGCGCCACTATCGTGTCGGAAATGGATGCATTGGTCATCCACATTTTGCTGCCGTCAATGATCCAGGAATCGCCTTCTTTAACGGCCGTTGTCCGCACCCCGCCCTGTAAATCCGACCCGGCGCCAGGTTCAGTAAGCGAGAGGCAGCCCAATTTACCCGCACCGGTAGCCAGCGGTGGCAGCCATTTTCGCTTCTGCTCCTCAGTCGCGTAACGAACAATCGGCCCCAGCGCCAACCCGTTGTGCGCCGAGATGGCTAAAGCGGTGGAACCACAGCCCCAGCCCAACTCTTCCACAGCGATAGCGGCGCTGATAGCGCCCACTTCGGCTCCGCCGTAGGTTTCAGGCACTTCCAGCCCCAGCAAGCCAATCGGCCCCATTTTCTTAACGGCCGTCCAGTTAAACTCACCTGTTTCATCCGTATGCCGGGCCAACGGCTTGACCTCTTTGGCTACAAACTCATGCACATAATGACGAAACTCGCGCTGTTCTTCAGTCAGTTGGAAATCCATTTTCACTCCTTCATATTTTCAAAAGTGGGAAGTATTGAAGCGCTTATATCAGATTGGTTCAATCTCCGAGCGCTTGGACCAATCTAACAACCGGGTTACATCAGTTTTGCATACCGGCGGATGCCAATACGAGGAGCAACAAATGACTCAGCCCGGCTGATAAAAACAGGGGGTCAATAAACTCGTCCAGGCGATGGGCATTGCCAGATTGGGTGAGGCCAACACAGACAGCCGGGATGCCCTGCCCCAGCGGGATATTGGCATCGGTGCTGCTGGCAACGTAATTGACCTGCTCGCAGCCCACAAAGCGCAGGGCATCTTCAGCCGCAGTGACTAGAGGCGATTGGGACGGAATGCTCCCGGCGGGCCGGTTGCCAATTTGGGAGATGTTGATGGCAACGTCAACATCTCCTTTTCTACTTAACCGTTCCCGCGCGCTGTGTACAATCATTTCAACCGCTTTGACTAATTCCGCCAGCGCTCCTGCATCCTCTGAACGTAAATCTAACAACATGCTGGCCGACTGGGCGATACTATTTATAGATATCCCCCCTTCGATAACGCCAACATTGTAAGTGGTTTTAGGCGATGTGGATACTGCCAGACGGTCAATTTCTACAATCAAATGAGCTAATTCGTGAATGGCGCTGGCCCGACCAAAATTGCCCCAGGAGTGTCCGCCGCCAGCATTAACCTCTATGCGAAAACGCCGCACACCAATAGCCTGATGAGAAATCTGCCCGAACAAGCCCCCTTCAACAACGATATAACTGGCTTCACGACCAAAACGCTTGACAACAGCCCGCATCCCACGCAAGTCGCCCAGCCCCTCTTCGCCTACATTAGCGACAAACCAGAGATCGGCCGGCAGTTGTAAATGGTGTGTAGACAGCGTTTGGGCCAGGTGCAGGATACCGGCCACGCCGGTTGAGTTATCGCCTAAACCCGGTCCGTAAATGTAACGGCCGTCTCGTTTTACCGTCAAATCCGTATCCAACGGAAAAACCGTGTCCATGTGGGCCGAAATAATCACCGGCGGATGGTTGCCAGGGGATGCTGCTGGCAAACGGCCGTATACATTGTACAAATCATCATGTTCCACATCACACAAGCCCAACGCCTCCAATTGGGAGAGAATAAAAGTAGCCCGCTCCCCTTCGGCAAACGTGGGCGCAGCGATCTGTTGAATGGAAACGGCCGTTTCCACAACCCGATCCGTTTGCGCCGCCAGGTCTTGCAGCGCCGCCTGAACACGCTCATCTTGCGCGATTTTTTCAATGATGTTCATACGCCATCTATCTTGCGCCGCGCCATCACAACACGCGGATCAGCAAAATCCCCAATAGGCTACTGATCAAACCCACATGTAAGAACAAGTTGCTATCAACCAACCAGCCGCTGCCTGGCCCAGGCACAATCTGCAAAATCAAATTAATAACAATAAGACCTAGACCCAGCAGCGGCAGCAGTCCGCCGCGCTCGCTGAAAAAATCGCCCATCCAATCAAGAAAACGATTCATCCCATACTCGCTCCAGACCCCAAGGGTTTCGAAAAAACCTTAGGGTCTCTAGTAAAATTATTCCACCTGAAACGGTTCAAAGTAAGGCAAAAGGCGCTCCGGTAAACGGCCGTAAACATGAAATCCATCCACGCTGTGCTCCTCGCCATCCACCTGGCCCCGCTCATGAAAAAGAGACAACAAATCACCGCGACTAAAAGGAATAAGCACCTGCACCGGCTGCAAATAGCGCACCATCGTCGCTTCAACAGCCACCAGCAGCGCCTCCATCCCTTGCCCGGTGTGCGCTGAAACCAACACTGCCGGCTCCTGGATATTCAAATCCCGGATAGGGTCGGCGTCTTTCGGCAGCAAATCCACCTTGTTCAACGCCACCACACGCGGCAAATGATCCACTTCCAATTCCGCCAGCGTATCTTCCACAGCCTCGATTTGCGCCGCCGCCTGCGGGTGAGTTGCATCCACCACGTGCAGCAGCAAATTGGCCGCCATAATCTCTTCCAACGTGGCCCGGAAAGCGGCCACGATTTCGGTCGGTAACTTCTGAATGAAGCCGACCGTATCGGTGAACAACACCTCGCGCCCGCCGGGAACCACTACCTTGCGGGTGGTTGGATCCAACGTGGCGAAAAGCATGTCGGCCGACAAAATATTGGCGTCGCTGATTTTATTGAGCAAAGTGGACTTACCGGCATTGGTGTAACCGACGATGGCCACAACTTGTAATTCTGTTTGCTGGCGTTTGGCCCGATGACGCTCGCGATGGGCACGCACAGACTCTAACTGCCCCTTGATGTGAGTAATACGACGGCCGATCTCCCGGCGGTCCGTTTCCAACTGCGTTTCACCCGGCCCGCGCAAACCGACGCCGCCGCTGGAACCGCCGGCGCGCCCGCCCGCCTGCCGCGCCAAATGCGTCCACATCCGGGTGAGGCGAGGCACGCGATATTCAAGCTGCGCCAGTTCAACCTGTAGTTTACCCTCACGGGTGTGGGCGTGCAGCGCAAAAATGTCCAAAATTAGCGCGGTGCGGTCAATAACCTTTACATCTTCGCCAAAAACTTTCTCCAATTCGCGCTGGTGGCGCGGTGAAAGCTCATCGTCAAGAATAACCACGTTGGCGTCCAATTCTTCTAGTAAGATTTTGACTTCTTCAACTTTGCCAGGGCCAATATAAGTGGCGCTGTTGGGGCGATCAAATCGTTGAATTGTTTGACCAACGACATCAATACCGGCCGTATCCGCCAGCCGGACTAACTCTTCTAAACTACTTTCTACGGGCAGTAACGGCCGTCCCCGTTTCAACTCTGCCCCCACCAAGAAAGCGCGCTCGCGAGGAGCAGTTGTCTCCAATATTTTATCGGAAATAATAACCTCCGCTAATCCAGCAGCCCTATCACTCGTAATGAACGAGGATGCTCAACCGAAAATTCATACCCAATTGTCTGCTTGGCCCCGGCCGCTAACTGTAAGCGCCACTCCAACATGTTCAACTCTGATTTTTCGGCTGGGTCCGGGCGTACTTGCTCCAATTTTACCTTGATTTGCTCATGGCGGGGAACCGGGATGTGGTCGTGAATTTCTAGCTTGACGGCCGTTTCCAGCAAATTCTCCAACGCAATCTCATACCCATAACGGAGCTGGCGGTTATCGCGCAGCAGCCGCTTGTCCACATCCCGTTTAACCAGTTCGCGCTCAATGGTAATTCGTTCCTCGACGCCCAGCAGCAGCTCAATCTCGCCGCCGGAGGGCGTGTAATCCAGCCGCGTTTGCCCGATAAACTCATCGCCGACAAACAGGTTGGCCGGGCCGGGCATGAGCGGGCTGGAACTGCTGTTTTTTGCCGTAGCCCGCCGGTAGATGGCGTCGGTATGCTTGGGAACCGCCAGGTAATCCAGGTCTGGCTCAAGGGAAAACTGATTCAATGTTGTTTTGTGTGGCGAGCCGTCGCTGGGAATGTCAACTTTCCCGGATACGGCGAAGGAAACGGCCGTGCCGCTGTCTTGCACCGCGGCCACCGCTACTTCGGCCGGGGCCGGGGCCTCTGCTTCAGCGACCGGCATGGCTCCGGCAGTGGCAGCAAAAGTGGCGGCAGCCGCCTGGGGCATAGCCGCGCGCACCGCCTTCTCCATCCGGCGTGGCTTCAGTTTCGGCGGTGTATACACGTCCACATACCAGGGCTTTAATTCCGGCAAGCGCTGGTTCAGCGCCGGGCGCGCCGTAGAGACAACCAGGTTAATGCCCTGCCAATCCTGCCCGGTATTCTGTTTAACCTGGGCCATGTAGCCGACTTCGAGGGAGCGGCCGTTCCCCTCGTCAACTAACCGCACATCATATAACGGCTGCCAACCCGCATTCCGCACCAGATACGTCAGTTCAGCCTGAAAGTCGCCTTCTCCCATCGCTTCTACTTCAATCATGGCCTGGTAGCGCTGGCGAGGGCGGGCCGCGCTGACATCCTTTAATTCACGACGCAGCTTTTGCAGGCGGCGATTTAATTCTCGCTGCGCTATCTCCAGCTTACGCACCGCCGCCCGCATGTCGCTGTCCTGCGCCTGTAAAAATTGCGTCAACTGCGTTTGATCCTCAATGCTGGTACGGCCGCGCGACAATCCTTTGGCAAATTCCGTCGTAGCTTCACGCAGGCCGTTCAAATATTTGGCATGAGCCAGCCAACCGGCCTTTTCATCTTCCAACACCCGCTTCTCGTCTTCTAAGCGCTCAATGTCCAATTCCAACTGGCGTACCTGTTCCGCCGGCGTTTCTTCATAATGGCGCCGGGTAACATCGACGCCCAAGAGTCGGACGCGGACAGATCCTTCCCCGCTTGCCCGCACCGATTCCGGCGCCAGAACCAACGGTAGCTCCTCAATCAAAAGTTGATGAATCCCAGATGTGATCGCGCAAGTCCCCCGACAGGTAATCTGCGCTCGATCAGGGTACACTGTTACTTTGCTGATTGTTGTTTCAACTATAATTTCCGTCATTCATCCCTCCAATCCCGGCTTTTTTGTCCATATGGGCAGTTCGATATGAAAGGCGCTGCCTGGACATGTTTCCTCGTTACATCCGGCGCTTTCGGCCCAAATACGGCCGTTATGCGCTTCCAATATCCCCCTGACAATTGGCAAACCCAACCCTGGTCCGCCTCCCTTAAAATTGACCTTGCTTGACGAATGCAACGTCACATCGGCCGTGCTGGTAAAACGGCCAAAAATCGTTTCCAGGTTGGCCGGATCAATGCCAATGCCGCTGTCTGTTATCTGAACGTGTACATACCCGGCCACTTCGCCAACAGCTTCTGGCATCCGCATTGATTCACCGGTGACCACGACACGGCCGTTATCCGGCGTGTACTTCAACGCATTGGTCAGCACCTTTGCAAAGGCTTTCGCCAACTTTTCCGGGTCGCCATACGTTTGCTGCTCCCCCTTAAACGGCATAATAACCAAATCCACATCACGCTGGCTGAAATACTTATCCAGATTATCAGACACTAACAAAACGAGCCGCTCCAGATCAATAGATTGGTAATTGAGGTCAATGGATTGCAAATCAATCAACGAAATATCAATTAAATCATTGATAATCACCTTCATGCGCTGGAGGCCATTTTCCAGACCATCGACAAAAATGCGTAAACGGCTGTCCGGATCCGTCTCAAAGCGCAGCATATTAGCATACCCTTCCAGAATTGTTAACGGTGTGCGCAGTTCATGGGCAGCAACAGCGATAAAATTGGATTTACTCTGTTCAAATCGCTCAATTTCATGCCGCAGGTCATCCATATGCTGCAAAATGGAAACCCGGTCAATATCGCTGGCCAATTGTGAAGCCTCAATGAGCGCATACGTATACAGATTGTCTAATTCAAACCAGCCATCCAGCGCGGCACGCGGTAAAAAATCCCGCTCCAGACCACGGCCAGTTACCTGTTTGAGAACGCGCAGAATAGTTAGCCAATCATACGCAGCCGGCGCATCATGTCCAATGGATGTAATGGCCCAAAACTGGACAGCTGATAATTGAGATTCACGGGCAGCCCCAATGTTTTGGATAAGCAAATTGATGAATTCGGTAATATCCTGTTCGTCGGGCAGCAAAGTAGGAGCGCGGCGTAAGGTCTCCGCACAGAGCACATCTGCCTGTCGGTGTAACCAAAGCCTCAGATCCGCCTTCAAACTACCATCCTCTCTTTTTCGGCAGCTTCCCGGTCATAACGAATTTCATTTTCACGGGTGAAACGGCGAACGGCCGTCAGCGCCCGTTGGCTGTACCAATGATACCGGTCAGACTTGTTCATTTTTTCTTGCGGCGGGGCAAACAGGCCAAAATTAGCTTTCATTGGTTGAAAATGCTTGGCGTCCGCATGGGTAACGTAGTGGCATAACGCGCCTAACATGGTTGTCGGCGGCCAGATAACCGGGTGCTGCTCATTGAGCAGCCGGGCGGCGTTAATCCCCGCAACCAGGCCGGCGGCGATGTTGCCCACATACCCCTCAACCCCCACAATTTGGCCGGCGAAGAACAAGTCGGCACGCCGGCGGAATTGCATCGTGGGGTGCAGCATTTGTGGTGAATTGATGTAGGTGTTGCGGTGCATCATGCCATAGCGCATAAATTCAGCGTTTTCTAAGCCAGGAATGAGACGCAGCGCCTTGCGCTGCGCGCCCCATTTGAGGTTTGTTTGGAAGCCAACGATATTGTATAAGGTTCCAGCCAAGTTGTCTTGTCGCAATTGAACAATGGCATACGGCCGTTTCCCTGTCCGGGGATCCACCAACCCCACTGGCCTCATGGGGCCAAATGCCAGGGCATCCTTGCCCCGTTTAGCCATCGCTTCAATTGGCATACACCCTTCAAAAAAGCGCGGATCTTCTTGCTCAAATTGTCGTAGGGTGATGGTTTCCGCGGTTATGATGGCTTCGTAGAATCGCTCGTACTCTTCCCTGGTCATGGGGCAGTTGATGTAATCCCCCTCTATCTGTTCCCCCTTGTCATAGCGAGACTGGCGAAAGGAAACGCTCATATCAATTGTCTCGCAGTTGACAATGGGGGATAGGGCATCGTAAAAGTATAGATAGGACTGCCCGGTCAGACGGCCGATACTGGTCGTTAAGGCCACAGAAGTCAGTGGGCCGGTGGTAATAATGCAAGGGGTGTCGGGGACGGCCGTTACCTCCTCCCGTATCAGTTCGATTTGTGGATGGGACTCGATCTTTTCTGTGACCAGCCTGGCAAAACCCTCTCTGTCTACGGCCAATGACGAACCTGCGGGAACGGCCGTTCTCTCCGCGCAATCCAAGAGCATCGACCCCAATCCGCGCAGTTCCGCTTTAAGCAAACCCGGCGCTTTATGGGGTAAAAAAGACCCCATCGAATTGCTGCACACCAGTTCCGCCAGTTGGTCTGTCACATGCGCCGGCGTTTTTTGCTGGGGGCGCATTTCATACAATTGCACCTGGATGCCCAGCTCAGCCGCCTGCCAGGCCGCCTCCGTTCCTGCCAGCCCGCCCCCTACAATAATCAACGTCATCATGCTGCCATTCTATCACATATAAAGCAGAAAACCTGAACTAAAATAGATCGTAATATTGCTCACGAGAAAAGTAATACGTGGGCATTTCTCCCCTACCGGAACCTTGAATAACTTGACAATTTACAGGACGATTTTGTAAATTCCTTTTTGGGTGGCGTGGTTGGGTTTGCTTATCTTAATCGCTATGCGAAATTAAATAATTGACAACTTCAGATGTTAGCCTAAACAGGAATAGCCTGTTACTACTTAAGCGTAATAACAGGCCATAAATGCGAGGGAGAGGAATCGTTGGGAGGGAGTTCAAATGAAACGTACTTGGTGTTCTAGCTTGGTGTTCTAGAATTTTATCATCATGCACCTCTCCTTAAATCTCGCAACCACCATTACTACTTCATAAGTCGCACAAAGGCCAAAAAAGTAACGCCGCGCCTTGAACTGTCTCGCATTGAATACCTGATCGGCGTTATAATTCATTCATGCCCTCATCACCATTACTCCACGCCGCCCGATTGCCCTGGCCGACAAATTGGCGCCGGATTTACGGCCGTTCCGCTCCTTTACTGCTCGAAATCGGCTTTGGCGGCGGTCACTTCCTGATTGATTGGGCCAGACAGCGCCCCGACGCCAATGTGCTGGGCCTGGAAATCTCCCTGCCCTCCCTGTACAAAGGCGAAAGAAAAATCCGCCAGGCCAACCTGAACAACGCCCGTGTCGTTCAGGGCAGCGCCCAACTGGTCTTACAAGCGCTGTTCTCTCCGGCCAGCATCGCCGAAATAGCCATCAACTTTCCCGACCCCTGGCGAAAAGAACGTCACACGCACCGTCGCCTCATTAGCGATGACTTTCTGCACCTGGCAGCGACGCGGCTGGTTCCCGGCGGCAAACTGGACATTGCCACCGACCATGCCAATTACGCCGCCTGGACTACGGAGCGGCTGGAACGGACGCCCTATTTTACCAGCTGCCTCAACACAACCTTTGTTACTACAGATAATGAGCGGCTCCGTACTAAGTACGAACAGATTGCACTGGCTGCCAACCGTACCTGCCACTATTTTAAGTGGCGGCGCAATGGAAAACCGGCTGGCAGCCGCTTCCCTGTCCTGGAGGAATTACCCATGCCCCATGTGATTATGCGCTCACCCTTAAGCCTGACCGATATCGGCCGTCAATTTCAACCGCAGCACACCTCGTCCGGCGGCATTCATGTTAAACTACTGGAGGTATATCAATCATTTTATGACCAAAAGCTACTGGTGGAAACGTACATCAAAGAAGAGCCGCTGACACAGCGTGTGGGGCTATCTATTACCCGGCGGCAAACGGGAGAACTGCTTGTCGGTCTGCATGATGTGGGTTTCCCCCGCCCCACACGCGGCATTCAACTGGCGATTGCTCACCTGGCGCAGTGGGTTGCGGGATTAGATGTGGAAACGGCCGTTCTATCCAGCAACATTACCGACTCTGTCATGAGGGAATTGGGAGATTAAGGACTCGACGGTATTCCGTATTCCGTAAACGGTAATCCGTGTTCCGTCACGATACGAACAACGGAACACGGATTACGGATTACGGATTACGGAACACGGAACACGGAACACGGATAACGGAACACGGAACACGGAACACGGAACACGGATAACGGATAACCAAAGCGCTAAGTTAATTACGAACGTCGTCTAAATCTCCTACTTCCCAACTCTATTTACTCTATTTACGAGGAACAGCACATGCAATTAGACCTGGAACTATACCGAGAATCTATTGAAGTTGAGCCGGGCATACGGGTTAGTTTTATTGATGTGGCCCCGGAACGGCCGTTGCAAACCATCCTCTTTATTCACGGCTTTGGCGGACAAGCGCGGCAGTGGCGCTACCAGATCGAACAGTTTGCCGCCCACAACCGGGTGATTGCCATTGATTTGCGCGGGCACGGCCGTTCTTCCCGCCCACGTGCCGGGTATGAGATGACACAAATGCTGGCAGATGTGACCGCCGCCCTCGACCATCTCCAAATTCATACCCCGTTCGTTCTCATCGGGCACTCCTTCGGCGTGGCTCTGGCCACCGAATTTGCCTGGCGCTACCCTCAGCGCGTCAGCCACCTGGTGTTAATTGCCGGCGCGGGCGAATATGACATCCCCAATTATTACAAACTACTTTTTCGCCTACCGCCGCCCGTCATCCGTTTCCTGGAGCCGATGGCCGAACGGACCGTCGGCGCATCCATGCGTTCCCTGCGGCGTATGTACCTGGACAATGTACGCGGCTGGCGCGGCTGGGAGATGTTCCCCGAACTGCGCCCGCCGACAATGGTCATTATGGGCAACCGGGACCGGGTGCTGCCCCAAGAGGCATTCGAGCGAGTAGCCGAGCTAGTGCCTCCGGAATCGGAAATTATCAATGTAGGCGTGTCGGCGCACATGGTGATGCTAGAGCGGCGGGATGCGGTGAACCGGGCCATTGAGCGATTTATTGAGGAAGGAACGGCCGTAAGCAATTACTCCCGCTGGCGCAGCGCCGGATCAGAAGACGGTCGGGGCAGCCTGTTAGCCGAGCGCCCCTGGTTGGCCGCTTATGAATCCGATGTGCCGCCGACCATTCACATCCCGCACCTGCCGCTGACTCGCCTGCTCGACCGCGCCTGGCGGCGTTTCCCGCGTCGTCCGGCCATTTTGTACCAGGGACGCGCGCTGACTTACCGCAATTTGAGCGCTCAGGCAGGCCGCTTGGCCAACGCTCTGCAAGGATTGGGCTGTGTGAAGGGGTCGCGGATCATGCTTTTACTGCCCAATGTACCACAGACGGTTATCGCTTTTTACAGCGCATTGCGCCTGGGGGCGATTGTGGTGATGGGCAATCCGCTTGCCGACCGGGATGAGATTGTGCGCGAAGCTCAATGCACTGGAGCCGAAGTGTTGATTACCCTGACGAAGTTCGCAGAAACAGCGGCTGTCGTTAAAGCGCAAAGCGATGTGCGCCACGTCATCTACGCCAATGTGAAGGACTACCTGCCCTGGCCTAAATTCCTGCTGTTCAGTCTGCGCCGCGAGAAGCGAGAAGGCCACCGCCCCCCCCACCCGTTCGATTCCAGCGACTTTTTGTGGCGGCCACTGCTGCGCCGACACCCGCCCCAACCGCCGCAAGTGGCGGTTAAAGCCGAGGATACGGCCGTCCTCCAATTCACCAGCGGCACAACAGCCAAACCCAAGGGAATCACCCTCTCCCACCGAAACCTGGTGGCCAACACGATGCAGATTCGCGCCTGGCTGCCCCACGCCCGCGATGGTGAAGAGGTGTTCCTGTCTGTCGTTCCTTTCAGCCACGTGTACGGGATGACGACGGCGATGAATACGGCCGTTTCCCTGGGCGCGAGCATGGTTTTGCTGCCCACCTTCGATACGGAGGAGGTACTGCAACACATCAAAAAATACAAGCCGACCCTGTTCCCCGGCGTTCCCACAATGTACGTGGCCATCAACAACTTCCCCGGTGTGCGTAAATACGATGTGCGTTCAATTCGCGCCTGCATCAGCGGGGCTGCTCCTTTGCCAATTGAGGTGAAGGAGGCGTTTGAGAAACTGACGAAGGGCAAGCTGGTGGAAGGGTACGGCCTGAGTGAAGCCAGCCCGGTGACGCACGCCAATCCGATTAACGGCCGTAACAAGGTCGGTTCCATCGGTCTGCCCCTGCCCAGCGCCGAAGCCCGCATCGTCAGCCTGAAGAGCGGCGCTCCGCTCCAGCCGGGCCAGGTAGGCGAACTGGTTGTGCGCGGCCCGCAAATTATGCAAGGCTACTGGCAGGATGAGGCAGCCACCCGCGCTGTGATTGACACAGATGGCTGGCTGCACACCAACGATATCGCCCGCATGGACGAAAACGGTTACTTCCAAATCATCAGCCGCCGCCAGGATATGTGGACGGATGAAGAAGCGGCCCCCGCCTTCCCCCGCGATGTGGAAGAAGTCATTTACGAGCTACCGGAGGTGAGCGAAGTGGTTGTAGTCGCTATCGCCAACCAGCCAATTGCTTTTGTCAGCCTCAAGGCCGGGACACGCATCCCGGCCAGGGCGATCATCGCCTTTTGCCGCCGCCGCCTGCCGCCCAGCCAGGCGCCGCGCCTGGTGATTTTTGTCAAAGAATTCCCGCGCAGTTTCATCGGCAAGGTGCTGCGGCGCGAGTTGGTCAGCCAGTACGAACATGAAATCCACGCCGAAGCGGGCAGCGTAGGGGAACATCTAGCCGGGTTGGAGGATGAAAGGGGGCAGGGGTAAAAGGGCGAACTCGCCACCTGCCACTTGCATACTTGCATGGAGGAATAATGATTGTTTTGGGACGCATTGTAATTGGTTTAGGGATATTGACGCTGGGCCGCCAGTTGTTTTGGCTGTTTGTCGGCGGGGTTGGGTTTTTGTTGGGCATGAACCTGGCCCCGCGACTATTGAGCGGCCAGCCCGATTCAACAATGCTTATTTTTGCGCTGATTATCGGCGTGATTGGCGCGGTCGTGGCGCTGGTTTTGCAGCAGTTGGCGGTGAATCTGGCCGGTTTTATCGGCGGCGGGATTCTGGCCGTCAACCTGGTGGAACTATTGGCGCTGGATTTGGGTTCGGTATTGATTCCGTTTGTGGTTGGCGGCGTGATTGGCCTGATATTGATTTCAGTTTTGTTTGATTGGGCGCTAATTGCTATTTCGTCGTTTGTAGGCGCTTCGGTGATTAGTCAGGCAGCGGGGTGGGGACGGCCGTTATCCCTCATCATTCTAGTTGTCTTGCTGACATTAGGCGTCGCCATACAGGTCAACCAGATGCGGCGCAATCATACAACCGTCTGACAGCTTCAGCAGGGCATTCGGGCAGACAGGCAAGACACCCATAACAGCGATGCACATCAACAAAGGGCGGTTCGTCCCGGTCAATACGGATAATCGCTTTGACCGTACACGCTTTTTGTGCCAGACAGCGACTACAGTTGAGGCAAAGATCAGTGTCAACATGGAGCAACTGGTTGTTTTTTGCCGCGTAACTCATAATGCTGTAAGTCGCAAGTGCGAAGTGACTAAAGTGCGAAGTGAAGTGACTAGAGTGCGAAGTGACTAGAGTGCGAATCGCCACGCTTAATCGGGATGATTGGCGTTTTCGGGCAGTGGCTCAAATAATCAAAGCCATTCTCAGTGACCAGTATCAAATCTTCAATGCGCACACCGCCCCAGCCGGGGATGTAAATGCCCGGTTCAATTGTCAGCGCCATACCAGCAGCGATAGTTTCATTTTCATCGGCGCGCGGCGAAAGGATGGGGGTTTCGTGGATGAATAGGCCAACGCCATGTCCTAATCCATGTCCAAAATGGTCGCCGTGATCGGAGACGGTGATGATGTCGCGGGCCAGGGCGTCTACCGCTCTAGCGCTCATGCCCGGCTTGATGTGATCAAGAACGGCCGTTTGCGCCGCCTGCACTAAATTGTAAACCGACCAATACGGCTCGTCTGGTTCATCCCCCAGGTAAAAACTGCGGGTCATGTCACTGTGGTAGCCATCCAACCTGGCCCCCATATCCACGATGATGGCGTCGCCCGCTTGCAATTGTCTCTCTCCAGGATGGTGGTGGGGCAAAGCGGCATTGGGACCGGAAGCGACGATGACGTCAAAAGCCATACCCTCCGCGCCCAGTTGGCGCATCATTTTCTCTAATTCCCAGGCCAGCGCCCGCTCGCTCATGCCGGGCCGGACGATATGGTTAACCTGGGCCATTGCCTGGTCAGTAATAGCAGCGGCGGCGCGAATCGTTTCGATTTCGACGGTATCTTTAATACTGCGCAGGGGTTCGGCCGTTTCTTTTAGCGGAGACCAGGTTACATTTTCCACTTTGTCTAGTTTTGCGCGCTCGGCCAAAGTGACATGCTCCGCTTCCACACCAACGATGGCAGCGCCCGCTTCAGCAAAGAAGGCGGCGTTGTCTTCATCGGTGCGCCGGTGTTTGAACAAGGTGAACGCCGGCGCTTGGGCCGCTGCCTGCTGCCAATAACGGAAATCGGTTGCCAGCAGCGCTTTATCATGGGTGATGAGAAGCTGCCCGGCGGAACCGGCGAGCCCGCTCAGCCAGCGCCGGTTGGACGGACTGCCGATGAGCAGGCCGTCCACTTCCCATTCGGCAAATCTTTGCCGGACAGCGGCTAATCGTTTTTGATACACGTCGGTGGGTGAGGTCATGAATAAGCCTTTTTAGGTAAGCGTTCACTCCCCCCTGGAGACTTTTGAAGTTTTGACGCTCTGTGTGGTTGTGTACTCGACTGCAAAACTTCAAAAGTCTGTTGGCGGCTGAACGGTTACCTTTTTAATCATCAATTATCAATCATTTCCCCTGCAATGCCTTAATTTCGGCCCCTAAAATATCACGCAAAATAGCGATCATAGTAGCATAAGTCGGATCCATGCCAAAATAGGAGAGGTTTCGCGTTCCTAGATTTTTCCCTTTACTGAACGGCGTGTCCGATGCGTAATGGAGGATGCCGATGGGGAAGGGCGCATTGTACAGATTGACAAGCTCATTTTGGGGATGGCGCTGCGGACGGGCCATTTCGTAGATGCCGCTCAAATACGGCCCCGCTTCCATTTCCATATCGGTGTACCCTTCCTGGTAGAAAACGGACATGTAGCCTTCGTTTTGCAAGAAGGTGCCGGGAACGGTGATTGCCTTTTGGTTATCCATGACGGTTCCGTAGACAAGATAGGGGGCCACATCATCGGCAATGAAACGATTCTGGAAAAGGTAAGTATTGAGGGAATGCTCGTCGTGAACAACACTGGGAATCATCACATCGCCGATACGGCCGTTTAACGTCGCCGCCTTGCCCATGATGTACACACCCCGTATTTGAGCGGTGTTGCGGGCAATTTCGGTGAGGACCTGGTAGGCGGCCAGGCCCAGTGGGTAGTCTATATTGACGATGAGGGCATCAGAACTGGCCAATGTTTCGATACCAGGCAAACGTAAACGGCCGTCCAGGCAGTCCGGACGCAATTTATTCAATGAAACCACCTGCATCTCAATATCGAAAGCATGTTCGCTGGGTACGCGAGCAATACCCAGATCACGCTCACAGACAACGCGCTCTTGTTCGGTTTGCGGGTTAGCCGCTTCATACTTTTTAAGGACGTAGTAAAGAAAATTTTCGCGGCTGCTGGGGACGTTGCGCTGCAAGATATCGTTGTACTCCTGCTGTAAATCTTCAGCGCCGCTGGCGTAAATGAAACGGTCTAGTTCAACTTCATGCCGGAGAGCAAACCCGCTCAACAAATTGGTCATGCTGTGCGTGTTGCTGGAAATGAAATAGACCGGCCGTTCGTCGAATACGATGTCGGGCGCACGCCGTTCAACATTTTTCCACCAACGGCGCGTAGCCCGCTTGTAATCGGCCAGCGACCCGGCCAGGGAGCGGATGGAAAGGTGTTGTTTTTCCCGGGCAATTTCGAGGAGCCTGGCGGCCGTATTCTGCCCCCAAATTTGCGCCAATCGTTGCAAATCCTCAAAGGGAACGGCCGTTAACGCCTTTAGTTTTTCCAATTGGCCGCTGTCCGGCAGGCCGCCCGATTGGGCCTGGATTTCGTCAAGCAGCGCCATCACCGCCGGTTTATTGAACAAATGATGCAATTTACGCCGCTCAATCTGATAAGCAGTAAGAATGGGAACCAGGTCGTCTATGTCCGAGCGGCTGGCGATATAGACGGCAAAAGTTTGGTCGCCATCATAAAAACTGCGGCGGCGGCGGCCCGGCGCCGTCACCTGCTGCCAGGATTCGATGTCGGGGTAGCCGTGTTTGGCAAACACCTGCTCCGATTGACCCATCACCACTAATCGAATGCGGCTGAAGCAGTCGGGCATACGCAAGATGGCGTAGATGAAAGCGGCCATGTCCGGCTGCGGCTCATCAGCAGCCACATGTAGGGCGGAGTGAATACGTTTGTGCGCTTCAATCAGCGTTGTAATCTGTACCTCGCGCGAGCTGCGCAGGAGGGAGTAGTAGGTTCTCAAGTAGAGATTGATTTCTTCGTTGCCAGAACTGGGTACGGTTCTATCCATAGTGTATTGATGATTGAAGATTGATGATTATCATGTGTGACGAATCATCAATCTTCAATCTTTAATCCTCATTAACCCAAATGCGGCCGTTCCCCGCCACAACGTCGCCGATGATAACGGCCGTTTCACAATTATCCTGATAAATTCCTGCATTTTCCGGCGGGACAGCCACCAGCAGCCCGCCCGATGTTTCCGGCGTCCACAGCATATCCTGCATCAATTGGCTAACGCCAGCGGCAAAGGTAACGTGTGGCTTAAAGAATACCATGTTGTTGCCCATTCCGCCGGGGAATGCGCCCATTTCACCGCAGGCAATTGCGCCGGGCAGAAAGGGCAATTTGTCCAGGGAGAAGCGGAAATCAACGCCGCTCTGTTCGGCCATTTCGTGAGCGTGGCCCAGCAGGCCAAAGCCGGTGATGTCAGTCATGCCGCTGGCATTGGTCAGGTCGGCGGCGCGGGCGGCCTGTTTGTTAAGGCGTTTCATGCTGGCCACGGCCGTGGCCACATCCGCTTCATTCGTTTTCTGCTGTTTCAAAGCCGTCGTAATCACGCCCACACCCAGCGGCTTCGTCAGCAGCAGCAAATCGCCGGGACGCGCGCCTCCCTTCACCTTCACCTTATCTGGGTGGATGATGCCAGTGACGGCGAAGCCATACTTCGGCTCCTTGTCGTTGACGCTGTGACCGCCGACGATCACTGCGCCCGCTTCGGCCACCTTCTCCGCGCCGCCGCGCAAAACTTCGCGCAAAATATCCTGCGCTAGATTATCGGGGAAAGCAACCAGATTGATGGCAAACAACGGTTCCGCGCCCATCGCGTAAATGTCGGAGAGCGCATTGGCAGCGGCAATCGCCCCAAAATCATAGGGGTCGTCCACCACCGGCGGGAAAAAGTCGGTGGTGGTAACG
>JAJRYT010000122.1 GCA_024275635.1 Chloroflexota bacterium | reverse complement strand
CTGTTTGGCTTGGGCGCATTCGTCCTCTTCCTCGACTTCGGTACCTCCATCCTGGCCGGATCGCTCACCCTGGGCCTCATGACCCTGCCCGTCATCATCAGCACCGCCGAGGAAGCGATAGTGGCTGTGCCCCAAGAGTTCCGCGTCGTCAGCCTCAGCCTGGGCGCGACCCGCTGGCAGACCATCCGCCACCAGGTTTTGCCCCACGCCTTACCCGGCATCATCACCGGGGTTATTCTGGGATTGGGCCGCGCCGCCGGGGAAACCGCCCCCATCCTGTTCACCGTTGCCGCCTTCTACCTGCCGGAACTGCCCCAATCCATCTTCGATCAGACAATGGCGCTGCCTTACCATCTCTACGTCATTTCCACACAAGTGCCGGGCATGCCGTTGCGCATACAATATGGCACAGCCCTGGTCTTGCTGCTCATCGTCTTATCGCTGACATTGGTCGCTACCATCATCCGCTCGGTCATGCGGCGGCGGCGGGAATGGTAACAAATAATGAATTGCGAATAGTTAATCATTAATTATTCACAATTCACAATTCATTATTTCTTATGTCCAAACTATCCATCCAAAACCTGACATTCACTTACGCTGACGGCGCGATGGCGCTGCGCGATATTAATCTTGCTGTTGTCCCCAACGAGTTATTTGTCATTTTGGGGCCATCCCGCAGCGGCAAAACAACGCTGCTGCGCCTGCTCAATCGTCTTTCTGATTTAATCGAAGGTACGCAAAGACAGGGAACTGTTTTATTTAGCGGGCAAGATATTTTCAGCGACGGCACCGATGTCATTGACCTGCGCCGCCGCATCAGTATGGTTTTTGCCGTGCCTACCCCTTTGCCGGGTACAATTTACGATAATCTCACATACGGCCTCAAAATGGCGGGCATCAAGGACAAAATGACCCTGGATGAACGGGCGGAGCGCAGTTTGCGCCAGGCGGCGCTGTGGGATGAGGTGAAGGATCGGCTCAACGATTCTGCTTTTGCCCTTTCCGGCGGCCAGAAGCAGCGGCTGTGCCTGGCCCGCAGCCTGGCGTTGGAGCCAGAGGTGATTTTGCTCGACAACCCCACTTCCGGCCTGGATCCCATTTCGACTTCCATTGTGGAGGAGTCACTGTACCAGTTGAAGCAGCAGTACACCATCATCATGGTTCCCCACAGCGTGCAGCAGGCCAGTCGCGTGGCCGACCGGGTCGCCTTTTTCCTGGATGGCGAGATTGTTGAAATTGGCGACCAGACCGACATCTTTATTCACCCGCAGGATCAGCGCACGGAAGATTATGTGACGGGGCGGTTTGGGTAAATTGGAAGGATTGAAGATTGATGATTGAAGATTGGGTCAAGGCGCTTTTATCTTTAATCCTCAATCTTAAATCCTTAATCATTGAGACAGCATGAACAAAATCGAAGTTAAACATTTCAATTTCTTTTATGGCGATTTTCAGGCGCTGATTGATCTGAATCTGCCGATTCGCCAGAATCAGATTACAGCGTTGATTGGCCCGTCCGGCTGCGGCAAGTCTACTTTTTTGCGTTCGCTGAACCGGATGAATGACACGATCCGTATTGCCCGCGCCGAAGGGGGAGTGCTGCTGGACGGCAAGAATGTGTATGACCCGGATGTGGATGTGGTGGAACTGCGGCAGCGGATCGGCATGGTGTTCCAACGGCCGAATCCATTCCCCCAGAGTATTTACAATAATGTCGCCTTTGGCCCCCGCATTTTGGGAATGACGAAGAATGGCAATTTGGATGAGATCATAGAGGAAAGTCTGCGTGGGACGGCGCTTTGGGACGAGGTGAAGGATCGCCTGCGCAGTCCGGCGTTAGACCTAAATCCGGGGCAGCAGCAGCGGCTGTGCATTGCTCGCACGATTGCGGTGAAGCCGGAAGTGATTTTAATGGATGAGCCTTGCTCGGCGCTGGACCCGGTGGCGACGCTGGCGGTGGAGGAGTTGATGCGCCAGTTGGCGGTGGATTATACGATTGTGATTGTGACGCATAATATGCAGCAGGCGTCGCGGGCTTCGGACTGGACGGGCTTTTTCTGGCTGGGTGAGTTGGTTGAGTTTAATAAGACGACTGATTTGTTCACGAATCCGGCACAGGAGTTGACGGAATCGTATATTACGGGGCGGCAGGGATGAGACTATGGGACTAGAGACTAGAGACTGCAAGACTAGAGACTATGAGACTACCAGACGGTAGCCGAAGCCGCGGACGGTGTGGATGAGTTGGGGGTGGCTGCTGTCGGCTTCGATTTTGGCCCGCAGGCGCTGGACGTGAACGTCCACGGTGCGGGAATCTCCTAAATATTCGTAGCCCCAAACTTCGCGCAGCAGGGTTTCGCGGCCAAAAACGTAGCCGGGGCGGCGCATGAATCGTTCCAGCAGGGCAAATTCTTTAGGGGTCAGTTCGACGGGTTGGCTGCCCAGTTCTACGCGATGTTGATCTGACCATAATGTTAGCGGGCCGCAGAGCAACGGCCGTTCCCCTTCCTCCTCTCGCCCACTTTTAGCTATTAACCGGAACAGGGCGCGTACCTGGGCCAATAATTCTCCCGGCTCAAATGGCTTGGTCAAGTAGGCATCGGCCCCCAGTTCCAATCCGGTGACTTTGTCCAGGGATGTGTCTTTGGCGGTGAGCATGAGGATGGGGATGTAGGACGGCCGTTCCCTAATCCGCCGCGCCACTTCAAAGCCATCTATCTCCGGCATCATGATGTCCAGCACAACCAGGTCGGGGTTGTCGGCCAGATGCTGTAGGGCGGAACGGCCGTTATGCGCCACCATCACCTCGTACCCGGTACGCTCAAATAGCAGCGACAGGGCGCTGGTAATGGCCTGTTCGTCATCAACCAGCAGAATGCGTTTACTCATGTTCTATCAGTCCGCTTGTGTTTTATTTGAACGGGGTAAGTATAGGGGAAACGGCCGTTCTCCTCAACATCAGCCATGAAATGGAGTCCGCGAAAGGGTTGTCAGAAATCATAGGCGCAAGCTGGCAGCTTGCTTTTACGGCGGACAAGTTGGGAAACTATCCGGCAACCTCGCGCGCGAAAAGTGAAGCAAGCAGCGTCAGGAGCAGGCCCAGATAAATCATCATATCAGCTACGTTAAAGACACCGGAGCGGAGCGGCGTCTCGATAAAATCCAGCACCTGCCCGGCCGTGATCCTGTCCACCAGATTGCCCAGCGCGCCGCCGATGATGAGCGCCAGACCCACGCGCAGCCAGCGCAGTTCTCGCGGCGTTTGCACCAGGTAAATAAACAAGCCGATCACAACGCCAATACTCAACCAACCGATAATTGGGCCAATCCCCTGAAACAGCCCCAGGGCAACGCCGCGATTGTATGTCTGACGCAGGCTAAAGAGGGGATGGAGGGTGGTTGGGCCGTGTTCGGCGTAGTAGGCGGCGGCCCACGATTTGGAGAGGCGGTCGGACAAGAAAGCGAGGAGGATGAGGAAGTAAGGGAGCATGGGTAAGCAGTAATTAGTAAGCAGTAATTAGTAATTAGTAAGCAGTAATTAGTAATTAGTAAGCAGTAATTAGTAATTAGTAAGCAGTAATTAGTAATTAGTAAGCAGTAAGCAGTGGTCAGTGGCGGTCTTTGGCCGCGATGACTGTTCACTGAATACTGACAACTGAAAACTGTTCACTCCGGGTCATTACGGCCGAAAATGCCGCGCAGTTTTTGGGATAGGCTGGTTTGTTCAATGTTGAGCCGGGCGCGCAGCTGGCGCAGGGAGGGCTCTGTCAGGGTGGCGCCGTCGGGGAAGATGAGGGTGGGCACGCTGGCGTAGCCGTTGTTGATGACCATGACTTCGCTGCGCGCTGCCGGGTTGCCGTCAATATTAACCTGTTTGACGGGTATGTTATGTTCTTTCATGAACCGTTCCACGGCATAGGAATGGCCGCAAAAACGGGAGGTGTATAGGATGATTTGGTCGTTGGTTTGGGTCATGGATGTTCCTTGAGTGTAAAGTGCAAAGTGCAAAGTGCGAAGTGCAAAGTTTTAGAGATGCACTGGTTTTACCCAAAGCCGCGCGTTTCGTCGGTAGGGTGGGTTACAGAGGGATTTTCCAGGGCGTCGTATTCGTCCTGGGTGAGGAAACGGCCGTCGCTGATTTCCTGACCGGTGACATGATAGTTACGATCCAGATGAACAACTGCCTGCATCCGGCGGAAACATTTGCTGTCCACAATTGTCTTGTGCCAGATAAAACCGCCATCTACCCGCTGTAAATCATACTCCTTGTCGGCGCGCACTTTTACCCGGCTGCCGCAGTGGTCACACTGCGCATAAAAGTAGATGCCGCGTGCATCTACGTAAGGCTTGTCGCCTTTACCGCCGCCAAATAATTTTTTCAAGAAGCCCATTTTTTCCTCCTGAAAGATTGATGATTGATGATTACGACAATCTTTAATCTTCAATCATCAATCATTCACAAAACAGCCAACGCCGCCGCCAGATTTTGCCGCCAGGCGGGGGCGTTCAGCGTTTCCCAGAGCGGGGTGAATTCATTGAGCAGCCGGCCGATTTCCGCTTCTTGTACGGTGGCGTAGCGGGCAACGGCCGTTTCCCGCTCCGGCGTTTGGGCCAACATCTCCAGCGCAACCCGGGCGTCATTCAGATTGCCCAAATTCTCCTGTAACGATTTGAGCGTGTTTACCACCGCCTCGATTTCCGGCCCCAACAGCGGCGCAAAAAACTCAAACGCATAGCGCAGTTCCTTACAGGCGATACGCACTTGGTGTAACTCTTTGCTGTCGGCGCCAGTCAGGTGGGAACGGCCGTACTCATCATACGCCCGCACAACCGCCACCCGTTGGTAAAGCAGCGCCGGTATCCAATGACCCGCTTTCACCGGGGCTGTTAGAGATGTCTGAGACCGTACACCCTGCCCCTCAGTTTGCGTAAATGCGGCATAATCGCCCCAAAAGACAGCCCATTTGGGCCGCGCCAGATAACGGCGCAACTGCGCGGCGGCGGCGGCTTGCCGCGTTTGCCAGTAATCGCGCAAATCAGACAAATCAGCGCCGGAATCAGTTATGTGAATTTGCAATTTGCCCAGGAAGACGGCCGTATCCCGGCAGGGAGCCAACCGCTTCATCAATTTTCGTAACCGGCGGCGGTAGCCATCCAGCAATCCCGGTTCAAAACAAGGGCGAAAAAGGCGAACGGCCGTGTACGTGCGCCGGATCGCTTGGCGGGTTTCGTGAACGGCCGTCACATCGGCATTCTGCTGTAAAGTCGGTGCGTACTCCTGGATGATGGCTAACTGCGCCGCCATCATCTGCCGCCCCAATTCGGCGATGGGCATATCGGTTGTCAACCCGGCTTGTGTTAGCATACAGCGATTATAATAGTCAATGAATAACGGTCAATGAAATGCCAGAGACTGCTATAATTGGTTTATGCATCGTGCGTTTTACATCATAACGGCCGTATTCCTAGCAATCTGGCTTGGTGTGACCATTTCCCCATCTCTTGAAGCAGTACGGCCTGCCCCCAAAGCAGTGAACAACGTCAGCCTGGTCCCCCTGACCGCGCTGGCGGATTACAGCCAATGGTTTGAACAGCAAACCGGCTATACCCACGACGACGCCTATTTTGGCGCATACGCCCTCACCTCCATCAGCGCCACCCTGTACATCGGCTTTGGCGCGGCGCGGCCAGCCGAGTTTGACGGCGCGCTGCTGGCCCAATCAGACGGGGTGACGGTAACGGCCGTTGCCACCCTGACCGAGCAAGGCTTCATTGACATGACCCGCATCAGCAATACCCTGGTCATCCCGGGCGTAGACCCCTGCTGCGGCGACGGCTGGGAGTTTGGCAACACCTACGTGTACACATCCGCCCGGATTTTGACCAAGTATCGCAATTTGCCCGATGTTGTCCATTCCTGGGGGCTGTGGGTTGATGAAGCGGATGATCTGTTGTACACGGCCGTTAGCTTTTCCCCGGCCGGCGGCGATGGCGGCGGCGTCTTCCGCAGCGCCAACCAGGCCCAAAGTTGGTCGCTCATCGCCGACCTGAACAGCGGCGTGGGCCAAGACCGGACTTATGACATCACCGGCCAGCACGACAAACTGTACGCTGCCTGGAGCGACATCCCCGACGATCCTTGCGGTTTAGCCGTCAGCGAGGATAACGGGCAGACCTGGACGCGCCTGGCTGGTCTGCAAACAATGTGCCGCCCCCGACTGTTCTCATTTCAGGATAACCTGTTGGCCTTAAAAGTGGATAGAAGCGCATTGGTTGCCATTGACGCCGCGGGAACGGCCGTCACCCATACCTTCCCCGGTTTTAAAGTGATGGATTGGGCCTACAACTACCTGGCCGCTGACGCCGACGGCTGGCTGTACACGATCACGGATGACGGCCGTATCATGCGCACCGCCGACCTCGCCGCCTGGCAAACAGTCGCCGACACTAATTTAGACCTCATCACCATTGCCTACTGGCCGCAGAAAAACTGGCTCGTTCTCAGCGACAGGGGCAGCGACGCGAAATTATGGCGGCTTGATCTAGCCAGCGTCCCCGCCCAGCCAGAAGCCAAATATATCATTTTGATGATCGCCGATGGCTGGGGCGCCAACCAGATCGCCGCCGCTAATGCCTACACCGGCGGCGCGCCCGCTTACCAATCCTGGCCGCAAACCTGGATGAGCGCCTTCCCGGCCGGCGGCAGTTACGATTCCGGTCTGGCGTGGACTGATTTTAATTACCTCAAATCGGACACAACGGACAGCGCGGCGGCGGCGACAGCCTTGTACAGCGGCGTTAAAACGGGGAACGGCCGTATCGCCGTCAACGAAAACGACACCGCCCGCCTCACCACCATCAGCGAAAAAGCGCGGGCGCTGGGTCTGGCCGCCGGGGCCGTCACCACCGTCTACAGCTCCCACGCCACGCCCGGCGCCTGGGCCGCGCACAACAGCGCCCGCGGCAACGGCTATGCCATCGCCGACGAAGGGCTGTGGGGCGATCCCAACACAACCGGCACGACAGCCGACAGTATCTACTATGGCGGCGGGTACGGGACAACCCTGCCGCCGCTGGACGTATTGATTGGCGCGGGCCATCCTGATTGGCAGGGGAGCCGCTACGTCAACAGCGCCATCCGGGGCAAGCTGTTTGCCGAAAGCGGGCAGCCCGGCGCATTCACCTTCGTCGAGCGCATCGCCGGCAGCGCCGATGGCGGGGACAGGCTGCTGGCGGCGGCCAATCTGTCTACGACTACCCGCCTGGCCGGGTTGTTTGGCGGCGTCGGCGGCAACCTGGAATACCGTCTGGCCGACGGCTCCGGCCATGATCCCGAAAATCCCACCCTGGCCGAGATGACCACCGCCGCCTTGACGACCCTCACCCGCGCCCCCAATGGGTTTGTCCTCATGGTGGAGGGGGGCGCAGTTGACTGGGCCGGGCACGCCAACAACATGGATTTCATGATTGGGGAAATGATTGGGTTTGATGAGGCGGCGCAGGCGGTGATAGATTGGGTGGATGCGCCGGAGAATGGCAGCAATTGGGCCAACACGTTGGTCATCGTCACCGGCGATCACGAAACGGGCTATCTCACCGCCGCGCCGGGCGTTTTCCCCGACCAGCCGTTGGGCGCAATCACAACTACAACGCTATCGCTAGAACAAATAGTTGCCAGCGCCGGCCGCCGCGCCAGTTGGGAGGATGGGAATGGGAATGATGCGATTGACGCCGGCGAAACGGTGTATTGGGCGTGGAACAGCGGCGGTCACAGCAACAGTCTGATCCCACTTTATGCGCAGGGAGCGGGCGCGGAATTGTTTGTTTCGCATGTGGCTGGAACGGATTCTGTGCGCGGCGATTATGTGGATAATACGGCCGTTTTCCAGGTCATGAACGCCGCGCTGCCCCCGGACAGACAATTCCTCCCCATCATCCTCAATGCGCCCGGCCAATGATTGAACCGGCCCGCCCTCGGTTCGGTGTTCGCGCCTTCAGGCGCATCTCGTTTTGGCGGCCAATCTCAGTAGATCCCCAATCGGCTACGAATTTCACGGATTTTACGAATTAAGAACTGTTTCTTCGTGCCATTCGTGGCAAAAATCTTGATCTCCTGAATCTGTTCGCTCAACGGCTGGCGATAGTACCAGATGACCGTTGATTCATCCTCATCCCTCCCGTAAAATGCAAACAGCTAAACTCCGGAGGTGTTTGTATGAAACGGTTTGCCGCTTACCTGCTGTTGATTTTGTTGTTGCCGGCTTGTGCTGGCAGCGGAGCGCCGCCGCCAACGGTCGTTCGCCCCACCCGACCCGCCTTGCCCACCCGCCCTGACGCGACGACCGCCCCAGAGGGAACGGCCGTGATCCCCACAACCATCCCGGTTACCGTCGCCCCTCTGCCCGACCGCGCCGCCGCCGCGCCCCAGTTTGGCCTCAACTTCATCCGCTTCTTCTGGAGCGATGCGGGGGCAACTGACATGAGCGTCGTAGACACTGCCGCGCCCTACTTTGAGCCGGATTGGATCTTCGCCGACTTTGACGCGCTGGGCATAGATGCCTTCCGCCAATTTATCAAAGCCGGTCTTTTGTGGAACGTGGTTGAGCCGCAGGACAACCAGTGGCATTTTGACGAGGCTGACGCCGTGATTATGCACGCTGCTGCCCAGCCCATCGTCACCCTGTTTAGCCTGCAATACGCCTCGCCTACGTCGCCCTGGGGCAGTGAATTTCAAAAAACGATGGGGCCGGAAGCGGCCGATTATCTGACGACGGTGGTGCAGCGGTACGCCCCTTACGTCACTTACTGGGAGATTGGCAACGAGATGAACCATTGGCGTGCGTTTGACCCCGGCAGCGATAACGGTCGTCAATCGTCGCGCCAACTTTCGGTGACGCCGCCGAATGGGTTTAGCCCGGAGGAGCAGGGGGCGTTTTTGGCTGAGGCGGCCGCCATTATCCGCGCCAATGACCCGGACGCGGTGATTTTGATGCCGGGAATGGGGGGATTGGATGATTACACGCTCAATACCTGGTTTGCCGGGGCGCTGGCCGGGGGCGGTGCGGATTGGTTTGACGTGGTTAATTATCACTTTTATCCTAACTGGGAGAAGCTGGCTTTTTTGCATCGAGACCTGGATGCGTTTATGGCGGCGCAGGGGTTGACGGGGAAGCCGGTCTGGTTGACAGAGACGGGAGCAACGGCCGATCCGACGTTGAATGATCGCACGAACTACCCCAACAGCCCGGAAACGCAGGCGGCCGACGTGTTCCGCCGCGCGATTCAGGCGTATGGGCTGGGGGATAGTTTCGTGGCTTGGCACACGTACATTGGTTCGCCGGCCGCGCCCAATAATTTGTGGCGGCTTTACGGCCTGCGCACGGATACGGCCGAGGCACAGCCCGCTTACTACGCGGCGCAGTTGCTCACGTCGGAACTGCTGCCATTTGCTTCGGTGGAGCCGGTTGGCGGGTCAGGGCAGCAGGTGTATCGAGTGGATACGGCCGTTGGCGAGACCAAATACGTCGCCTGGGGAAGCGGAACCTTTGTTGCGCCCGATGGCGTGACGCAGATGACGAGTGTGGTCCCGGATGAGAATGGGGCGTTGGGGTGGACGGCCGTTGCGCCGGGCGAGACGATTACGCTGACAGAGATACCGGTTTTATTGAAATAACAGGCCGAAGTATCGGAATTTTCATAAATACGGATAGTATGATGTGCCGTATTTGTGAAAATTCCGATGGTTGCGAAGAAATTGATTACATTGAGAAACCCGGTTCATCCCAGCCCCTCCCGCGATACAATCCGGCCCCAGGCGTGGCGGGCAAAGAGAAGGACTGCGCCCACTTCTGCCGCGCGGCCGGCCAGCAGGTACGGCCGTTCCGCCAACCGCAGCAAATAAACAGTCACCAACCCAATCCCGACATTTAACAGCCAGAAGGCCAGATAGGCCAGCCTGGCGCGCGGGCGGCGCGGTTTGTTCCAATAGCGGGGTAAAATCCAAAAGGCCACCCCCATCGCCAACTGCGCCACCCAGCCGATGAGCAAAAACTCAATATGCACCGGCAGCCAGCCCCACAACGCCGGATGCAGCGGGACTCCCTTGTGCGCTAACAACAGCCCGCCAATCGTTATCCCGGCCCACAGGTAAACCAGCGCGGCGCGAATCATCCATCGGCTTAGACGGGGCATCTTATTCTCCGCGATACTTTTCTTTGACGCGCGGCCAGGCTAGATAGACAAAAAGCGTCACCCCCAGCCATTGCAGCAGCGCGGAACCAACTAACAGCCAGCCGACATTGGCTTGCGGCCGTGTGGTAAGGAAGGGTTCGGCGGCGACGCGCAAGAGTAAGCCGCCGTTTAACAGCAGGTAGCTGGCCCAGCCCACTTTTTCATTCCCGCGCGGCCGGGCGCGGCTGATGATGGGGAACATCCAATAAATCACGCCAAAGATCATTTGTGTCACCCAGCCCACCAGGAAAAGGTGGAAGAAAGCCGGGTTCATGGCGCGGATAAAGGCGGGCAGGGGCAGGGAGGGAGGCAGCGCCAGCGCCAGCGACAGCAGCAGCGCCGCCGCCAGATAAACCAGGGCTGATTTGAGGTACCAGCGAGTGAGTTTAGGCATAAAATATTCAAATATGGGCGTGGTTCATTCTTGACAAAATCATCTTTACAATTAGATGTGGATTTCCAATCCACATCTAATACAAGAAGTGCGTGGAAACGCACTAAAGACTCGGTTTGAGCGCATTTCAACCCGTTTTCAACGGGTTTTTATGTCTCAGCGATGGCCGAACGCAAAGCCAATTTATAAAGATGCAAAACCAAGTTTTGAACCATGCCCAAAAGATCAATGATGCAGTCTTGATCCTCATGAGCGTTATAAGCGCGATTCGTTATTTGACGTATTGTTCGTCAGCCCGAAAGTAGGCGGCCATTCCCCCTCAATCTATCCCCTCAGCCGCTGGTAAAAATGACCGGTAATAATAACTAATCAATAAGAAAAACCCGCCAACGCCGGCGAAAAGCAAAATACGCCAGACAGCCCGCAAAGCCGCCAGATCAACTAAAATGAGCTTGCCTGCAAGAAGGAACAGTGTGGCTATCCCCGCTAATCGTAGGCGGTGGGAGTGGAATTTCAAGCCGATTCCCAACAGGATCAGAGCATAAATACCCCAGGCAATACTGACCAGTCCCTGCCCATTGGCAACGGAACCCAGCTCGCGCCATAACCAGATGAGTAACGCAATGTGCGCCGCCAGCCAGTAAAATCGCCGCTCATTTTTCCCACGAAAGAGGATGACGACCAGACCAATCACCCCCAAATCAATTAACGCCGGGATGTTAAAGACGGCCGTGCCCTGCTGTCCCGCCTCTAGTCGAGTTATCAACCAGCCGCCAATCAAAAACCAAAAAGCATGGACCCCCACTTTTTCGACCGCGGGAAACGCCCATCGCGTCGCCGCCAGTTGGAGCGCCGCCGCTTCTATGGCCCAGGCCAAAAACAGCGCATCATCTTCCAACAACAAGGCTAAAGCGAGCATTAAAAACAGCGCGCTGGTCCATCCGTGCATCCATCCCAATCGCGGTCTGACCGGGGTTGCCTTGAGCGCCCAGGCGGCCACCCCAAAAATCAACGCGCCAATCAAAATGACGATCCCTATCTCTTCATCGTCAAGTGACCAGATTATCCAGGTCGTAAATATGGCGATGAAAGGGGAGATGATGGCGCTAAAATAGAGATCGGTATTCAATAAGTTTTGCAGCAATGCCGGCAGCAGGGAGTCGGCAAAACCCAAACGGGCAGGCCGCCAGCGGTCCGGGTGGGACGATGCGGCGATTTCGCGCCAGACAGGCACGATCCAGGCAGCGATCAGGGTGACGATAACGCCAATCTGAACGGTCCAACGGTCAGAGGCAGCAGGATCAAGTTGTGTTACGACCAGGATAATCCAACCGCCAAAAACGGCCGTCCACAATAACATCCGCCAGCCACGAAACAGATAAATCGCGCTAACGACGATGATGAGCAAACTAGTGTAAGCGATTAATCCGGGAGTGTTGCTATCGCCGGTGTAAAGCAGGAAAGGCGTCGCCAATCCGCCCGCCGTCCCGATGAGCGACAACACCGCCTCTTCTTGCTGTAACGACAGGAAGAATGCCAGCAGGGTGACGAAGATCATAAAGATGAAGGCGATGGGGGAGGAGATAAGCTCATACAATTGAAAAGCGGCGAACCCGGTGAGGTAGTAGGCGGCAATCCCGCCGCCCAGCAAAACCTGGCTAAAATGACGGCGGCGGCCGTAAATCCGATACCCGATTCCCAGCAAAACCGTGCCCACAGCCAAACCGATAACGACCCGCACCGTCGGGGTCAGCCATCCCTGCTCGACGGCATAGTTGAAGAGAAAGGCCAGCGCCAGGAACAGCAGCCCTATCCCGATTTTGTTCAACCAAAAGTCGCTTTGCCAGATGGGATTGGGGGCTTTGGGGGGTTGTGGCTCGGCGAGAGGCGATGAGGGGGGGACGGCCGTTTCATCCCCCTGATCCGATTCTGTAACCAGCGTAACCGGCTCCGTTACCTGAGGCTGGACAGGGCTGGGTTTGGGCGCAATGCTTTGTTCCAGTCGGGCCACACGCTCGTTAAGCGAGACAACCAGCGAGGCCAGTTGCAAATTACTTTGGCAGTGAGGACAGGTAACAATTCCTTCTGCAACGGCCGTGCCACAAAGCGAACAATTTTTTATGTGTGCCATTGTACCCCCTCTAATCAGCCAAACAAATCATCATTCAACGCCTTCAAATTGGCGCGGTTGTCTTCTTTTTTGAACTGCGGCGCCGCTTTGCGCCCTTTCATTTCTGCCCAGAACTTCTCGTCGTAGCGGCGGGAGCGGATGGGGATGGGCATTTTGACGCCCCAACCCAGGAGCAGAACTTCTTCCTTTTCCTGCAAGCGGGCCAGCATCCCGCGCAACTGCTCGCGCCCGGCCAAGCCGGTCAGGACGGCGCGGATGTCGTCTTCGTCGCCCAGCCAGCCGGTGATGCGCGTGCCTAGCTGGGACATAATTTCGTCGTCAATGCCGGACGGCCGTTGATCTACCACCAACAGCGTCACAAAATATTTCCGCAGCTCCCGTGCGATGAGGCCAAACGCCGTTTGCCCGGCCAGATGCGGATTCAGCAGCTTGTGCGCTTCCTCGATGGCGATCATGAGCGGGCGCGGCGCGGCCTCGCCCATCGTCTTGTGCCGCTCCGTTTTCTTGACCCAATGTTGGCGGATTTTGCGGGTCAAAATGTTGGAGACAAGCAGGTAATCCAGGTCGGATTCATATTCGCCAAAACCCAGGATGACGTGACGGCCGTTTTCCAACTTATCCACAATCGCCAACACCGGATCCCCGGCCGGCGTTTCCACCACATACGGCTTGTCAGCCACCAGACTCAGCTTGCGATGCAGCGCCTCGGCCGCTTTCTCGTGGACGTTATTGGATCGCGCCCAGGCGGCGACCGAGTTGGGCGCAGGAAAGGTCCTGCCGCTTTCCGGGTCGGTTTCCACCGCGCCCGGTTCCAACTTCATGAATTTGGCGAACCAATCCCGACCAAAATCGCGTTCCAGCGCGTTTAGGGTGACGGCGGCCGTGTCGGTCAAATTCAACGCCTCCGACAGCAGCATCACGTCGCTCGTCTGAAAATCGGACAGTCCTAACTCCAGCGTGAAGTCGGGCGTGTTGCCGCGTACCATCGCCCCTCTGCCCAACGCCGCCACCTGCACCTTTTGGCCGAAGAGGGATTTGAGTCCGCGCACGGCCGTTCCCTTATCCGAGTCCAAATCATCAAACGCATACTCATTATGCATGTCAAACACCAGCGCGGCGGCCACATCCTCCTGCATCAGCCCGGCCAGCACCATCCGCGTGAGAAAGCTCTTGCCCGTTCCCGTCGCGCCGAAGATGCCGCTGGAACGTTTGATGAAGCGGGCCAAATCCAGCCGTACCGGGTAGCCTTGCTCGATTGTGTGCCCGACGATGAACGTCCCGCCAAAAATCTCAGCCACGTCCGACTCATCGGCTTGCCGCACTTCGGCGTGGTGGGCGGGGACGGTTTTCACCGGTTTGGGGCCGGGACTTTCCTCGCCCCGTTCGACGCGCTGTTCCCAATCATGCCGCGCCGTCGTGCCCAGTTCCGGGCCGCGATCCATGAGCAGGGTGGGGTACATCGCCAATGTCGTGTACAGGGTTTTGCCCAGCAATTTTTGTTGAATGGCCGGTTGCAGCCGGTCCGTTTTTTCGTCGGCGAAGCGGGGGTCGGTGGCTCCTAGTTGTAAATCTGTGACCAGGCCGTAGTAACGGTAACGGCCGTTGTCGCACACCATAAAACTCCCTTCCTGCACCGCATCGGCCCGCACCGTCAGCCGGATATTAAACCCTTCCTTCAGCCCGCCGCCGATGATGTAACCGATTGATTCGTTCATAATTCCTCAACGCACCAGATTACAAAAGTCTGGCAGACTTTTGTAATCTTTATCTCCAATCTTTAGCCCCCGGTTTCCACCAGCGGCAGTTCCGGCAGCGCATCGCTCAACGCTTCCAACGTCGGGATGAGCGTGTCGTAATTGCTGCGCAGCAGCTCAATCAATTCCTGAATCACGCCCAACGCCCAAACCGTGTCCCGACCGCGCAGGTGATAGGCGTCGGTGATGTGGGCGACGAGGAGTTGGTCTACCGGCACGTTGGCATCGGCGGCGCGCAGGATGAGGCGCAGATAGCCCAAATTATCGGTAAATTGGGTGATTTCGGCCGTATCGCTGCACAATGCCACCGGATCGAGATTGAGCGGCGGGCGCGGCGGCAAGCCGTGTTTGATTTGCCCGCTGACTTTATAGCCGACAGCCAACACGCTCATTTCTACCGGCAGCATCCGGTTTTCGCGCTGGTCGTTGATGATGGCCGGGTTGGGGTTTTCGGCCAGCACCAGACGGCGCACCAGCGGGTCGTCGTCAATGAGCATGTCGTAAATGAGGCCGTAAATCGCTTCGCGCGTGTCTACCGGCTGGGCCTTAACCAACCTGCCAAAAGCGGGAATTTCCAATTGATTCACCCGGCAGCCAACGGCAAAACCAACGGTGCTGGCGCGGAGGACACGGCCGAATTCCTGATTTTTCATTGCTGTTTCCTTGTTTAAAAAATTGTCCATTAAATTCCCCCATGCCGTGTTTTGCCACCCCGCGCCAGTGCTTTGCTGCTTAGTTTGGCAGTGAGACGGCTTTCAACGCCGTGTCTTTGCATGGCAACGTCAACAAAAGAACAAGGCAAACATTATGCGCAGGCAAACATTTCCTGTAACGTTTGGCACAATGCCGTTCGGGTCGTTTCGTCAACCGCCCCCAGCTTACGAAAAAGACGATGTTTGTCAACCGCCCGCATCTGATCAAGCAAAATAAGCCCTTGCCGGTCTTGAAAGCGAACAGCGATACGGCCGGGAAACGGGAATCCCTTACTGGTCAACGGCGCCACGATGGCCGTAGAAAGGGCCGCCATTTCATCGGGCGAAACGATCACACACAGCCGGGTTTTGTTGATTTCACGCCCTACTGTGGGATCCAAGCCAACGAGCCAAACTTCAAATCGTTTCACCTTACCACACCCATCCGTCATCATTGGTCAACGGCGCGTCAAGCCAGCCGCTGTCCATCTCCTCGCCGCCATACGCTTGCAGCGCTTCCCGGATGCGCTTTTCCCAATCCTGGCGTACGCGATAGCGTACCGGCTTAATCAACAAGCCATCTTCAACAAGCGTAAACTCAAGTTCCTTCTCCGCCAATCCCGCTTGCTGGATGAGCGCTTTGGGAATACGAATTCCCCGTGAGTTACCAATTCGAATCAATTGGGGCATCGTTCACCTCCGATACAAATCATGCAAAACGCTGCTCGAATGTTATTATAAAGTAATTACATCCGCGCGGCAATCAGGCCCAATTGAGTATTAAATTCCTCTATGCCGCGTTTTGCCGCCGCGGGCCAGCCCTTTGCTGCCCTGCTTGGCGGTGAGGCGGCTTGCGACGCCGTGCCGTTGCATGGCGACGTCAATCAAAAAGTTGAGATTCTCGTTATCTTGACGGCCGACAACGGCCATTTCATCGGCGCGGGCGATGACGTAAGGATAGTCTCCCAAAATCTGGCATTGGTCGTGGAGGAGGGCGTGGACAGCAGCTATCGCTTCATCGTCCTCGGCCACCCAGCGGGGAATATCCACGCGGGCAATGCCGCGCCCCGGATGGAAGTAGAAGAAGCAAACTTCGTTGGCCGGGTCATGCTCGGCAAACCGCTCGTTGGGCGGCGAGACATTGACAAAAGCTTTGCTGCGCTGCCCCGGTTCCAACAGGCGGCGGAACAGGGCAATGTCGTTCAAGCCGCCGCCCGCGCCTTGTTTGCCCAGGGATTTCCAGTCAAATTTAGGGTCGCCGACGCCGGTTAATGAACGCAGGAGGGTGACAACGGCCGTCGTCATCGGACGATCAATATACCCGGCCAACAGCGCGCCGGAATCGTGTAGTTTGGTCATCGAACGGAGCCAGGCCACCACGTCGTCGTTAGGCGCGGCTTCCGTGCCGCCAATGGGCCAGTACAGCAGCCGTTGGTCGAGGATTGCCAACAAAGGATGATCGCCGCCGCGCAAATTCCAGGCGGTATCGGCCAACGTGCCGATTTCGCGCAAGTCGCGGGCGATGCTGACCTCGCTGCTGCCCATGATGAATCGGGCCATCTCCCGGTCATCGGCCGGGTAGTGGAGTTCGGGGATGCTGAAGGGGCGAGGGGCATGGGACTCGCCATGATGGTACACGATGCTGCCGATGTTGATGAGGAAGTAGAGATGGGCGGCGTGGCGGTCAGGCATGATTTGGGAGCCGTCGGTAGCGACGAGGGTCGCTTTTTGGGGCGGGGCCGGCGGGTTGATTTGGGCGTTGAGCGGGGCGTTGTGGTTGAACGGCCGTGCTGCGCGGTATAGTTTGGGATCGGCTAAATTCTGAGCCATCGCCAACGCCTTGTCCACGGCCGTCCAATCTTCGGCGTACCGTTCCATCACCACCAGTAATTCATCTGTCAAATCCTTCCGTTTATCTTCGCGTTCGGCAACGCTTTGAGCCATTGCATCTATACGCTGCGTTAAATTTTCAAATTCAAGCGTCATTTTTCTAATAATTGAAACTGCCTAGTTCTAATAAATTTTGTGGCTTTGGCATAAGTGAGGCAATATTGGTTAAAAACGACCAAGAATCCAACCAATATGCCTCAAAGAAAGTATAACAAAACCAAAGCCAAGTTCATAAAACATACGAAACGTAT
>JAJRYT010000121.1 GCA_024275635.1 Chloroflexota bacterium | reverse complement strand
TCTTATGGTTGCCACCCAATCCTGACCCAGAACCAGCCATTGCATCTTGGAAACAGTTCTACCAGCCCATGTATGAACTTCATTCGTTGGAGCGATTATGATGTTGTCAATGTTCAAATGTTAAATCTGTCAGTCAATCAGCCCTGAGACTGTAGATTGAAACCTGGGCTAATCTCTAATCGCTAGTTTCAGGCTCTTGTAAAAATTTCACTTCTTGATCCTGACCAATAAAAATGACCTACCCCGAATTTCACTACCGCTGGGAACTACAACTCCAATCCAGCCCCCAGGATTTATGGCCCTACGTGGCCGATACCAACCGCTTTAACCGCGACACGCAAGTCCCGGCCGTCCAAGAAATTGGCCCGGTGCAGACAAATGCCCGCCGCTTATTACGCTTCAGTAACAGATTGCTATCTTTTGCCTGGGAAGAAGACCCATTCGATTGGACTTACCCCTACCGCTTCGGCGTCGTGCGCCGCTACCAAACCGGCCCAATAGCCCAAATGCGCGCCTTATTGGAAATGACGCCGCAGTCAGACGGAGGCACGCAGCTTGTGTATCAAGTTTGGGCACAGCCGCGCAATTTTTGGGGATGGATAGGAATCCCGTTGGCCATCGGCCGGGTAAGCGCTCGCCGTTTTCAGGCCGCTTTCAAGCGATATGACGAAGTGGCTCAATCGGGCGCTGTCCCCATTACGCTCAGACATGCTTCGCACTTAACACCGGGGGCCAAGCGGCGTTTAGAAGTGATCCGCCAGCGGTTGGTTCAAGATGGCGCCGATCCGGCGCTGGTGGATCGGCTGGTTCATCTGGTTCAGGAAGCTGATGATTTGACGCTGGCCCGGATACGGCCGTATCACCTGGCCGACCGCTGGGACGCGCCCCGCCGCGATGTACTGGAACTGGCGTTGCTGGCTACCCGCGCGGGCTTACTCGATTTTCAATGGGAAATCCTCTGCCCGCTTTGCCGGGGCGCCTCAGACCGCGTTCACCACACCCTGACTGACGTCACCTCCGCCGCCCACTGCCAGACATGCAACATAGATTTCCATGTTAATTTTGACCGCTCCGTGGAACTGACCTTTGCCCCCAACCCGGCCGTTCGCGCCATCAAAGCCCCCGATTTTTGCGTTGCCGGGCCGCAGGTAACGCCCCATATCGCGGTGCAGCAGCTGCTTCCGCCCCACACGCAGCGCCAGATCACGCCAATTTTGGAAGCGGGCCGCTACCGTCTGCGAACGATGACGCTTCCCGGCGGACAACATGTGCGGGTAACGGCCGTAGGCCAATCCCAGGCCTATTTCCACGCCACCAACGACGGCTGGCCGCCGCAAGAATTAGAACTGGCCCCGGTTCCCAGCCTTCAGCTCGTCAACGACACTGACGAGGAACAATTACTTATCCTGGAGCGCATGGTGTGGAGCGACCAGGCGGCCACAGCCGCCGAAGTCACCACCTTGCAGCGCTTCCGCGACCTATTTGCCGATGAAGCGCTGCGCCCCGGTGAACAAATCTCTGTCGGCAGCCTCACCATCCTCTTCACCGACCTGGTTGATTCCACCCAAATGTACCGCGAGATTGGCGACGCCACTGCCTTTGGCGTGGTGATGAATCATTTCGACGTCCTGCGCGAAGCGATTGACGCCGAAGGGGGCGCATTGGTCAAAACGATTGGCGATGCGGTGATGGCCGTTTTTCGCCGCCCGGTATCGGCGCTCAAGGCCATTTTGCGCGCTCAGGCTGTCCTGGCCAAACCCACGCCGGGGCAACGGCCGTTACGCTTACGCGCCGCCCTTCATTATGGCCCCTCCATCGCTGTCAGCCTTAACGAACAACTCGATTACTTCGGCTCCACCATCAATATGGCCGCCCGGTTGGAAAAATTCTCACTTGGCGGCGATGTTGTTCTTTCCGACGCTATCTGCAACGATCCCGAAATTGCTGAATTCCTGACCGAACAGCAAGCGCAGCTGCAGGTTGAACCTTTATCCGAGACGCTCAAAGGGTATGATCAGGAATGTTTTTCCCTGTGGCGGGTTGGCAAAAAGATTGAGGATTGAAGAACCGATCACCTCCCAACTTTAGCCACTTCGCACTTTAGTCACTTCCCACTTGCCAACTTGTCCCACTTGCAAGATGATTAGACCTCATGGCTACACAGACATCCTGGCGGCTGGTATTTTTGGCCCGGCTGGCGGCAGAACGCTCCTATTTCCTGCGCCAATTGTGGGCGTTGGATGAGGCGACGATAACGGCCGTTCCCGTCAACAATCAACAGACCGCCAAAGACATCATCGCTCACGTGGCCGCCTGGGATTCATTAACCTTGTCGCGGATACGGTTAGTGGGCAACGGCCGTACCCACCAAATCAAGCCCCTGGACGTAGGCAGCAGCCTGGACAACTTCAACGCCGAACTGCGCACCCGTTACCAGGACAGCAGCCTCAAACTGGCCCTCGCCTTTGCCCTTCGCGAGCGCAGCAGCCTCTGTTACACCTTCACTCAACTCACCGACGAAGCATTAACACGCCCCATCCATCTGCCCTGGGGACAGGAGACATGCCTGCGTGATTGGTTCATCGAACGTGTCCAACATGACGCCTATCACGCCCAAGAACTGGAAACATGGCGCAAAACATTACCCCGGCCTCGCAAACGGCAAGTCGGCCCCAAACTTATCCTGCGCGCCATCCTCAAAGCGGCGCGCCAGGAAATCCTCACGCTGGTAGACATGGTCCCCGACGCCGAACGAAACACCCGGCCGCTGTGCGGCGAGTGGACGCTCAAAGATTTAATCGGACACTTGGCTGATTGGGAACGACTCATTGTGGATGGCCTGCGTCAACTGCTGTTAAGCCAACAACCCACATTTGCCGACCCTATCAACGATTTTGTTACTTTTGATGAAGCCCGTGTCGCTGCCCGCCGTCGCCAATCCTGGCCGCAAGTGTGGCGTGTCTTCAACCAAACCCGGCAGGCGCTAGATGATGCCCTGCAAACATTCCCGGAGCCATTCTTAGGGCACACCCTGGTCACACCCTGGGGCAAAATCATGCCCGCCTATTTTTGGCTGACCATTTGCTTTGGGCACGACCACGAACACGCGCTTGATGTCTATCAATCATTAAGGATCGAGGATAAATAACTTACGCGAGACTAGAGATTAGTCCAATCTCTACTCCCCAGTCTCAGTTACATATGAAGAACAACGCATTTCGTTGTATAAATAGGGGAGCGGATTGTCAGTATCAACGTCAATTTTGTTCCTGACCGGCGTTATCCCGCATACTTGCGTTCAGGTTATCATGGCAGGAGGATAAAAATGAATCAACAAGATGTGGGTCCAAATATTCAGGCGCCGGCATGGCGTTTGCAATTATTAGCCTGGCTGGCGGCAGAACGCGCGGCGTTACTACGCCCCCTGCGCGGCATTGATGAGGCGATGCTGTCTGATTTACTGGTGGATGAGGCGTGGATGGCTAAAGATATCTTGGCGCATATCGGCGCCTGGGACGCCTTTCATACAGAGCGCATGAGTTTGGTGTTAAACGGCCGTATTAATGCCATTCCAGAACTGGGCGGGCAGGTGGAGATGGACGTCCGTAACGCCGAACTCCTCGCCTTCAGTCGGAACTTATCATTGGAACAGGCGCTGGCTGTTTGCCTTAAGGAGCGGAGCAGTTTTCTGGCCGTATTGGCACGCATTCCCGATGAATTGCTTCACCGTGAAATCGAACTCCCCTGGGGCTGGCGCACCCACATGCGCGAGTGGACTGAATGGCGCTGCCGGCATGACGCTGTTCATGCCGAACATTTGCACGCCTGGCGGAACCAACTGCCCAAAGAACATAAAAGCCAGGCCGGCCCCATTTATTTGCTGCGCGCCATGCTCAAGTCTACACGCAATGAATTTCTGGCCATAGCTAATTTGGTTCCGGCCGCTGAACGCGAGTCGCGGCCCGTTTGCGGGGTCTGGTCACTCAAGGATTTGGTCGGTCACCTGACCGATTGGGAACAGGTTGGCGTGGTTGGCTTGCGTCAGCTTGCTGCCGGACAAACGCCGCAGTTCGATGCGCCAATTGATGATTTTGACACCTGGAACAATGCCCATGCCGCTGTCCGGCGCGACCAACCCTGGGATGAGGTGTGGGCTGAATTTTACGAAACGCGGCGTGAACTGCTGGCGCTGGTGGATGAAATGGGGGAGGTGGGTTGGCAACGGCCGTTTCCCACCCCCTGGGATAGTCAAATCAACGGCTACTTTTGGACGACCATCTGGACCAATCACGAACACGAACATGCTGCCGATATTCGACTGGCGTTGCAGAGCGATGATTAATGATTGGAGATTGACCAATCTTCAATCATTAATCATCAATCAATTTCCCATCCATCCTTCACAATTCACCCATTCTCTGTTATACTGTTTTCAGTAACACATGCGGGGTATTACAACAAAACTTTTGGGAGAGAAGATTATGAAGTTGTCATGCTTACAAGAGAATCTGGCAAAGGGATTGAACATTGTGGGTCGGGCCGTAAGTACCCGCTCTACCTTACCTGTTTTGGGCAATGTGCTGCTGGCGACGGATAACGGCCGTCTCAAACTATCTGCCACAAACCTAGAAATTGTCATCACCTGCTGGATTGGCGCTAAAGTGGAAGAAGAAGGGGCCATCACCATCCCGGCGCGTACTTTTAACGACTTGGTCGGCGCCCTGCCCCAAGACCAGGTAGACCTGGAACTCAACGAGCAAACCCAAACGCTCCATATCGCCTGTCAGCGCACGCAGGCCAACGTCAAAGGGATTGACGCCCAGGAATTTCCCCTCGTGCCCGAACCGGACCGCAACAACCGCATCCGCGTAGAAACCGACGTCTTCAAACAAATGATTAACCAGGTCGCTTTTGCCGCTGCCACCGACGATACCCGCCCCATGCTCACTGGCGTCTCCACCACTTTCGAGGGCAGTCAAATCATGATGGCCGCCACTGACGGCTTTCGTCTTTCTGTGCGCTCCGCTCACATCCCCGGCCATGTCGAAACAGCCAACACGGTTACCATTCCGGCTCGCGCTTTAGCCGAACTGGCCCGCATCGCCAGCGATGATACCAACGCTGTTTACATCTCTCTGCCGGAAGGTCGCAACCAGATTATCTTCGACATGGAAAATGTCGTATTGGTTTCCCAACTCATTGACGGTAACTTCCCCGATTACACGCCCATTATCCCCAAAGGCCACCGCACGCGAACTATTATGAACACGGCCGAATTTCGCAAAGCGTGCAAAACGGCCGAAATATTCGCCCGTTAATCCAGCCATACTGCCCGTGTCCGCATCGAACCGGGCGACGAAATTGTGCCGGGACACGCCGTAATCGCCGCCACCAGCGCCGAAACCGGTGATAATGTGGCCCAAATTGACGCCAGCGTAGAGGGGGATCAGATAGAAATTGCCTTCAACGTCAAATATATGAACGATGTCCTCAGCATTATTGACACGCCCCAGGTAGCCCTGGAAACCTCCAGCCCCATGGAACCCGGCGTTCTCAAGCCCGTGGGCGATAACGACTTCGTCCACATCATTATGCCCATGCACTTTGGCCGCTAATGTAGGGGCGAGACAGTCGGGCATCAATGAGATATTATTAAACGGCATTAAGGGCACGTTCGTTTATAACTTTGGCGTTTGAAAAATTGTAACCAGGTAATTGGTAACTGGTAATTACCCAATTACTCAATTACCAATTACCAGCAAACTGCAAAGTTAATTTTGAACGAACCCTAACTCCCGACTGCCTCGCCCCTACTCTAATTCGTCAATCACCGTTTGGTACAACGTATCGGCGCGTAAATCTTCCAGCGAATGGCAGGGTGCGTCCAGGTTGTCGGCCAGCAGGCGGGCCAACCCCTGATCAAAAGCGGCATGCTCCATGTTAATCACCACCGAGCGTACATCCATATCCTGGATAAGCTGGGCGATGCGGTGTGCTTCCTCCTGCGGCGGCAGATCGGACATGCTGACATTGCCCGCGCCGTCCGTTAGCAAAATCAGCATCGGAATCACGTCGGGATGGGTGTACGATTCCTTGCGAAACACGTCATAAGCCATCATCAGTCCGGCAGAGAGGGGGGTTTTGCCGCCAACAGCGACATCAACCAGTGCATCTTTGGCTAACTGGACGGAGTTGGTTGGCGGCAGTACCAGCTTGGCGTCATTTTTGTTGAAGACAATCAACCCAACGCGGTCGCGGCGCTGATAAGCGTCGGTAAGCAGGGACATAATGGCGCCTTTGGTCGCTTCCATGCGTTCGGCGACGGCCATGCTCCAACTGGCATCCACAACAAACAGGATGAGGTTAGCCGAGCGGCGCACGCGCACTTTCTCGCGCAAATCTTCCTTGCGTAGGGACAGGGCTAGTTTGGAGCGGTCACGCCGTTTCTGGTAGGGGGCGGCGGCGCGCAACGTGGCGTCGAAAGCCAGGTCGGTGATTTTGTCTTTGGTAGGGATGCGGGCGCGGATGTAATGGCCCCGTTTGCGTTCGGTTTTGGTTTGAGAACGACGGCCGGCTTGTTTGCGGGTGAGCCTGTCTAGCTGGGTGTCCAGGCGGCGGGCGGTAAATTCTTCTTTGGATTGGATTTTTTGCCCACCCTCCCACCAGTGACCTTCCTGGGGCGTGTGAGGTACGGTTTGGGGACCGGCTTCCGTTTGGGCGGTTTCGGCTCCCTCGTTGGATTCAGAGTCTAATGCTTTTTTTTTACCGATTCGGCGTCCATCTCTTCTTCGGTGGTTTCACCGTTTTCGCCGACGCCCATTTCGCTTTGGACTTCTTGCAGTTTTTCTTCGAGTTCGTAAGCGTTGACGCTGGCGTCCTGGAACGGCCGTCCCTTTATCCGGTGCGGCAGCGCCAACTCAGCTGCCAGCACGATGTCCTGATCATTGATGTGAGTACGGCCGTCCAGCGCCGCCAACGCCTGTGATCCTCGCAAAATCACCAGGTCGGCCCGGTGACCGTCCACATTCAGCGAAGCCGTCAACCCGGCAATCGAAACCAGGTCGCGCCGCGAATAGCGCACCTTGTTCAAAATCTTGCGGGCATGGGCAATCTGATCCGAAAGCTGTTTTTCCTGCTCGGCCCACTGCTCACGGAAGCCGTCCGGGTCCATCTCAAAAGCAATACGCCGCTCCATAATTTGGACGCGCTGCTCTGTGTCTGCCAGCCCCTTGACTTGGGCCGAAAAAGCAAACCGATCCAGCAGCTGCGGCCGGATATCCCCTTCCTCCGGGTTCATCGTCCCTACCAGGATAAATTTGGCCGGGTGAGTGAAACTGATCCCTTCCCGCTCAACCACATTCACGCCCATCGCCGCCGAATCGAGCAGCAAATCCACGACGTGGTCGTCAAGCAAGTTCACCTCATCCACATACAACAATCCCCGGTTGGCTGACGCCAAAACCCCGGCTTCAAAATGCTTCTCGCCCTTTTGGATCGCCTTCTCAATATCCAGCGTGCCCACAACACGGTCTTCGGTGGCGCTGACAGGCAAATCAACAAACGGGGTGCGCCGGGCGCTGGTTTCCAACGCGCCGTCGCTGTGCCGCAGACGGCACTCATCACACCATTCGTTGGGGCGGCTGGGGGCGCAGCCAAAGCGGCAGTCGGCCACCACTTCAATGTCGGGCAGCAAGGCAGCCAGAGCGCGGGCGGCGGTGGACTTGGCCGTCCCCCGTTCGCCGCGAATCAACACCCCGCCAATTTGGGGGCTGACGGCGTTCAAAATCAACGCCCGCTTCATGCGGTTTTGTCCGACGATTGCTGTGAATGGAAATACTGCTCGACGTGCCATAGGGTTCTCCGTATTTGGTAATTGGTATTTGGTAATTGGTAATTGGTAATTGGTAATTGGTAATTGGTAATTGGTTATTGGTAATTTGGTGATTGGCAACCAGTAACCAGCGCCCAAATTATACTTGATGGCATTCTGACGGCAACCGGGAAGGGCAACAAGCCAGGGCGATTGCCTACTCGCTGGGTTTCCTTTTTTCTCTTCGCTACAAATTTCACCAATTGCACGAATTTAGACGGTTTTCATTCGTGAAATTCGTGGCAGAAATCTGGAATATGCAATCGCCCTGGACAACAACCAGCAATTCGAAATATGAAACCAGCAATTCGAAATATGAAACCAGCAATTCGAAATATGAAAAAAAGTTAGCAAAAGGGATGAAAGGGGTTAGCCACCACCCGGAGGTATGATAAGAGAAGTCGTGGTTATCATTGTCAGAGCCTAATCACATCTTGGCCTGCAAATAGCTCGCCCAGATCAAGACGTGCCAGGCGCTCCCTTATCTCTTTCTCAGGTACATTGCCCTCCCGAATCAGACGGGGGCGTTTAGTGGTAAAATCAACAATTGTAGTTGATTTCTTTCGGTATATTGGAAGATTCTGCGGCCCGTTTAAGATTAGCGGCACCTTCCCCCCAAATGTGTCAATCATCTGCTCAAGGGTGATATAAGTTGGTTCACCACTCATATTGGCAGAGGCGCCAAGTACAGATCGTTTGCCTTTTTCCCTTAGTTTTTCTATCAACTGGCGCATAGGATAATGAGGAGGATATTCCGTCCACACGATCAGAATTGTGCCGTTTTTAATTAAATAAGAAGGAGTGCCGGAAGCGCTTGCCGGAAGAATGAGTCCCAAGGCATGGATTTCTCGGTAAAGTTGTTGGATTGTCGGCAAAGGGTAATAGTCAAAGACAGAGGCGGCCAGATCAACGTATTCATTAAGGTATAGGGGATCACAACACAGGCCAAGGGTTTTCTCGTAGGGACGCTTTTTAATCTTGAATACCTTTTTTGCTGCTTCTTCCTGATCAACATCACCAAAGAAAACAAAGCCTCCATTAAAGTAACTGGCAACAATTTCTCCATGAGCAATTAAATTAGCCGCGTAGTTTAGATGATCTGAGTCAAAGATATTTAGGCATTCAGTATGCATTAGTTAATCGCCTCGATGTTATTTGTATTTTATGTATCTTCTCAAAATTTCGGGGCAAAGATTACAAAAGTTTCAAAACGGGCGCTATGCAGACAATATGTTGTTAAAACTTTTGTAATCTCCCCTTGAGAAGATACGTTTAACCGGAAGTAAGGAAGCCTGAAAAGCGCCGATCAGATATTCCGAGATTACTATAATTCTCGCATTAAATCTAACTTTGATCCAGTAATTCGAAATATGAAACAGGGTGATTGCATATTCCAGATTTCTGCCACGAATTTCACGAATTTTTTGGTGAAACGGCCGTTCCCCTTTACAATTCTGCCGCCGTCAAAACGGGAGTAAACAAGATGCGTCAAAAACGACTCAAGATCACCTTTGGCCTAATCGCCGTCCTGCTCATCACCTATATCATCCTGGCCCTGCTGACCCGCACCGCCGCCGACCGGGCTTTCTTTGACCGGGGTACATTTCTTGTCATCGCCCACCAGGGCGGCGAAAAACTGCGCCCCAGCAACACCCTGGCCTCATTTCAGCACGCCGTTGACCTGGGCGTGGACGTGCTGGAAATGGATTTACACGCCACCAGAGACGGGACGCTCGTAATCATGCACGATGACGCCGTTGACCGGACAACCGACGGCGCCGGCAAAATCAAGGAGATGACGCTGGCCGAAATCAAGCAGATGGACGCTGGTTACTATTGGACGGATGACGACGGCCAGACCTACCCCTATCGCGGCCAGGGAATTACCGTCCCCACACTGGAAGAGGTGTTCCAGGCTTTCCCGGATATGCCCATGAACATCGAAATAAAACAGCAGGAACCTTCCATCGTGGAACCGTTTTGCCAACTGCTGACCCAATATAACATGCGGGACAAGGTGTTGATCCCCTCCTTCCACCCGGAAACCCTCATTGAATTCCGTGAAAAATGCCCCGGTGTAGCGACGGCGATGAGCGAGCCGGAAATCCGCCTCTTTTTCGGATTGGACACGGCCTTTCTGGGACGGTTGTTCAGCCCGCCAGGAGAAGCGTTTCAGGTTCCTGAATATTCAGGCGGGATTCATGTGGTAACGGCGCGGTTTGTGCGCGGGGCGCAGCGGCGAAACATCGCCGTACACGTCTGGACGGTAAATGATCCCGCCGACATGCAGCGGTTTATTGAGATGGGCGTGGACGGCATTATCACCGACCGGCCCGATTTGTTATTGGACTTGGTAGGCAGGGGTAAATAACGATGAAACGATTACCAGCGCACCCTTTTGCCGCCGATAATGGCGTGATCGCCCTGGCCCATCGCGGCTTTCGCGGGCAGTACCCGGAAAATACGATGTTGGCTTTCCAGAAGGCGGCCGAGTTAGGCGTGGATGGGCTGGAAATGGACATCCACAGCACGCGCGACGGCGTTTTAGTCATCAGTCATGATGCGACGGTTGAGCGCATGACGAACGGTTCCGGCCTGATCAAGGAGATGACGCTGGCTGAATTGCAGCAGTTGGACGCTGGGCATCGCTGGACGGCCGACGGCGGCCAGACCTACCCTTTTCGCGGCCAGGGACTCGCGATTCCCACGCTGGAGGAGGTATTCGCCGCCTTCCCGCGGCTCTGGATTAACGTGGACATCAAGCAGTCGTCGCCTCCGATTGTGACGCCGTTCGCGGCTATGATTCGCCAGTTTGGGATGGCGGAAAAGATGATGGTTGGCTCGTTTGATGCGGCTACCGTCAACTGGTTTCGGCGTGAATGCCCAGAGGTAGACACGGCAGCTTCTGAGCCTGAAGCCCGTCGTTTGTTCATTTTGAGTAAGTTGGGGTTGGCCCGTTTTTATCGCAGTGAAGCGAAAGCGATGCAGTTACCTGAATGGAACGGCCGTTTCCGGGTTATTACGCCTCGTTTTGTGAAGGACGCGCATGGGGTGGAAACGGCCGTGCATATCTGGACAGTCAACGAAACGGCCGATATGCAGCGCTTCATCCACATGGGCGCAGACGGCCTCATCACCGACTACCCCGACCGGCTGCTGCGCTTGCTGGGCCGCTTGTGAGACAGGCCCAATTTTAGGAACGAGAATCAATGTTTGGGGACTGGAGATTGGTGAACTGGAGACTGGTAGTCTCCAATCTCAAGTCTCTAGTCTCAGGAAGTAAATCTTAGATGCTCACTAAGAGATGGGGAGATTGCAGGCTGAAAATCTCCCCATCTCCAATCTCTTAATCGCCCCAATGCACAAGTTATTAAATTCCCGTTCCTCATAATGCGTCAAACCTAATGAAGGAGGCTTCTTATGATCCCCATCGGCGACGACAATCGTGACCGCACCATCACCCCTTACGTGAACTACATCCTCATTGGCATCAACATCCTCGTTTTTATCTTGTTCCAGGGCGCGGGCAGCAACCTCGGCTTCACCTACGCCTTCGCCACCGTCCCAGCCGAAATCATCTCCGGCGACGATCTGGTCACGGCCGATCAGGTCATCCGCGATCTGGTTAGCGGGCAGCAACTCGTCCTACCCGGTTTACAGCCCACCCCCATCTCGGTTTACATCACCTTGTTCACCGCCATGTTCATGCATGGCGGCTGGGCGCACCTGGGCGGCAACATGCTCTACCTGTGGATTTTTGGCGACAATGTGGAAGACTGGCTGGGCCACCGCCGCTACCTGTTGTTTTATCTGCTGGCGGGGCTGCTGGCCTCGCTGTCCCACGTCTTCGCCTCCGCCCTCATCGGCGATAATTTGCAGATTCCCAGCCTGGGTGCATCAGGAGCGATTGCCGGCGTGTTGGGCGGATACCTGGTGCTGTTCCCACGGCGACGCATTACGGTACTCGTTATGCGCATGGTGACACAGGTAAACGCCATCATCGCCGTCGGTCTCTGGTTTGTATTTCAGCTTGTGGGGGGGGTGGGAACGCTGAGCGGCAGCGGTGATGGCGTGGCGTATGCGGCCCACATCGGCGGTTTTATCGCCGGACTGATCCTCATTAAACTTTTTGCCGCCGGACGTAAATCGGCGGCCCGAAATTATTGGTAATGCCTATGCGTTTTCGAGTGACTTTGATCGTTATCCGCCATGATGAGATTTTGTTGATTGACCGGCAGCGGAACGGCCGTTCCTACTACGTCATTCCCGGCGGCGGCGTGGAACCGGGGGAGAGCCTGGCCCAGGCCGCCATCCGCGAAGCCAAAGAAGAAACCAACCTGGACATCACGCTTGGCCCGCTGCTTTACACCCGCCCCTGGGATGACGGCCGTTTCCAACAAATGGAATATGCTTTCCTGGTCACAGAATTCAGCGGCGAACCTGCTTTGCGCGATCCAGAGATGTTAGCCAAACAGTCCCAAGACAATCTCTACCGCCTGCAATGGCTGCCCCCGGCCGAATTGGATGGGCAAAGTATTTATCCTGGGCCAATTGTAATGAACGGATTGAAGATTAAAGATTGAAGATCAGGCATGCGCCATCCTCAATCATCAATCATCAATCTTATCCTCCAACCACGCCAGAATCGTATCGGCCACCGCCTGCCAGCCATCTTCCAGCATCATGTCGTGGGCCATGTTGGGGAAGATTTTAGCTTTAGTGTGGTAGGCAGCGGCCGTTTCTTCCACTTCCGACACACTGAAAACGGCGTCATTTTCCCCGCCCAGCGCCAGCAGCGGCGTTTTAACCCGGCGGGGATGCGGCAGCGACAGCCCCAGCATATCCAGGTAAGCGCGGTAGGATTCGGATTGGAGACGGCCGTAATACCTCTCCACTTGTTCCTCCGGCATATCTGCCGAAAACAGGAAGTGCTGCGCCAATGCCGGCGTACTGACAACAGGGTACAGATTTTGGCGCAAGTGCACTTGCAGGAATTTCATGGGCGCATGACGGGCTACGCGGAAAGTCGTTCTTAAAATAGGCCTGGGCGGGGCCGATGCCAGCAGGACGCCCGCCGGGGCAAAATAGGTTTCCAAGTATTTCTGCACCGTGAATCCGCCCATCGAATGCCCCACCACAACCGGCGGCGCGGGCAGCCGTTGGGCCGCTTCGGCTACATCAGCTACATAATCGGCCGTGCTGACCCAACTGAGCCGTTTGGGGCCAGGGCTGCCACCATGTCCGCGCAGACTCAAGGCATAGGCATCGTACCCGTTTTGGGCAAAGTAGGGCAGAAAATGTTCTTCCCAGCACCAGGCCGCGTGCCAGACTCCATGAACAAATAAAATGGGCGTGTGCTGTATCTGCTTTTCGGGTTGATGGTGAATGAGTTCTAACATGATTTACCTCCATGTGGCTGGTTGGTGGATACGGCCGTTTACCGCAACCACCTGCCTGTTTTCGCGTATAATGCACAGATTAAGAAAATAAAAATAATGTCATGAGATGATGACTGTCATCTATGAAACAAGAGGTATCCAAAAATGTCAACAGCAGCAGTTACAAAAGTAAAACCCGTGCGAGAGATCCCCTTTTTATTGCGTGTGATCTGGTTCTTTGTCCTGGGGTGGGAATTGGCCGGGGTCTGGATTTTGATCGCTTGGGCCTTGAACATCACCATCCTTTTCCTGCCCCTGGGCTTGTGGATGATCGACCGCGTGCCACAGGTGTTAACCCTGAAGGCGCGGCCGGGGGCGTATGTGGTGGATTTGGAAAACGGCCGTTCCCAATTCCTGCCCGCCAGCCAGCCCCCCTTTCTCATTCGGGCTGTCTACTTCATCCTGATCGGCTGGTGGTTCAGCCTGCTCTGGGCCGCGTTCGCCTGGCTCCTCTGCGCCACCATCCTCTTCCTCCCCATCGGCGTCCCCATGCTCAACGCCCTGCCGTTCGTCACAACACTGCAAAGAAGTTAAAAGTAACGAGGAATGAGGACTGAGTAAAGTAACGAGGAATGAGGACTGAGTAAAGTAACGAGGAACGAGGACTGAGTAAAGTAACGAGGAATGAGGACTGAGTAAAGTAACGAGGAATGAGGACTGAGTAAAGTAACGAGGAACGAGGACTGAGTAAAGTAACTTCCCAACTCAGTCCTCATCCCTCATCCCTCATTAAGCCAACGCCGACCACACCTCCAGTTTACTCTTCACCCGCCGAATCACCTCATTCGTAAATGCATCCGTATACGCCGAACCGCCCAAATCCGAGGTGCGAATGCCGTAGTACACCGCTTCCAGCGTCGCTTCATAGATGGCGCGGCTGGCTCGTTTGGCCTCGCTCTCCTTCATGTGGCCCAGCAGCCCGGCCGTTGCCAAAATCATTGCCATCGGATTAGCCACGTTGCGCCCTTCCAGCGCCGGCGCTGTGCCGTGTGGCGCTTCGGCCATCACACAGTCCGCTTCGCCTGACGTGTTGACTGAAATCACCATGGATTCCGAGCCGGCGATGGAGCCGAACATTTGCAGTACCATGTCAGAAAGCAAGTCGCCATCCCGGTTGAGGCTGGGGATAACCAATGGCTCGCCGCTGGTCGCCAGAAGCAAGGCGAAGGTGGCGTCAATCAACTGCGGTTCATAGCGCACATCGGGGTGGCGTTTGGCCGAGGCGTCCATTTCTTCTTTGAACATCCCTTCGTAAACGGGGCTGACGGTGTATTTGGAACCGCCGAACACTTTGGCTCCGGTGCGGCGGGCGTGGAGGAAGGCGTAATCGGCGACGGCGCGGCAGACGCGGCGCGACACTTTTTCAGTGCGGAAGGCCATTTCATCTAACGATCCAGTCTCCCCTTCGCGCCATTCCTTTGCGCCGTAAGCGTCGTCGCGGGCCATGCGCACGACGCTGATGGGTGAGTAGACGCCGCCGATGGGACGGACGCCAGGGATGCGTCGCCCGGTGCGTAAAATCACTTCGGCGTCAATTTCTTCGCGCAAAATGGCGTTGGGGCTGCCCACATCCCCCTGCGTTTCGGGGGTGATGGTGGCTGCTTTTAAGCCCAGCTTGTGCTGGCGGATGGCTTTACCGGCATCATAAACAACCTGGTTGCTGGTTTTGCGCCGGTTTTCCAGGCGCAGATCGAAGTGTAAAAAGTGAAGGTCGAAGCGGATGACGTTGGGTGCAAGAACGCGCAGGGATTCTTCGAGCAGTTCTTGTCCGGTCTGGTCGCCTTCGAGGACGACGATGGTGCGAGTCATGGTAGGTTACTCCTGTAGAAGTTAAAGATTGATGATTGAAGATTGATGATTTGAAGCGCCACGTAATCATTAATCTTCAATCTTTAATCATTTTTTGAACGGGAACGCAGCAAATTCAGATATTTAGGCAGGGCAACGGTGTAGAGCCAGTACCAAAACGGCCGTTTTACAAAATCCCAGGCCCCGATGTGACGCACAACTTGCCCGGCAAAACCTTCTTTGAAGCGCCAGACGCCCCACAGCGAGTCCGTTTCCACAAATTCGTCGGGCGCGCCCCAGAAATCGTAGATTTCGGCCCCTTGCGCTTTGGCCCAGCGGATTGCTTCCCATTGTAGCAGATGGTTAGGCATCCGTTTACGCTCTTTGTGGGTGGATGCGCCGTACATGTAGATGACGCGGCTGCCGGAGCGCACCAGGACGACGGCCGCGACCGGATCGCCTTCGTACTCGGCCAAAAGGGGCTGGGCCATCCCCGCCTCGTAAAACGCCTGCCAGATGTCCAGGTAGTAGGCGAGGGGGCGGATGGTGAAGTTGTCGCGCACGGCCGTTTCCCTATACATTTCGGCGATCACAGCAAAATCATCGGGCGTGCCCTGACGCACGGTAATCCCCTTGCGCCCGGCCAGGCGGATGTTGTAGCGGGTCTTCGATTTCATCGCCGCCAGCAGATCGTCTTCGGGGCGCTGGACGGTCATCTCGACAGTGTGGCGAAATTGGATTTGTTCGGTGGAGAAGCGCCAGCCCCGCTGTTTGAGTTCTTGTAAGAATTTTGCGCCGATGGGGGACGGCCGTTCCGGTTCCAGCCCCCAACTTTTCACCACATCCGGGTCAATCTTGATAAAAATCGCTCTTTCACGGGCGGCAACGGTCTCCAATTCGGCCAACACCACGCGGCGCAAGGCGGCGTCATTGTAATCCAGCGCCGGCCCTTTGGGGACGTACAAAATGGAAAAGGGCAGGCGGGGCAGTTTGCGTTTGAGCACCTGGAATGCGGCTAGGGGCTTCCCTTCAATCATCAGCGCATACCGCGCCGTCGACCAGCCCCAACTGGACTTAAATTCGCCCCACGTCCAGCTTTGCAGCGCGTGAGCGTTGGGCAGTTGGGACAGAATACCTTTCCAATCAGCACTCGCTGTGATTTGAGAAAAAGTATTTGAACTTAATTCGGAATGATTGGTCATGGAGCAGTGCGAGTCAGGCAAAGACAGCAACTGGCACTGAGCGCGGTTTGGCGAATGATTGTCGGTGGAGTTTGATTCGTTCGATTTCGTGTAAAGTTTCGGCCGTCAGGTAACTTTCGCCACAATGCGGACAGCTTATGACAGGGATGTCTTCGATGACCAGTAGATTCTCTCCCTTGCCATAACTGCGAGAGATATAGCGCACTTTTGCGCCCGTTTTACCGCAAACGTCACACACGAGGGATGAATTTTTCGTTTGATTCATTTTAGTTTTCGAGATACACCGTAATAATCACTAATTTGTCAGTAACGCTCAATTTGCCGACAACAATTGTCAATCTTTCGTCAATGGACGAACCGGCAATCAGGTGCTTCCACTCTTCGGTATGGCGGTCTTTTTACCGTTCGATAATTTTCCCGGTGAGAACAGCCCTTTCAATATCAAAAATCGTGAGACCATCGTTATTCATTTCTTCTTCGGCATGGATGGTCATTACATATTGTCGTGTCCGAATCTTCTCCTGCATTTTATGCAAAACACGTTTATGCACGCCACACTCCCAAAGAATTGTTCTCGCTCTACTTTAATTATTATAGCAGTTTGGTCAATCGTTTGTTAATGACAATATCCGTCCGACTGTTGTAAACATAATAAATCACTGGCGGGTTCTCCGCCACTCGTACAATTTTTTGACACGCCTGTTATATACGCGGTCTGTCGCGCCGACGGTGCGTTTGAGTTGACCGCCAAAGCCGCGTTTGAAGCGGTAGACGCCCCACAAGCCATCGCGGCGCTGGGTGAAATTGGCTTCCAATTCGTCCGGCTCCGCGTCGGGGACGCCCCACAAATCGTATTCGGTACAGCCGCGTTCTTTGGCCCACTGGATGGCGGCCCATTGGACAGCGTAGCTGGGCATCCGTTGGCGTTATTTATTGCCGGATGCGCCGTACAAGTAGACGGCTTTTTTCCCGATGGCAGAGACGATGATGGCGGCTAACGGCCGTTCCTCAAATTCCGCAATAAACATAGCCGCCTGCTCTGGAGCGAAAATCTCAAAAAAGGCTTTGTAGTAGATGGGTTCATGCACGCCAAACGCATCCCGTTGGCCAGTGACGCGCATCAGTTGGTTGAAGATGGGAATGTCTTTGATTGTACCCTGGCGCACGGTCACCCCTTTTTTAGCAGAGAGGCGGATGTTGTAGCGGGTTTTGGATTTCATGGCGGCCAGGATGTTGTCGGGAGACGGCCGTAAATCCACAACAGTCGTGCGCGGCGGCTGAATCGTGTCGCTGTCCGGCTGTGTGTCTACCTCTTGCCGTTGACAAAGCGCCTGCCACACTGCCGGCGGCATCTCATCCTGCCACAGCAGCGGCTCCATTTTCACCAGTCCGGCGCGATGCTCGTAGCAAGCCAGGTCTATCTGATTGAACAACACTTCAACCTGTTCTGCATCCTGCCAATCCACCAGCGGCCCATGTGGGATGTAGCCGATTTTGAGCATGCCCAACGCCGCCGAACGGAACAAGATTTGCGCTCCGGCGACCAATCGGCCGTCCTTTTTCAACCAAACGCGCCGCGCAGCCCAATTAAAGCGGTTCTTGAGCCGCGCCCAGTTCGTTGTCTGCAAAATACTGCCGTTGGGGTGGGCAGAGACAAAGGCGTCCCATTCGGCGTCCTCTTCAGAGTAGGGCTGTTCGCCTAATTCAAACCATTTATCAAACATGCGGGGATTATACCTCTGGAATGCAGAATGATGAATGCGGAATGCGGAATTCACCGTTCATCATTCCGCATTCATCATTGGATGTGCTACAATTTTCCCGCTATACGTTACCAAGCAAGGAGCAAGCGATGAGTCAGGTGCAGCAGCTTTACCAATTGCAGCAAATTGATACGGAAATGCGGGAGAAGAAGCAGCGGCTAGGCGAGGTTTTGCGGGCGCAGAAGGAAACGGCCGAATTGCTGGCGGCGAAGGAGCGGGTAGTAACGGCCGTCACCGACCTCCAATCCTGGCAAACCCAACGGCAAGATCTCGACCTGGAACTGCAAGCCCTCAAAAACAAAGCCAAAAGCGCCGAACAGCGCCTTTACTCCGGCAATGTCAAAAACCCCAAAGAACTGACCGATTTACAAAGCGCCATCGAAGCCATGGGCCGCCAGCGCGCCGCCCTGGAAGATGAAATCCTGGAAGCGATGATCATGATCGAGGATACCGAAGTCGAAAAGGCGGCAGCGGATAAATCATTGCAAACTATTCAGGCCAAATGGGAGCAGTCGCAAGCCTCGCTCAAACAGGAACAAAGTGATCTGGCGCTGCGTTTGCACGAGCTAACCGGTAAACGGAAAGAACGACTCGGCACAATTTCGGCGGCTTCCCTCACCGAATATGACGCCATAAGCCGCAAAGGGGGCGGGGTCGCCGTCGTCAAAATTAAAAACAACATTTGTACTGGCTGCCGCCTCAACGTCTCCGCTCTCAAGGAAAAGAAAGCGCGTGAAGGGGAAATGGTGTACTGTGCCAGTTGCGGCCGTATTTTAGCCGTTTGAGATTACAAAAGTCCGGGAGGCTTTTGTAATCTGGTCAGTCCTTCTCGCAAGCATTCCCAGGCACGAGCGACGTGGCGTTCTTCGGTGCGGATGTTGCCAATTGCCAGCCGCAGCGTGAACTCCCCACCCAAATTGGTGTGAGACAGATAGATTTCCCCCGTTTCATTTACGGCCGTCAGCAACCCCTCATTCAACCCATTCAACGCTGCCTCCGGTACGCTGGCCGGGCAGGCGCGGAAGCAAACTGTGCTGAACGGCGTGGGAGCCATGCGCTCGAAATTGGGCGACTCGTCCACCCATCCGGCAAACTGTTGGCCCAGGCGGACATGCTCGCGCAGTCGGGCGGCCAATCCGGTCTGCCCGTAAGTACGAATCACCATCCACAGCTTGAGGGCCCGGAAGCGGCGGCCAAGCTGCACGCCGTAATCCATCAAATTTTTCACCGCCGCAGCGTCCCCTTCGGCAGTGCGCAGGTAGTCGGGGACCAGGCTGAAGGCGCGTTTGAGTACATCGGGATGGCGGGTGTAGAGGGCGCTCAGGTCAATAGGGGTGAAGAGCCATTTGTGGGGGTTGACGACGATGGAGTCGGCCTGTTCGGCTCCGGCCAGAACGTGGCGCATTTCGGGGACGATGGCGGCCATGCCGCCGTAAGCGCCGTCTACGTGCAGCCACAAGTTGTATTTTTGGGCGATGGCGGCGATCTCCGGCACAGGGTCAATGCTGGTGGTGGAGGTGGTGCCAACGGTGGCGCAAACGAAGAACGGCTTGTACCCGGCGGCGATGTCTGACCGAACGGCCGTTTCCAACGCCTCCACCCGCATCCGAAAATCCGTGTCACTGGGAATCTTCACCACATTTTCCTGACCCAGTCCCAACGTAATCGCCCCCTTCTCCACCGAAGAGTGGGTCTGGTCCGATACATAAAGGCGCAGCCGGGGTAGGTCGGCGCGGCCAGCCAGCCCCCGGCGGCGCACATCCAAATCCAGCGCCTCCCGCGCCGCGGCGATGGCGACCATGCTGGAGATGGAAGCGGTATCCATGATCACGCCGTCCAGTCCGGCGGGCAGCCCCAGCATCTGGCGCAGCCAATCCAGGGCCACATCTTCTAACTCTGTCGCTGCGGGCGAGGTTTTCCACAGCATGGCGTTGACATTGAGCGCGGCCATCAGCAATTCGCCCAAAATGCCGGGCATGGAGCCGGTGACGCTGAAATAGGCGAAGAAGCCGGGATGGTTCCAGTGGGTGACGCCGGGCAGGAGGATGTTCTCGAAATCGGCCAGAATTTTGTCCATCGGCTCCGGCTGTTCCGGCGGCGCGGCGGGCAGTTGGGCCTTGATGTCGCCCGGCTGGCTGCGGGAAAGCACGGGGTATTGTTCAGGATGGGTCAGGTAATCGGCAATCCAATCAATGAGTTGACGGCCGTACTGTCGAAATTCATCCGGGTTCATATCGCCGGTATGAGACAAAGTAACAGGCATGGTTTTGACCTCCATAATGGTAATGTGATAGATGGCAGTTTGGCCGCAAGTATACGCTTTTTTGTAAGAATCTTACATTTGAACCTCGTTTTCATGTGTATGGTATGAAAGTCATGGGAGACCGCTGTGCAGGTGGTTGACCAATCTGTTAAAATAAACCCATCTTGACAAGCGCTTAATAGGAGTTGTTATATCGTATGGCCCGAATTGCCCGATTTAGTCTGATCATTGGCCTGTTTGCGGTTGGCTTTGCTTTTTTTGTCAAACCGGCAGCGGCTATTCCCTGTTTCGTTGTGTCCGATGACGTGGGCGATATTTGTGATGCCCATGTGCCGCTGCCCGCTTTTGAAGCGCCGGAGCCTTTTGCCGACAGCTTTCTACCCACCGTGCAGTATGCCCGCTTGAATGATTTGATTAACGTTTATGCTGAACCCAGCCGGTCGGCGGAAATCGTGCGTAATGTGGGCGATGGCTTTCTGTTTTCCACGCTGCATGGGGGAACGCAAAATGAAGCCGGTGAAATCTGGTACATGATCAATCCAGGCGAGTGGGTGCAGTCTACGGATTTGCGCATTGTGGAAGATTCGGAGTTTACGGGCGTGGTGGTGAACCGGCAGCCGGAACGGCCGTTTGGCTGGATGATCGTGGATTACTGGTACAGCCTCACCCCCGGCGCGGAACTGGACGACAGTTTACCCAAACTGTCCCGCTACACCTTCTTCCAGGTTTACGACGCAGTCGAGGCGGATGACGGCTGGATTTGGTACAACATCGGTAACGGCCGTTGGATGCGCCAGACCTACGTTAGCGTCATTGACATCACCCCCCGCCCCGCAGAAATCGGCCCCAGCGATTACTGGGTAGAAGTAGACCTGTACGAGCAAAGCTTTGCCGCCTACGAAGGGGATCGCATGGTTTATGCCGGACTCGTGTCCAGCGGTCTTACTCGTTGGCCTACTTACGAAGGGTTGTTCCAAGTTGAGCAGCGCTTTACGCAAACTAAAATGTCCGGCGCCGAAGGCAGAGTAGATTACTATTTCGTCGAAGACGTTCCCCATACCATGTACTTCGACATGTTAAACGAAATCGCCTTACATGGCGCTTACTGGCATGATCGCTTCGGTTACAAACACAGCCACGGTTGCGTCAACATGCCCCCCCGAGATGCCGAATGGGTCTTCAACTGGTCAGAAAACGCGCCCAACGATCTATGGGTGCTGGTTCACACCTCTGATCCTAACACCATTTTTGAACACCTGGATGCGGCCGCAACTTTTGTTGGGCCGTAAAATGAATGGTAAGCATTCAGCTATCAGCATCTCATCTAGCCAGCCATCTGTTTTCCCTGAGAGATGGCTGACTGGCTGAAAGCCATAAACCCCTTAAAACAGAATATAAATGACAAGGCGATGTCGAGATGTCTCGGCGTCGCTTTTATATTTAGATTATGAATAACTGGCGTGGTTCATTCTGAGCAAGACTATCTTTACAAATTTTGGATTGTAAAGGACGTTGCTGGTTTTTTGAACCATGCCATATATTCTGACACAGTCGTGAAATACTAGAGCATTGACCGCCAGCTACTTCACATAGCCACGCATCATTCAGTCCAATTTGGCGCTTGCCCGAAGCCTTTGCCGCGTTCGTGTGTTGTAATCTTTTAAGTGTTACCTTTTCACGATAACATTTCCTTCAAACCCTCAGGACAACACTTAAAGATAAGGATTATTGGACATTGGTAAAACTTGTTCTTCTGGAACAAGCTTGCGTCTCCCATCTCCATTGTGTTACCTCTTGTCAGAGATGAAACCGCGCAGGTCTGAACTTTGCCAAGCGCCAATAATGACGATAGATAAAGCAAGGAGGTGGCTGTATACGCATATCTGTGTTCTGGGGAGCTGATTGGCACTGTACTTCTGATCGTTAATCAAGAGAAAGAGTTTGAGGAGGAAATAATGTCCAAAGGAAGTAATGGCGGTGGCGTAATGGGCTACTTGCCCAATGATGTCCCCAATCCAACCCAACTGGTGTTGTTGGGCTTTCAACATGTGTTGACTATGTTCCCGGCCACCGTCTTTGTAGCGGCCTTGACCGGCTTCCATGTGGGAACCGTGCTGCTGGCTTCAGGGATTTCTACGATCGTCGCCCTGCTCCTATCCAAATGGCGGATCGGCAAATTTATCCCTTTGTTTTATGGTTCTAGTTTCAGCTATATTGCCGCCTATCTGAGTGTCGTCAATGAGGCCACAGGCGGCCTGCCCGCCTTCGGCGCTCCTGTCCCCAACGACGTGATCAGCACCATGCAAGCTGGTATTGTCGTCACCGGTATCCTAAACATCATTGTTGGTTTTATCATTCGTGCCGTTGGTAAAGAGGCAATTGACAAAGTTTTACCGCCCGTTATCACCGGTTCGGTGGCTGCCATTATTGGTTTTGGGTTGGCCTTTGCCGCCCTGGGTTTAGCCGAGGCAAACTGGCTGATAGCTATTGTTACCCTGCTCTTAACCATCCTGTTTTCGGTTTATTTACAAAACCGGGGATTTGCCGGTATGTTACCGGTGCTTTTGGGTGCGGTTTCAGGATATGTTCTTTCCGCGATTTTTGATCCTGGTTCAGTGAATTTTGCTTCCATTGGTGCAGCAGACTGGGTGTCCATGCCCATAATCACCTTCCCCAGTTTTTCCGGCCCCCTGGTGGGCACAGCCATTTTCAGTATCTCCATCATGGCTATTGCCACCATTCCGGAATCAACGGCTCATCTGTACCAGATTAGCCTCTATGTTGATCGCCTTGCCGAGGAGAGCAATCAGGAAAAATATGAACTGGATCGGCATATTGGTTTCAATCTAATTTTAGACGGGATGGGCGATTTTATAAATGGTCTTTTGGGGGCGACGGCCGGCACCAATTATGGGGAAAATAACTCACTTATGGCAATTACCCGTAATTACTCTGGCCCAGCGCTCATGGCTGCCGGCGTTATTTCCATTTTGTTGGGGTTCGTCGGTAAATTATCGGCGGTGGTCGGTTCAGTTCCCCTAGCCGTTAGCGGCGGTCTGGCTATTTATCTGTTCGGCGTCATTGGTATGCAGGGTATAGCGCTTATGCAAGAACATAATGTCAGCATGTTCGACCCGCGCAATTTGGCGATTGGCGCTACGATCATGATCGTGGGGATTGGCGGCAATATTGGCTATGAAGGCGGCTTCTTGCCCGTTTCCATCCCAGGCATTTTCCCCAATGGTTTGCCAGCTATTGCCACGGCGGCTGTGTTGGGCATTTTGCTGAACGCTATTTTCTTGATCTTTACGCCCCCATCGACGGCATCTGATTAATTGAAATAATCAGTAACTGCTAAGGTATCCTCTCGGAGGTTTACGAGTCCAGTTAACCTCCGGGAGGGTTAGTTGTCACAATAATCATTTCCGATAACGCTGGACGCCAGAGGTCTTGGATAGGTTTTATCCTTAAAGGTCTTTGGCGTCTTCGGTTTTTATAATCTGATTCATTTCCATTTTCTTAAGGCGATAGAACATTTCCTGGGTGAGTTGGCGATGTTTGTTGGCGATGTCGGCTTGAATGCCGAAAATCAGGGTAATGACGCCTACCAGGATTAGAGCGGCGCCTATAGTGATGGATTGAATATGCCCGGTTGGATTTTGCCCTGTCCAAAAGAAGTATAAAAATCGCAGCCAGGCTCCTAACCCAATGATAAGGAATGGGAAGGCAATGTAGCTGAATGTGCGCAGCGGTTCATAGAAGGCGTACAGGCGCATGATCGTGCCTGCTTGTGCCTTGATGAAGTGCCACATGTTACGCTGTAGACGGGACGGCCGTGTCGGCGCATTTGTTTTTATCGGCACACTCTGAATCGTCAGTCCCAGTTTGCCAGCCTGGATAATTGTTTCCAGCGTGTAACTGTACCGGGTGAGGATATTGAGCCGCAGCGCCGCCTCGCGAGAATAGGCACGAAAACCGCTGGCGGCGTCAGGAACTTCTGTTCCGCTAACTGTGCGTACCGTCCAACTGCCCAACTTTTGCAGCAATCTCTTCGCCGGTGAAAAGTAGGGGATGGCATCTATCTGACGATTGCCGATGACAATATCTGCTTTGCCATGCTGAACTAATGCAACCAACTCAGGGATGAATCGGCCCGGGTATTGGTTGTCGGCATCTGTGTTGACGATGATGTTGGCGCCCAGGTGAAGACAGGCGTCCAAACCGGTTTGGAAAGCGCGCGCTAATCCCCGGTTTTGTGAATGGCGAATGATGTGGTTGACGCCTAATGATTGGGCGATAACGGCCGTGTCATCGTCGCTGCCGTCATCAATAATCAGCGTTTCCAGACAATCAATACCGGGGATATGTTCGGGCAGTTCGGCTATTGTCTCCGGTAAAGTTTGCGCTTCGTTATAGCAGGGAATTTGAATAATGAGTTTCACAAGGGGATTTTAGGCGGCAAGCGGACATGTGGCAAATTTGCATAGGCGGGCGCTCATTGTGGTACAATAAGCAGCAGCAAACAGGTTACAAATTAGAATTGATGCAGAGAGGAAAGTATGTCTGGACATTCCAAATGGTCTACTATTAAACATAAAAAGGCGGCGACAGATGCCAAGCGCGGCAAACTGTTTACACGTCTGGCAAAGGAAATCACGATTGCGGCCCGTGAAGGCGGCGGCGATCCTGATATGAATAACAGTCTGGCTTTAGCTATTGACAAGGCCAAGGCGCAAAATATGCCCAAAGATAATATCGAGCGGGCGGTGAAACGCGGGACTGGCGAGATCGAGGGCGGCGAATTATATGAGGTCATGTATGAGGCTTATGGCCCGCATGGGATTGCTATTTTGATTGAGGTGGTGACGGATAATCGTAACCGCGCCATCGCCGATGTGCGCCACATTGTGAGTAAGTATGGCGGTAATATGGCTGATGCGGGGTCGGTGGCCTGGCAGTTTACGCGCAAAGGGTACATTGGTATTACGGCCGAAGTGGATGAGGATGAATTGTTCCTGGTTGCAGCCGACGCCGGCGCCGATGATATTCAGTTTGGCGAGGTGACGGAAATTTTTGTGGAGGTTGATGAATTTCGGAATGTGCGGCAGGCGGTGAATGACGCGGGCATTGTTATGGAAGAAGCCAATCTGCTTTATGATCCCAATAATCCCATTGCACTGGGCCAAAAAGAAGCTGTTCAGGTGATGAATTTAATCGAAATGATTGAAGATTTGGATGATGTGCAGAATGTTTACTCGACGCTGGACATCACGGATGATGTGATTGCGGCGATGGAAACGGCGTAGGAAGTGATGAGGAATGAGGGATGAGTGGTTGCTCAGTTCTCATCGTTCAGCCCTGTTTATGCGTATTTTGGGTTTAGACCCCGGCACGGCGACGACCGGGTATGGGATTGTGGATGTGGATGACGGCCGTTTTACGGCCGTTACCTACGGCGTCATCACTACCACTCCCAAAGACAGCGCTCCCCGACGGTTACAAATCATCTACCAGGAACTGACTCGGTTGATCTCAGAGTACCAACCCGATACGGCCGGAGTTGAAGAGGTGTTTTTCGGCCGTAACATCACCACTGCCATCAGCGTCGGGCAGGCGCGGGGCGTGCTGCTGTTGGCGTTGGTCAATGCCGGACTTCCCATCGGCGAATATTCGCCGCCTAAAATCAAAGATACGGTGACCGGCTATGGTAAGGCTGGCAAAGCCCAAGTACAACTCATGGTGCGTAACCTGCTTGATTTAGAAGAAACGCCCCGTCCCGACGACGCCGCCGATGGTCTGGCAGTAGCAATTACGCATTATCATTATCAACGATTTGAATCGCTGTATGAATAGCGAGAAATCCGATTTCTGACATGATTGCCAGTATTAGCGGAACTGTTCAACGAATTGGAAAAAATAACCTTGTCGTTGCTGTCGGCGGGGTGGGGATGCGGCTGTTTGTGCCCCGGACGGTATTGGAAGATGTGGGCGGGGTGGGCCGCAGCATTTTTTTGCACACGCACCTCATTGTACGCGAACAGGAGCTATCGCTGTATGGTTTTGAAACGGAAGATGATTTGGGATTGTTTGAACTGCTGCTGGGTGTGAACGGGGTGGGGCCGAAGGTAGGACTGGCGATTTTGTCTACGCTCAGCCCAGAGATGCTGAAGAGCGCCATCATGCAGGAGGAGGCGGTTATCCTCCAGCGCGTGCCGGGCATTGGCAAGAAGACGGCCGAACGGATACTGTTCCAGTTGCGGGATAAGCTAGACTTTACGGCCGTTTCCACCACCCTCCCCCTCGTCAGCGACGTAGACGCCGACGTGATTGATTTCCTCACCGGGCTGGGCTTCAGCATTGTCGAGGCCCAATCCGCCCTGCAAAAACTCCCCCGCGAAGCCAAAACGGTAGACGAACGGGTGCAGTTGGCTTTACAATTCTTAGACCAACGATAGCGGTGATGGCGTCGCGTTCTCTAACTTATTAACCGAAATTCAAGCTAAAAATGATTGTAGCTGTACAGTTACTTCGATAATTTCTATTGCGGATTGGCAAGAGAATAATTGAGGCTACCGCGGATAGACGTAAGGAATGGATTGCGAGCATTCTCAATCCGTTCCTCTCTTAAAACCCGTCATTGCCTGGGGCAAGGAACGCCCATGAAAAAACAGTCTGAAGAACCCATCATTGATCGCCGCCGCCGGGTTTTGTTTGATGAGGTAGCCGAGTTGTATGACGATGTCCGGCCGAATTACCCGGAGGCGTTGATTGAAGATGTGATTGCCCTTTCCGGGATTGAACGGGACGGCCGTATCCTCGAAGTCGGCTGCGGCCCAGGCAAAGCCACCATCCCCTTCGCCCGGCGCGGCTACCGGATGCTGGGCATTGAGTTGGGCGAACATCTGGCGGGGTGGTGGAACGGCCGTATCTCGCCCTCCTCTTTCATGCGCGTGTGAGTAAATGATCGGGTAATGGGTAATTACGTAATTACCCATTACCCAATTACCCCAACCTTCTCAACAGGGATTTGACTCTGACGTAACGTCATAGCCTATACTACCCGTCATGGAGAAAGTGCAACAAGCCTATACCGTTAAACAGCTTGCTAAAATGGCCGGGGTCAGCGTTCGGACGCTGCACTACTACGACCAGATTGGCCTGCTCAAACCGTCTGCCCGCTCTCATTCGGGCTACCGGCAGTACGGTAAACCGGAACTGCTGCGGTTACAGCAAATCCTGTTCTTCAAAGAACTTGATTTCCCGCTCAACAAAATACGCGGCATTTTGGACGACCCCGAATTCGATACGGTCACGGCCTTGCAAAACCACCGGCTGCTGCTGCAGAAGCAGTCGGAACGGACGGCGCTTCTCCTGGAAACCATTGACAAAACCATCCAGAGATTGGCGGAGGATAGCATGATGATGACAGATGCAGAACTTTATGAAGGGTTTACCAAAGAGCAAATCGAACGATATGAGCGGGAAGTCGCCGAAAAGTTCAACCCGCAGCGGGTGCAGGAATCTAAACGGCGCATTGGCAAGATGTCCAAAGCGCAGTGGCAAGGAGTAAAGGCGGAAGGGGATGCGGTGACACAGTTAATCGCGGATTTAGCTGACCGCGCGCCGGAAGACCCAGAAGTGCAAACCCTCATCGCTCGACACCATGCCTGGATTGAGAATTTCTACCCGGCTTCGGCCGATGTGTATCGCGGTCTGGGTCAAATGTATGCCGAGCATGAGGAGTTTAAAGCCTCTTATGAGAAGTTCCGCCCCGGATTGGCCGATTTTATGAAGGTGGCGATAGCGTATTACGCTGATAACACGCTGGCTGAATAAAACGCTCCTGTCAGATGATTTTTCTACACGAATGACATGAATAAACCGGCATGGTTCAAAAACGAACAATTCATCTTTACAATTTGCTATCGCCAGGCATTGCAAATGCATGGCTGAGATAAAAAACTCGCTGAAAGCGGGTTAAGATGCACGAAACCGGCGCTTTTAGCGCGCTTCAGCGCACTTTCTGTATCAGATGTGGATTTCTAATCCACATCAATTTGTAAAGATGATTTTGTTAAAAATGAACCCTGTCAATAAACCGGTTTTAATTTGTGTCATTCGTGTCAGATTTTCCCTCTGGTTTAAGGAATCTGCGGCGAGAATCTGAATTCACCCGCCGTCAAAGCCTGAGCGCTGTACCCCAGAATGGTGATAAATCCCCAGCTAAGACCGAGGGCAATGCCGGTATCAATAATCCCGCGCCAGGGCTGGCTCAGGAAGCGCACCAGGATAATCAAGATGACCATCCCAATAGTCATCATAATCGTGGCGATTTGCTTTCTTTTGACAGTATGAAAATAACCCATGCAATAAAGCGGGGCAGCTAGAACGTGCGGCCAGGTGGGATTTTGGCGCAAATATCTGGCTCTGGCGGCGATGCGGGGCGAGAGACCTTTTTGGAAACCGCGATATGCTTTGAAGTACAGCACAACGGCCGTATTCAAAACCAAAACCAGCCAGTGAATCCATTGCCATGAATAGGAAAACGATTCGATAGCCGGGGGAGTCAGCCTAAAAACCGCATAACCAAGCAGTAATAAAACCCCGCCGACTCCCCAAAGTGCGCCTAGTAATCCCATTGTTCAACCTTCCTGATGTGAGAAGCCGTGCCGATGGCTTCTACCTAAACTATAATGGAGCCTATCTTATCTAAACTGCGCGATTTATCCAATTTTGACCGTACCGATGGCTTGTGCGATAGGTTTCTGATCAAAAACGAGTAGCCGTCATTTTGGGAAGACTGTAACATTGACTGCAAAGTGAGTTCAATACGAAAAAGGAGCTTGGATGATGAGTGAAAACAAGGTAGCTATCGTAACGGCCGCCGGGCGCGGCATGGGTGCGGCGATTGCCCGCGAGTTGGCGAGCGCCGGGTATCAATTAGCGCTGTTCTCCAACGGCGGCGGGGCGGCGGCCCTGGCGCAGGAGTTGGGCGGCATCGGCCTGACCGGGTCGGTGACTGAGGCGAAGGATTTGGAACGGTTGGTGGAGATGACGATGGGGGAATACGGCCGTATAAACGTCGTCATCAACAACACCGGTCACCCGCCCAAGGGCGACCTGCTGGCAATCTCTGACGCCGACTGGCATTTAGGACTGGACATTGCTCTCATGAACGTGGTGCGCATGGCCCGGCTGGTCACGCCCATCATGCTGGAACAGGGCGGCGGCGCCTTCGTCAACATCTCCACCTTTGCCGCCTTCGAGCCGAGCCTGACTTTCCCCGTCTCCAGCAGTTTGCGGGCGGCGCTGGGCAGCTTCGCCAAGCTGTACGCCGATCGGTACGCGGCCGACGGCATCCGCATGAACAATCTCCTGCCCGGCTACATTGACAGCTACCCTGAATCTGAAGCAAACCGGCGCCAGATTCCCATGGGCCGTTATGGAACCGTCGCCGAAATCGCCAAAACGGCTCGCTTCCTGGCATCCGCTGACGCCGGTTACATTACCGGCCAAAATATCCGCGCCGATGGCGGGATTTCACGGTCGGTTTGAATTAGGGTTTAGGGGATTAAGAGATTGAGTCTCCCAATCTCTCAATCTCCCAACTGGAAAAACACATGAAAACAACCTTTGACATCATCATCGTAGGCGGCGGGGTGATGGGCTGCGCCACCGCCTATTACCTGTTGAAGATGAATGACAACCTGCAAGTCGCCATCGTCGAAAAAGACCCAACTTATCGCTATGCCTCCACCATACTTTCTGACGGCAATGTCCGAGTGCAGTTCAACTTGAAGGAAAACATCCAGATTTCACAGTACGGCAATGAGGTTTTGGCGACGTTTGCCAAGGAGATGGCGGCAGGCGATAAAGTTCCCCATGTGGATGCGCGTTATCAGGGGAATTTGTTTTTGGTGGATGAAAACGGCCGTTCCGAAGCCGAACAAGGTCTCCAACTCCAGCAAAGCCTGGGCTGCGACGTGGCTTGGCTCTCGACCGACGAAATAGCGGAAGCTCATCCGCTTTACAAAACAGTCGGCTGTGTTGGCGGTACTCTGGGCCGGGAAGATGGCTCCGTGAACCCGGAGGCGGTGCTGCTGGGCTACAAACAGAAAGCCATCGCCCTGGGCGCGCACTACCGCCAGGGGGAAGTCGTTGCCCTGCTGGCCGACCAGAAGCGGATGACCGGCGTCCGGCTGGCGTCGGGCGAAACACTCAACGGCGGCGACGTCTTGAACGCTGCCGGGGCTTGGGCCCCCGCCCTGGCGCTGACGGCGGGGGTGAAACTGCCGATCCTGCCCATCATGCGCCAGGTGTACGTGGTCGAAACCCCTTTCGACCCGGACGGCTATCTGCCCAGCATCTTTTTGCCCACCGGCCTCTACGTGATTCACGAGAACAGCGGTCTTTTCATGATCGGCAAATCGCTGCCCGATGACCCGGTTGGGTTTGATTTTCGCGTGGATCAGCAGCGGTTTGTGGAGCTGCTTTGGCCGGAGTTAGTAGAATATCTCCCTGCGTTTGAGCGGCTGAAGGCGGTCAGCGGTTGGGCTGGGCTGTACGCAGTCAACACGCTGGACGGCAACGCGATTTTAGGCGAGTGGCCGGAACTGGGCGGGCTGTACTTGGCTAATGGCTTTTCGGGGCATGGGTTTCAGCAGTGTCATGGGGTTGGCCGTTACCTGGCGGAACTGATTTTGGGAGTGGAACCGGCGCTGGATTTATCTATTTTTACGCCAATGCGTATTTTGGAAAACAAGCCAATTTTCGAGAGCGCCAGCCGGATTATTTGAAAGGAGGGGGGACGGCCGTTTCCGTTTCGTTTATTGAGACTCAGCAGATCCAAAATCTGACACGAATTGCACGAATTTAGAAACCAGTTATTCGTGTGATTTATGTCATTCGTGTTGAGAATCTTGATCTATTGAGATTTGTTTGTTGAACAGTCGGGCGCTGTGAGGAGCGACAGCGAGGCGGCGACAGCGTAACTCATGATGCCGATACGGCCGTCCAGCAGGGCATATTTGAGCTCTTCCGGCGGTATCCACTTGACAGCGCAGGATTGTTGGTGAGAGGCGCTGAGTGGCGCTGACAGCTTTACATCGTAAGCTGCAAAGAAATGCCCGGTCACATCGGGCTGTCTGGCATTCAGCATAAAGCTGCCCAGATATACCCAATTGTGACTACTGTACCCGGTGACATTCAACAGCTTTCGTTGAGCGGCCGTTATGGGGTTTTCGGCATTCTCTAGAAGACCGCTTACCAGGTGCCAGCTTCCCCAGGCGCTAATTGCGGTCAAATCTTCAAGAATCATGGCCTCGCCGACTTCATTCAAAGCCATTAAGTTAAAATAATCGGATGCTGTTGTATTCGCATACCAACAGGGACCTTGTAGGTCGGGCATAGTTTGGTGAGTATTAGGGCTTTTCCCATTGGGATTTTCTACATTTAACACGGATATTGGCCTCTTTGACTAAACCTTAACGATTTTTTTGATGAGAGTTTGCGATGTCTTTCGTAACGCAGCCAAAGTTTATTACACAGACGTATAGATATCTCTTAAATATCTCGTCATCACAACAGCACCCTATATTTAAGTATGGATACGCGCTTGTGCCTATTTATCCAATAGAATGAACGAGAATGAAGACAGTTGCCTTCCTATGAGAATCGGATATGGTTCAAATCACCTTGACAACTTGTAAGACGACTTTGTAAATTGTCCCACAAAGTGTCAAGCTAACTTTGCAGGTTTCTGAACCATGCCGGGAACCGGACGCTTATTTGGATAATAGTTTCCCCATTTTGGGGCATAATTATTACGAACCGTCTTTCGGTCTGGTTTGGCAACTCCCAACCCCTTGTGCTAGAATCCGCGACGCTTTGGTGATCAACCCCTGGCGTAACAGCGGCTAATTGGGGCCGCTTTTTCATGTTTTGACAATGGGGTTACAAATCAAGAAATCGTTAATCATCGCTAAAGCTTCCGCAACTTAAAAGAAATCAACAAGGGCAATATGCCCGCAAGAGGGAAGGTTTATTTCCCGGCGGAGGGTCGTATCATGGACGACGAGCGTCCATCCTAATTAAGAAATATACGATGCTCGCACCGCCGCCGGATGAGGAAAAGGGGCCAACCCTGATGGAGAATCATATGGAAGAGAATGAAGAGATGAATACCGACAGCAAACCCTCGGCGCTTATCATCGTTGGCGCTTTGGTTGTGGTCGGTTTAATCATAGCCGGGTTATTTTTACCTCCCATTTCATTGGGCCAACGGCTGGGACTGGGCGGCAATGGCGATGAAGGAGCGGTGGAAACGGCCGTTACCGGTCAATCAGCCATCCCCGGCGTCATCAACCTATCCACCGATACCGCCAGCGTCAGCATCCTAAACAGCGAAACAGGCGCGGCGGCCTTAGCCGCCCTGCCCGCCAACGCCACCCTCCGGGGTGACGTATATGCTATTAACTATGAAGGCAGCGCTCCCACCGGAACTGCGGCCCTCACCATTCCGGCCGATGCCGGACCATTACAGACCTTGGACTTGTACGGCTGGGATGGCGCTGCCTGGCGCTTTGTCCCCAGCCAGATCAACAGCGCTACCCAACAGATCGTATCCAATGAAGGGCCGCTACCCCAGGCACTGGCGATGATGCAAACGGCCGTTTCTGGCGCCCCGGCCATTGGCGCTGAACTTCTGCCCGCCCAAACTTTGCCCGTCGCTGTCCTTCCCCAACTCACCGAAGTGACCGCCGGAACCCTGACCCTGGTCGGCAGCGGCGAATTGGCAGGCGAAGCCGTCACTGTGCCTACTGGAGCCTACGATCAACTGCTGCGCGTCACCAACACCGGCGCCGTCGTAGACCAGGCCTCCCTGATCGCCCTCCTGGGCGACATGAATGCCCAAACCAATCATATTGGCGCGTTAGTCAGTCGCGTCTCCTCCGGCAGTTACGCTGGGCTTAACCTCGACTATCAAGGTGTTGCCGCCAACCAGAGCGCCGCCTTCACCAGCTTCGTCACCGACCTGGCCGATGCCCTGCATCTGCAGGGGCGTACCCTGGCGATCACCCTGGGCGCCCCCCAACAAATTAACAATAGCTGGGACACGGCCGGACAAGATTGGGCGGCATTGGGCCAGGTTGCCGATATCGTCTATCTGCAAATGCCCCTCAACCCCACCCTGTACAGTGAAAACGGCGCGGCCAACCAACTGATTAGCTTTGCTACGCGCCAGATCAGCCGTAACAAGCTGACACTGCTTCTCAGCGCCAACGCCGTTGATAAGATTGGCGAGTCCTTCCGTGAACTATCAAATACGGAAGCCTTAACCAATTTCGGTGAACTTCAGTTTGTGCAAGGCGGGGCCGAAGTGGAGCCGGGCACGCCTGTTGAAGTTGCGCTTTCCGGTACAGCCAGCCCCTTGGAGTGGGATGGCGCCAGCCTGGCCTACAAATACAGTTACGAACTTTCCGGCCAGACACATCATGTCTGGTTGGGCAACGAAGCGGCGCTGGCCCAGCGTATGCGCCTGGCCCAGCTTTATAACTTGCACGGTGTAGCTGTTCGCGGGTTGGGCAATGTGTCCGAAGGGAGCGGCTACGCGGCCGCTTTTAACAGTTACCTGGGACTGGGGGAGGTTCCCCAGCCGGCCGGCGCTGCCATCGTCTGGCGCGTGTTGGGCGATGATGAGAGCGTGTTAGCCAGCAGCAGCGGCGAGGCGCTTTCCTTTGTCTGGGATGGGATTGAACAGCCAGGGGAATATAATCTCAATGTAGAATTTGCCCTGGGAGACAATGTTGCCCTGCTTGGTTCATTGGCTGTTGCTGTGGCGCCATCGTCTGAATCGGAACTGGCGGCCGCAGAAACGCCAGCCGAAACGACGGAAACGGCCGATACTTCAAATACCTCCAACACGACTGACACGGCGGCGCCACCGCCCACATCACTGGACCCTGGTGACGCCGATGCCGTTGTCAACACCGGCGCTAATGTGCGCATCGGCCCTGGCCTGGGCTACGGCACTGTTGCCGGCGGCGCGCAGCCGGGCGACAAGGTACAATTAATCGGCCGTAGTTCCGATTCTAACTGGTTCAATATCATCATGCCTGATGGACAGACCGAAGGCTGGATATTTTCCACACTGGTCACTATCAATCCGGGCGTAGACATTGCCGCCCTGCCTGTGCCTGCTGTGACCCCGCTTGTTGCCGGTGGCGATGATGGCGGTGATGGTAGTGCTGCCCCGCCGCCGGTCACTGTGCCGCCGGTTACAAATACCGGGTTTGAACTGGGCGGGCAGGCTTTTGGCGCGCCTTACGGCATGATGAGTTACGCCGGGATGACCTGGATAAAACGACAGCATAAATGGTCGCCAGGCCAATCGGGCAGCGATCTGGCCGGGGTTATTTCCGAAGCCCACAACGGCGGGTTTAAAATTTTGCTTAGTATTCCCGGCGCTGGCCATAGCAACATTGATTATAATGCCTACGCTGCTTTTCTCGGGCAGGTGGCCGCTTTGCCCGACCCGCCGGACGCCATCGAAGTATGGAATGAGATGAACATTGATCGTGAGTGGCCCAGTGGACAAATTGGCGGCGCGAATTATGTCAATAATATGTTAGCGCCAGCCTACAACGCCATCAAAGCGGCCAACCCCAACATCATGGTTGTGAGCGGCGCACCTTCACCCACTGGTTTCTTTGGCGGTTGTAGCACGGCAAACTGTGATGATGGGCCTTATGTGGCCGAGATGGCCGCGGCTGGTGGCGCCAATTACATGGATTGCATTGGTATCCACTATAATGAGGGGATCGTCTCGCCCAATCAACAAAGCGGCGACCCGCGCAGTGAACATTACACCCGTTATTTCTGGGGCATGGTGAACACCTATTGGAATGCGTTTGGCGGGGCACGGCCGTTATGCTTTACAGAACTTGGCTACTTGACGCCTGAAGGATACAGTGGCTTGCCCGGTGGCTTCGCTTGGGCTGGCAGCGTGACTGTCTCTCAGCAAGCCCAATGGTTGGCTGAAGCGGCCAGCCTTTCGGCCGGCAGCGGTAAAGTGCGTTTGATGATCGTCTGGAACGTGGATTCCACCACCTGGGGCAGCGACCCGCAGGCGGGGTATGCTATCATCCGGCCTGGCGGTGGCTGTGCCGCTTGCGAAACGCTGCGCTCCGTGATGGGACAGTAGGAATTGAAATCAGTGATTGGTAATCAATGTTTAGGTATTTGGATACTGTAAACCGTTTCCAAAACGCTGATTGCCAGTCGCTGTGAAAAAGGCGCATTTTGGTCTATTTTGACCAAAATGCGCCTCTTGTTTTGGAGGTAATTGGCTCATGAAAAAATTAGCGATTCTATTTATTCTCCTGGTATCCTTATTGGTTTTGACGGCCTGTGGCGGCAGTGAAGCTGAACCGGAACCGGTTCCTGTGCCGGTTACCAATCCAACCCTGCCGCCCGCCCCGGCCACGGCGACACTGCTGCCGCCGCCGGTGGTTAGCGAATCGGGAGCGGGGGACACATTGGCTCCGGCCGAACCTGTTTCTGGCGTGCCGCAAACGCTGGCGCCCTGGCCGGCCGCTAATTTTGGCTACGGCATTCAATCCCACGCCACAGTTGGCGACCCAGCTTTCACGGCCGATGTGGTGAAAAATCAATTGGGCATGGACTGGGTGAAGGTCCAGTTAGAATGGCCGTTGGTTCAGCCTGAACCGGATATTTATCAATGGTTTTTTTATGATGGGATTGTCAATGAGGCCAGCAAACAGGGACTGTACCTGATGTTTAGCGTGGTTGGTTCGCCGGAATGGGCGCGGGCCGCGGGTGGGCATAATGGACCGCCGGACGATACCAATCAATTCACCCGGTTTTTGACGGCTTTGTTGAACCGGTATCCCAACCAGATTCAGGCGATTGAGGTATGGAATGAGCAGAATTTGGATCGCGAGTGGGCCACGGCAAACGGGATCAGCCCGGAAGATTATGTCCGTTTTTTGCAAGCGGCTAATGAGACCATCAAGCGCATTGATCCCAATATCATTGTAATCAGCGGCGCTCTAGCCCCAACGGGCAGCGGCGACTGGGTGCGGTGGGCCGATGATTTTGAGTATATGGATCGCGCTCTGGCGGCCGGTATGTTGAATTATGTGGATTGTGTGGGCGCGCATCACAATGGGTACAATATTGGGCCGGATGTGGCCTATGATCAGACGGGGACAACGGCGGAGGCGGGAACGGCCGTTTTCCGCGGCCCATTTGATAACATTCACCATAGCTGGAGTTTCAAAACGACGCTGGACACATATGCCCAGAAAATCCAGGCGGTTGATCCCAACAAAAAACTATGCGTGACTGAATTCGGCTGGGCCAGCAGCGAAGGGTACGATCAATATCCAACCGGTTTCGAGTTCGCCCAGGACAACACCCTGGAAGAACAGGCCCAATTTATCGTCCAAGCGTACCAGCAGATGCGCGATTCGGGCGATGTGTGGCTGGCCTTCCTCTTCAACTTTGATTTTGGCAACAAAGGTAATGGGCCAACAGATGACCCGGTTCCTTACAGCATTGTGGATACGCAAGGGATTCCGCGCCCGGCCTTTGGCGCCATTGGCGCGATGGAGAAGGCGCGCTAAACATGCGATGGACGCTTTTGTTGGTATGGGGAATGCTGCTGGCAGCCTGCCAAACGGCCGTGCCGCCGGTAACATCGCCTCCACCCACCCCCACCCGGCCGATGGCGCTTACGGCTGATGAGCCGGTGTTTCAACAGTTTGACTCCCCGGCTTACGGCGTTCAGGCTTTTCTCTGGTGGAAGCCGGATGTGGCCCAAAGAGACCTGGGCCTCATCCATAAAATGGGGTTTGGCTGGGTGAAGCAAGAGATCCCCTGGCGCGAAATTGAAGGGATTGAAAAAGGGGCGCGTGACTGGTATCGGCCCGATTTGATTGTGAGCCTGGTGGAGGATGCCGGGCTTAATCTCATCGTCCGGTTGGATCGGCAGCCTTTTTGGTCACAGGCAGATCCGTCTGTACCCAAAGATAATGATCCGCCGGCCGATTTGCAGGATTTCGGCGATTTTTGCGGGGCGATGGCGGCCCGTTACCAGGGCCGGATTGCCGCCTATCAGGTTTGGAATGAGCCGAATTTGAGCCGGGAATGGGGTGGTAAACCGCCTGATCCGGCTCAATACACCGAATTGCTGAAGGTATGCTACCAGGCAATTAAAGCGGCCGACCCACAGGCTATTGTGGTTTCGGCTGGGTTAGCCCCTACGGGTACAGATGACGCTGCGGCGATGCCTGATGATAAGTTTTTGCAGGGAATGTATGATGCCGGCGCGGCGCCTTATTTTGATGTATTGGGCGTGCATGCGCCGGGGTATAAAGCGCCGCCGGAGTTGGACCCGACGGAAGCGGCGGCTGATCCGGCGTATGGCGGCGGGCGTTGGTTTTCTTTCCGCCATGTGGAAGATATACGGGCGATTATGGTGGCGAATGGAGACGGCCGTAAACAAGTCGCTATCCTGGAAATGGGATGGACGCTGGATCAGGTTAACCCGGATTACGCCTGGTTCGCTGTGGATGAGCAGACCCAGGCTGATTATTTGGTGCGCGCTTACCAATATGCCGCCGAAAATTGGCAGCCCTGGATCGGCCTGATGACGACTATTTATATTGCCGACTACCACTGTACGCCGGATGATGAGCAGTGGTGGTGGGCGGTCGTACTGCCGGATGGTACGCCGCGTCCGGCGTATGAGGCGCTGCGGGATATGGAGAAGAGGGTAAGATGAAGGGGTGACTTGCCCACTTGCATACTTGCCCATTTGCCCACTGGCAATCATATGAACTTCTGGATTTTGGCGTTTTCTTATTGGTTTCACTTGTTGGCTACGGTTATCTGGCTGGGCGGGCTGGCGTTAATGGCGCTGGTGGCCTGGCCCGCTGTGCGGCAGGGGACGCTGGCGGGGAATCATTGGCTGGCTTTGCAGCAGCGTTTTGTGCCCTGGGCCAATGGCAGTCTGATTGTGCTGCTGCTTACCGGCTTTGTGCAAATGACCAATGACCCGAATTACAGCGGTTTCCTGGCTGTTGACAGTTTGTGGGCGGGGGCGATCCTGGTAAAGCATCTGGCGTTTGTGGGCATGGTTCTGATTGGCGTTTATGTGCAGTGGTCGCTGTACCCGGATATGGATCGGATGCGGCTGTTGGGGGAGAAACGGCCGTCTTTGGCGGCAGCGGAACAAAGTAAACTGTCGCGCCGGGAGATGAAATTGCTGCGCCTCAACCTGGTTTGTGCGGTTGTGGTGTTGTTTTTTACCGCGGTGGCAACGGCCGTTTAACACGTTTTGCTCTGTTTAATAAGAACCTCATCAGGTAATGGGGCAATTGGATAGTTCCCGCCTTCAATTACCCAATCTCCCACTCCTCCAATTTCCAATCATTTACCGGTTTTTGACCGTAAATAAGCGTAAGCATTGTTGTAAGGAACTGGTACTAAACTCCTAGTAATCGAGCAAGAAACTCAAAATCCAATCAGTTTTTTAGCATTTCAGATAACTTGGAGTAAGCAATGATACAAGCACCCACCGCAGCCAAAACGCTCATCGAACGTACTCAACGAGGAGAGGCGTTGCCCATAGATTTCACGCGCTCACGCCGGACTCAATCTGGCGCTTTCAACAAAGTGATGAAAGCCTTCGTTGATTACATGCTCGTCATTCCTGGCTTACTTCTAATCTCGCCCTTGCTTTTCTTCATCGCTGTTTTAGTGAAGTTGGATTCTCCCGGCCCCATCATTCATCGACGCAGGGTTTTAGGGTTGGACGGCCGTGTTTTCGACGCTTACAAATTCCGCACCATGTATGTGAACGGGGACGACATCCTGGCGAAATACCCCAAACTACGGGCCGAATTAGCCAGAAATTACAAGTTGAAGTGCGACCCGCGCGTCACCCGTATCGGCCATTGGTTACGCAAATTCAGCCTGGATGAACTGCCGCAGTTATTCAATGTTTTGCAGCAAGACATGTCCCTGGTCGGCCCGCGTATCATCACCCCCAACGAGATTAAGAAATATGGACAGTGGGGCGATACTTTAATGAGTGTGATGCCCGGATTAACCGGCCTGTGGCAGATAAGCGGCCGTTCCGATACTTCCTACGATGAACGTGTTCGGTTAGATATGGAATATATCCACAGCTGGTCAGTTGGTTTAGATGTCAATATCATTTTGCAGACTATTCCCGCAGTTCTCAAGGGAGATGGCGCTTACTAAGAAAAAAACTTCCCTTTTGCCAAAAGCCCCCATGATTGTTCATGGGGGCTTTTTCTTTTGGGCGCTGATGAAATATGCTACACTGACGCAGTAAGAATCCTCCCCGAGATTCAGTTCAGAGGCGCAACCTATTTGAGCAACCTCCGGGAGGATCGGTTATTTAGCGAGGTGAGATGATGCGTGACAAAGCTCGGCAGCAAGTTTTGCAAATGTTGCAGGATGGGAAGTTAACGGCCGAACAAGCTCAAGAGTTATTGGAAGCGCTGGAGATACCTTCTGAATCCCCCAAGAGCGAACCGGATACCGCCTTAACTGGTGAGATTGTCTTGCCTAATGAACCGCCGGACATGGATAAGTTCCGCCATTTTTGGCAGTATCCCTTTTTTATCACGCTATCTGTCCTGATTTTTATGGGGCTGGGACTTCGTTCGTTATACCAATCTTCTGAGGGGGCTGTTACTTTCTGGTTTGTGTGTCTGTTGAGCTTGTTTATTCTGACCTTTATGTTGACGGCCCTGGCTTTTCTTAGCCGCCGCTCGGCCTGGATTCATGTACGGGTGAAGGAGAAGGGCGGGCGTAAGATTGCTATCAGTCTGCCGCTGCCACTAGGTTTGGCCCAATGGGGAATCAGCATCGCCCGGGGATTTGTGCCGGAAAAGGAACAGAAGAATTTGGAGATTGCTTCTGAGTTTGTACAAGAGGCGCGGGATGGATTGAAACACCCTCAGACTGATCCGTTAATGATTAATGTGGATGATGAGGACGGTGACCAGGTGCAGGTGTTTATTGGTTGATGTTTCACTGTGAAGGGTGGGGATTAGAGGGGCAGGGAAGTTCTATTCCGATTTCTCCCCAAAATTCCCAATCCCCGCTAAAATATCCCCATGTTTGAACTTATCTTTTTTGGCACGTCATCCTCTGCCCCCTCGGCTCATCGCGGACTGCCGTCTCACCTGATCTTGTACCGCCAGCATCGCTTTTTGCTTGATTGCGGCGAAGGGACGCAGCGACAAATTTTACAAAGCGGTCTCGGTTTTAAGCGCCTGAACAAGGTTTTGCTCACACACGGCCATTTGGACCACATTTTAGGGCTGGGCGGACTGGTTTCTACCCTGAGCCGGTGGGAAAACCTGGAGCAGATTGATATTTACGGTGGCCGTTCTGCACTGTCGCGGGTGAGTAATTTACTGTTCAAAGTGGTTTTCCCTGGAGCGCGTTCACCAATTGACATCAACCTGATCGTGTTGGAACCGGGCGTCATCTTGGAAGATGACAAGTTTACACTGTCGGCTTTTCCGGTGAGTCATCGCGGGGCGGGGAATTTTGGCTATCTGTTTGCGGAGAAGGAGCGACGGCCGTTTCTGGCGGAGAAGGCGGAAGCGTTGGGCGTGCCTTTTGGGCCGGAACGAAGCCGTTTGGTACGCGGGGAAGCGGTTGTGTTGGAGGACGGCCGTACCATCCACCCCGAAGAGGTGCTGGGCGAAGGCGTACCGGGAACCAAATATGTCCATATCGGCGATATTGGCCGGATTGACGACACTATCTGCGCCATTTGCCAGGACGCCGACGCACTGGTCATCGAATCCACCTACATCGAGGAAGAGGCCGAGATGGCCCAGAATTTCGGTCATATGACGGCCGCCAGAGCCGCCCGGTTAGCCCGCGACGCCAACGTCAAATCCCTCATCCTCACCCACCTCTCGCGCCGCTACTTCGAGCGCGATATCCGCCGCGAAGCCCAGGCTATTTTCCCTAATACCACAGTGGCCCGCGATTTTGACCATTACCAGATTACCCGTGATGGGGCGGTTCGTTTGAAGAAGGAAGAGTAATTTTCGGAGGTAGAGCATGGGTGAAATAGCCGAAATTGTCATCTGCGGCGCAGGAATTGCCGGTATAGCGGCGGCGTACCAACTGGCGGTGAAGCAGGGTGTTCAGAATGTGGTGTTGGTAGACGAACGGGAGCCACTGACGCTGACCAGCGACAAATCCAGTGAATGCTACCGCAACTGGTGGCCCGGCCCCGGCGATACGATGGTGCGCTTTATGAACCGCAGCATTGATTTGCTGGAAGGATTGGCCGAAGAAAGCGGCAATTATTTCAGTATGAACCGGCGCGGCTATGTCTGGCTGACGGCCGTCCCCGAACAAGCCCAGGCGATGCGGCAAACCGCCGCTGCAATCACCCGCTTAGGCGCCGGCGAACTGCGGCGGCACAGCCGCCCGGACAGCTACGCGCCGTCCTCTGGCGAGGGGTATGACAAGGCGCTGGATGGCGCGGATTTGCTGCCAGCCCCGGCGCTGATTCAGACGCATTACCCGTTTGTCACGGACACGGCCGTATCCCTCCTTCATGCCCGTCGCTGTGGCTGGTTGAGCGCCCAACAGTTGGGCATGTACATGCTGCAAGCGGCTAAAGAACAGGGAGCCAGATTGGTTCAGGGGCGGGTGGCAGATGTGGGAGTGTTGGACGGCCGTATCCAATCCGTCCAGGTTGACCAAAACGGCGACTCTCTGCACATCGCCACCGAGAAATACATCATCGCCGCCGGACCATTGCTCAAGCAAGCCGGAGACATGATCGGCGTGGATTTCCCCGTCTTCAACGAACTGCACGGAAAAATCTCCTTTGCAGACCCGTTGGGCGTCATCCCGCGCGCGGCGCCGCTGATGATTTGGAATGATCCTGTTTACCTGGAATGGTCGGCCGAAGAGCGGGCCGAACTGGCCGCTTATGAGGAGACAAGCTGGCTGGTGGAACAATTCCCCGCCGGCGTTCACTTTCGGCCGGAAGGCGGGCCGGGAGCTAAAACTGTCCTTGCCATTTGGACTTACGACGTAGCCAAACAGGAACCGGTCTGGCCGCCCGCTTTTCCTGATGAATACGGCGAAGTTATCCTGCGCGGGCTGGTGCGGATGGTTCCGGGGCTGGGCGCTTATTTGGGGAAGATGGGACGGCCGTTCATTGATGGCGGCTACTACTGCAAAACCCGGGAAAACAGGCCGCTCATTGGGCCGCTGCCAGTCGAAGGCGCTTATGTGATTGCCGCCCTATCCGGTTACGGCATCATGGCCAGTATGGCCGCCGGAGAACTCCTGGCCGCCCACGTTACCGGCGGTAATTTGCCCGATTATGCGCCCGATTTCCTCCTTAGCCGGTACGATGACCCGGCTTACCGGGCCATGCTGGATAACTGGAATCCAACCACAGGGCAATTATAAGCAATTACACCCTATTCGTAGTTAGCCACATAGTCGGCGGAGGAGCAGGATAATCATTGAGGGTACTCCGCTTGGCTGCGTACCTGACTACAAACAGGGAATCTGAGGCAACACATGGAATTAAAATTAGCCACCTTTGATGTCGAAGTAGTTACGGCTCAATTTCTGCTGCACGGTAGTTTCCAACCACGCGGCGAATTGTTCACTTATCTGAATGATCGCCGCTATCTCTCTTTCCATTTTGATAATGTTGAATTTATACCTATACTGGCCGGTTACCGGGTAAAAGCCATTAAGCAGGCGAGCTTAAACATGAACTGGCGCATGGTGACATATATCGCCTGGCTGGAAGGGGCTAATTTGGAAGGAATTCAACTGCTGCAATCCAAACGGCCGGTCACGTTTTATACGAACACGCTGGCGATTCGCGGTAACTTACACGTCAATCTCGACGCCTACGAGAATGATTTGATTGATGAAACGCGCGACTTTCTGGCGGTGTCGGATGCGGCCGTTTACCCATTACGCTCGCTGGCAGCCAAGCCAACCCAGAAGCTGCCGCTCATGGGGTTAAACAGGCATCATATCTTGGGTTACCACGTTTATGAACCATAAGGGAGACTTTGTTTGTGACTTTGGTGTTTGGTAAATTGTAACCAGGCAGTTGGCAACTGGTAATCACCCAAATACGCAATTACCAGCAAACTGCAAAGTTACTCTTGAACGCCCCCTAAACGGGTTTACTGGCCGGTGTAAAGTTCTAGCTCTGGAAAGGCGGCGATCATGGCGAACCAGAAGGTAGAACGGCCGGGCAAAGGGCCTAACTGCGCGCCCGCCAGTTCGCCAGATATGGCCTGACCGGAAAAATCCCACGTACTGCCGGTTTCCTCATCCCGGATGAGACCATCAACAAATGTGAAGGTGAGGGAACGGCCGTCTACCACCGCCGCATAAGCTGCTCCCGTCGGCCCTTTGGCTTGGCCGAAAACAGCTACGGCCGTTTCCCCAACCACGTCATTGAGAACCCCATCGCCAACCGCCGCCAGTGGATAGACGCGGATTGTCTCGCCAACCGTCACGCTTAAAACGACCGCCCCCGGTTCCAGCCGGGGGTCACGCCCTTGATCGGAAACGGGAAAAGCAAAACGGCCATTTTCATTCAAAAATTCGCCATAGCCGCTAAACGGATCACGATTGTAATCGCGAGGATTGCCCGTATCGCGGGAAAGGGAAAGCGTGTGCGGGTACTGTTGTTTCCACACCTCCCAAGTCGTCGTTTGCGAAGGCAGCGCTGCCAACCGCGCCCCGGTCATCTTGCCCACAATCGCTTCGCCGCTGACCTGCATCCAGTACGAACCGGTCTGGTGATCTACCATCACCATGTCCGATTCGTATAGTGCGCTGGTATTGCCGAAGAGCAGTGTCTGGCCGTTAACCGCGCGGTCGTACACGATGCCGCTGCGGCACAGGGGACAGTAGCTGGCTAAGATGGGACGGCCGTTGACCTCATGACTGACCATTTCATGAAAGTTGAGGATGCGAACGGGATAGGCAAAGGCTTCGCCGCTGTCAGCATAACCCAGTACCAGATCGCCGTCGCGCAGCCACTCGTCAGCGGCAGCGGCCGTTTCCCAGACCGGGTTGTAAATCGGCGGAATCGCGTCCAGCAGCGTGCGAATGAGTTCCGGCTGAGCTGCACTGAGAGGGACGGCCCGGTTAGTGCGCCGGAAGGTGTCAAAATAGACCTGTTCCAATGGGACGCTGTGTTGGTTTGTGTCTACCGGCGGAATAGTATCCAGATCAATCATAATCGGCGTGGGAGAAGGCGCGGGTTGGGTCACGGCGGGTTCCTGAGAGGGGGAGACGGCCGTTGTCGGTGTCGGGTTGATGGCTGGAGTAATGGGCGGCTCTGTTGGCCGCACAGTTGGTTGAACGGCTGTGCCCGCCCGACAGGCGATGACTAACAGCACGCCTGCCAAAAGCCAGTAAATTCTAGGACGGAATCGCATGAAATCATTTTAACCGGTAGCAAGTCCGCCTGCTGGAAGAAAACTTACGGAATTGAAGCAGGGAAGAGGAATGAGGAGAAGATCATTTACAATGGGAAGCGTTGGCCGGTATGGGCGATCTGGACTCCGGCAGCTATGATAGCCTTCCGTTCTTTGCTGTTCTTGTCCAGAATTGGGTTGGTATGGTTAAGATGGGTCAGTACAAGCTGGCCGGGCAGGTGAGCGAACTTTTCCACTGTGTGGGGGACAAGGGGATGGATGACGGGGGGACGGCCGTTCAATTCATTCACGCTGTAAAACGTGGCGTCAACCAGGGCAATATCAACGGCCGTTAACCTCTCCCGTGCTTCTGCCCATTGTTCCCAGGCGTCAATATCCGGCAGGTAAAGCAGCGAGCGGTCCGGCCCCTGCAAGTGAAAGGCGACCGTGCCCGCGCCCCATTCGTCGCGGTGGGGAACGGGCAGGGGGGTCAGGCGGAAATCTGGGGTTAAAGGGATGGCTTCGGAGGAGGCAAACGGCCGTAAATCAAGTTTTTCGACCACAGGCCGCCATAACTGATTCTCGGCCAGCAGATCAACTAGACCCGGCGGGGCATATACCGGCAAATTTTGTACCGCCATCGCTTCCGGCCCCAGCTCAAGCAGGCCGCTAATATGGCCCATATGAGCGTGAGTGAGGAAGATGGCGTCGGGCTGGCGCAGACGGTGGGGACGTGTTGGATGCGGCCCTAAAACGTCGGCCAGCAGGTTAAGTTGGTATTTGATGTCGGGTGTGGCGTCAATCAGCCAGACTTTGGCCGGCGCTTCCCGATCATCCACGATGCCCAGGCAGGCGGCGTATTCTATCCGGGCAGGATCGGCGTGGGCGGCGGTGCAGCGCGGGCAGCGGCAGCCTACGTGCGGCAGTCCGCCATCTTGCATGATACCCAGGATAACGGCCGTTACGCTTTGTCGAGTCAAATTCATGACAACCTCTAATCCTCGCCTTCCTTCCTTAATTATCAATTATCCTGCCCGCATCTGAGCAAACGCCAAAAAGCTGAGGGAAATTAGCCATTCACAATCAGCGGGGCTTTGGGCTATAATCTTAGTAGATCCAGAATCTGACACAAATTTCACGAATTAAGAATACATTTTTTGTGCAATTCGTGCCATTCGTGGTGAAAATCCCGATCTGCTGAATCTTGTTGACGATATGAAGCGCTTTAGAACGGAGGTTGGCATCTGAAACAACAATACGAAGGCATCGTTATCAAAGCCATCAGCGGTTTTTTTACCGTTGACATGGGCCAGGGGGAGATCGTTGCCCAACTGCCGGGCCGTTTGAAGAAGGCGTGGCAGAAATCTTCACTGGTTGCTGTGGGGGATAGGGTGTCCATTTCCATCAACAAGGACGGGACAGGAACGATTGAATCGGTCGCAGAACGGCGCACGGTTTTGTCGCGCACGCGCGCATCGGCCGAGGCCCGTCATCTGTTGAAAGACCAGGAACAGGTGCTGGTCGCCAACCCTGATCAGGTCGTGTTTGTGTTTGCGGTGAAAAGGCCGCATCCCAGCTTGCGTAAACTAGATCGCTTCCTTGCCGTTGCCGAGATGAACAAACTCCCGGCCATCATTTGCGTGAATAAAATCGATCTGACCGGCCTGGAAAAAGCGCGCGAAAAATTTGGTATTTACGACGAAATTGGCTACCGGGTCATTTACGCCAGCGCCAAAGAGGAGACTGGCGTAGCGGAACTGCGGGACTGCTTGCAAGGAAAGTTGTCGGTGCTGGCCGGGTCGTCGGGCGTGGGTAAATCGAGCCTGCTCAATGCTGTTCAGGCAAATTTGGGGCTAAAGGTGCGGGAGGTAAGCAAAGCGACCGGGAAGGGGCTGCACACCACGCGCTATGCGGAGATGATCCCTCTGGAAATGGGGGGCTATGTGGCCGATACGCCCGGCATTCGCGGCCTGGCTTTGTTCGATGTGGAACCGGGTGAATTGGACGCCTACTTCCGCGAAATGGCGCCTCTTGTGGCCGATTGTCAGTTTAGTGATTGTAGCCACCAACATGAGCCGGGCTGCGCGGTGCGGGCGGCGGTGGCTGACGGCCGTATCTCTCCGGCCCGCTACGATAGTTATTTGCGCCTCCGTGAAGAACATGAGATGCTAGATCGGGCAGCGTATTAGGTAGTGGCGAGTATGCGAGTGACAAGTGGATAAGTGGCAAGTGGCAAGTGGCAAGTGGGCTAAATTCATCATTCATCATTCATCATTCCTTCTTCTCTTCCTGTCTGCCTGCACAGCGGCACAGTCGGTTCCCACGCGCACGACAGCAGATACAGGCATCGCGGTGGCCGACGAATTTGCATCGTTTTATGAGGAAATGGGGGGGCAGCGTATCTTTGGCGATCCGATTACAGAAGGGTTTGAAGCGCCGGATAACGGCCGTTTCGTCCAATATTTCCACGCCATGCGCCTAGAAGTTGATGAGGCTGCCCAGACCGTCGCCGTTTACCCGTTGGGAGAATGGGCGCTGGCCGGTCTGGAAGAACCTGTTCTCGCCGCCGTACCGGAGAACCGCCCCGCCCGCGCTTTCCCGGAAACAGACTTGATAGTTCAGGATGAATTTTTGTCATTCTATGACGCCTACAATGGCGAGCAGCTTCTAGGCCCGCCTATTTCGCTCCAGTTGGATGAGGGAGATTTGCGAGTGCAGTATTTCCGTAACGGCCGTCTTGAATGGCGGCCCGAACTCCCCATTGACCAGCGTATCCAGATCAGCTACCTGGGTCAGGCTCACTTCGATGCGGAAATGGCTTTCTCCTACCGCCAGAACCAGTTTGCCCAGCCAGTTCCTTTTGCCGGGATTCGCCGGGTGGATGTGTTTACGTCGGTGGAAACGGCCGTTCTCTATGCCGGTGATACGCAGACATTGTATGTCACCGTCTTCACGCCTGAAGGCCGCCCCGTTGAGGGCATCGCTGCCGACGTTACCATGACAGTTGATAACGTGGACACAGTCATCAGCCTGGGCCGGACAGACGCCCAGGGCCGGATTGTCGCCCCCCTGGGAATCCGCGATATTTCGCCAGGTAAGCAAGTGCAGGTGTGGACGGCCGTCTACTCATCCAGCGGCGAACTCATCGGCAGCAGCGCGCTGACCTTCAAAACCTGGTGGTAAATCAAACGTAATGCGCGATGCGTGAAAGCGCGGAGGTAAGCGTTCACCCCCCCCTGGAGACTTTTGAAGTTTTGACGCTATATGTGGTTGTGTACTCGACTGCAAAACTTCAAAAGTCTGTTGGCGGCTGAACGGTTACGCGCGGGGTCATGCGCTTTACGAATCCACAACTCCCTAATCGAACCCCTTTGTTTTTATGTCAATCAACCGTTTGGTTGATTCAACCATCGTTCGTCTGATACGGCCGTTTCCATCCCCTGGTTGGTTACATATCGTCTGCCGCCTGTTATGCTGTAGCCAGGATAAGCAAACAGCAAACAAGAAGATTGATGATAGATGATTAATGATTGAGGCGTGATGATTTCAATCTTCAATCATCAATCTTCAATCATCAATCTTTTTCTGCGAAGGAAATAACCATGACCAACATAATTGAAGCGACACATTTACGTAAGACATACGGTGACACAGTTGCTGTGGCCGATGTGTCCCTGACCGTACAAAAAGGGGAGATATTTGGCATCGTCGGCCCCAACGGCGCGGGTAAAACGACCGCCGTTGAATCCATTATGGGGCTGCGAAAACCGGATAGCGGTACAGTGAGTGTCCTGGGTTTAGACCCGCAAACGCAGGCGCAAGAACTGCGCCAGCGGCTGGGCATCCAACTGCAAGAGGCCAGTTTGCCCGACTACATGAAAGTGTGGGAAGCGCTTGATCTGTTCGCCTCATTTTACAAGCAGACTGTTCCCTGGGAACCGCTGCTGGCACAATGGGGTTTGAGTGAAAAGCGCAACACGCGCTTCAAAAACCTGTCCGGCGGGCAAAAACAGCGACTCTTTATCGCTCTGGCTTTGCTTAATGACCCGGAGGTTATCTTTTTGGATGAGCTGACGACCGGTTTGGACCCGCAGACCCGCCGCGCCACCTGGGATGTGGTGCGCGCCATCCGCGACCAGGGCAAGACAGTCATTCTTGTCACCCATTTTATGGATGAAGCTGAAGAACTGGCCGACCGGATTGCTGTTATTGACCAGGGAAAAGTGGCGGCGCTGGATACGCCAAGAGTGTTGATTCAGGGGCTGCAGGCGGGCAGTACGGTGCGCTTTACTGGCCGGAACGGGTTTGACGCGGCGCTGTTAAAGGGGGTGGAAGGGGTAACGGCCGTTACCCAACAAGCCCAGCAAATCATCGTTAAAGGCGATGGCCCCCTGCTGGCCCGCGTCGCCGCCGCCTTGTCCCAACACGATATCGTTCCCGCCGACCTGCGCGTCGAGCAAGCCGATTTAGAAGATGTATTTTTAGCCTTAACCGGGCGCGAGATTAGATCATAAGCGATCTGTAGCGCGATTTGGTAAATCGCGTATCGAATGATAATTACTGAATTACCAATTCCGTTTACGTAGGAGTTTGAATCATGCAAGCCTTAACCAAAATGACCTGGGTGGAGATGAAATTAAAATTGCGCGAACCGGTAGGGACTTTTTTTACCCTCGTTTTCCCGCTGCTGCTGTTGTTCCTCTTTGGCGGCATTTATGGCAATGATCCCAGCCCGTTTCTGGGCGGCCGGGGTAGTGTGGATAACTCCGTGCCCGGCTACATCGCCATGATTATTGGCACGACAGGGATGATTGGGCTGCCCATCGCCCTATCCGTTTATCGGGAACAAGGCATCTTGCGCCGCTTTCGTGCTGCGCCTATTACGCCAGCGCTGGTTTTGGGGTCGCAGGTGGCTGTGAATCTCATTATTTCGCTGGTGGGGATAGCGTCTTTGGTTATTGCCGGTATCTTCGTTTACGGTTTGGTCTTGCCAGAAGCGCCGGTGGGCGCTTTTCTGGCGGTGGTTATCAGCGGTCTTAGCTTTTTGAGCATAGGCTTTGTGTTAGCCAGTCTAACTCCCACATCAACGGCCGCTCAAGCAGTAGGTATGGCATTGTTTTTCCCCATGATGTTCCTCTCCGGCGCGGCGCTGCCGCAGCAAGTTTTGCCGGAAAAGTTGGTCGCCTTTAGCCAATATTTGCCGCTGACGCATGTAGTGAACTTGCTGCAAGATTTATGGTATGGCGATGGCTGGAATGGAACGGCTTTGTTAGTGTTGCTGGGGATGATGGTTGTGGCCACGGCCGTTTCCATCCGAACCTTTCGTTGGGAGTGAGCAGAGTGGCAAGATTGCCGGGTGACTTTGCCACCCGGCAACCTTGCTCCTTTGCCACTTTGTCGCTCCGCCCCTCATAATGGAATGTAGAATGACCAATCACACCTCCCCCCCACAACCCCAATCCTGGACTGACCCCCGATCACGCGATGCCTGGGAACGTTCTGGCTGGTTATGGACTGGTCTATTTCTCCTCGGCCTGTTCCTCGGCCTCATTTTCGCTTTTCAGGATGAGACTTTACCGGCTAACATGCTGAGGTGGGCGGTTGGTCTCAGCGTTTTATTGGGCATCTGGCACCTGGGAGCGGTTTATCTCATCCGGCATGTCGGCCATTATCGGGAAAACCTGCCTTTTGCGCTGATCTACATCAGCGGCCTGGTTGTTCTTTGGTTTGGCCTGATACGAATTGATCCCGCCTTTTACGTGACTCAAATGGGGTTATGGAGCCAGGCATTTATTGTTTTGCCCATTGCCTGGGCGTCTGGTTTCGCTTTGCTCATTTTCGCCCTAAATTTTTATCAACAAACTATTGGCATTGGCGTTGCGCCTGATTGGTCGGCGGCCTTGCTATGGCTGGGTTTGACGGGTATCGGCATCCTCTTTGGTTATTGGATTCATACCATTATCATCCAAAGTGTTGAACGCAAGGCATTGATTCAACAGCTAGAAGAGACGCGAGCTGAGTTGGCGCGGTCGGAGCGGGCGGCCGGGATTAGCGCGGAACGGCAGCGGCTGGCGCATGAAATCCATGACACGCTGGCGCAGGGGTTTATCAGCATCATTATGCACCTGGAGGCGGCGGAACAGGCGTTAGAGGAAGGACTGCCGACAACAAAGCGACATTTGGGCCAGGCGCGGCAGACGGCTCGTGAGAGTTTGGAACAGGCCCGCCGCGTGGTCAATGATTTACGGCCGGAGGTGTTGGAAAGCGCCCCGTTTGATGAGGCGGTGCGACGGGTGGTGACGGATTGGTCGGCAGGGAGCGGGGTAACGGCCGTTTTCACCCGAACCGGTGATTGTTACCCCTTGCACCCGGCAGTGGAAGTGACGCTGTTGCGCGCCGCCCAGGAGGCGTTGTCCAATGTTCGTAAGCACGCCCAGGCCGGTAACGTCCAGGCGACGCTCTCCTACCTGGGGGATGTGGTGATTTTGGATGTGCAGGATGACGGGGTTGGCTTTACGATAGGTGAAGGCGGGGGGGAAACGGCCGTTTCCGGCGGTTTCGGCCTCGTCGCCATGCGCCAGCGCGCGGAACAGATGGGCGGCGAACTCCTCATCGAAAGCGAACCGGGCGAAGGGACAACGGTAGCGGTTTCGATACCGTTATCCGTAAGCCGTAAACCGTTATCCGTAAACCGTGAACCGTGAACCGTGAACCGATTCGGAACACGGAATACGGAACATGAGGAAACAATGAACCAAATACGCATACTCATTGTAGACGATCATCCCGTTGTCCGGGAAGGATTGGCCGGGATGTT
>JAJRYT010000120.1 GCA_024275635.1 Chloroflexota bacterium | reverse complement strand
CCATATATGGAAATAATATTGCGCTCTCCCCCATATGCAGGGGGCCGGAAATTCCTGAATTACTAATACACGCTACTATTTTAGTTTTCGTAAACTTTCTACAGTAGAAACCAATAAAATTAGCTATTTCTCTCTGGTAGAATGGCTAATGTTAATAATTCACTGCGGGAATTGCTGGATTGAACCAATCTTTGGAAAGTTATTTAATCTTCATTCCTAAGCAGGCAAAGCGTAGAACTTATTTGCCGCTTGCTTTTACCATTGCCAACGAAATGAACTGGAAGTTGTCCGCCAAATTGCCGTCGCCTGTGCTGCTGAAAGCGATTTGGTTGTCCTGCTCTGTAGACAGGAGTGTAGCGGAAAATGGCAGCTTGTAAACGGCCGTTTCCGTGCCAACTTGCATTGCGCCGATTTGTGTGCCATTGACAAAAACAGATACTGGCGCAGGGCGTACAGCGACGGCCGTAAGCTGCCATACGTAATCGCCGGTTATCTCAGATGGGCCGACTACAATCGACGTTTCATTGCACAGCGCCAGCGCCCGCCCCGATTGCGGCAAATACCATCCCGGCATCAAGGCGTACAAAGGAGCGTTCTGCGCCACCATCGGCAAATAGACTCTTGGCAGGAGGCTGGCAAGCGTGTTTTTTGTAGAGGGCGCAGGCATTGGCTTACTTCCTGGTGGTGGCATGGTGATTAATCTGCCATTGCCGGTGTCATCTGCCGTAATAACGATATGGGGTGCATAAGAAGACAATATGATGAGATTATCTTCCCATACATGCTTGTAAAACATTTGGTTTCGCGCACAATTGCTGGCGGCCGTTGCCAGAAATTGGGGATGCCGCCAATCCAATAAGGCGTCTGGCGTGTTGTCAACATTGGGCAGCATATTTGTGCCGTTCCAATCGATTGTGTGGCTGTTAAACAAAGCTGCGTAACTGTTGATAAACAGACTAACCACAGCAAACAGCAGCAAAAGGCATCCGGCGGCCGTCTGCCACAATGATTTCCCTTCTTTTTCGACAGCTTGCGCCCATAGCAACAAAAGCAGGTAAAAGGCGGGGACGATGTCGGTCAGGAGCCGGGGGCCATAACTGGCTCCTCCCCACCAACTGGGAAAGGTAGCCGTCGAAGCGATGTGTAACACGATCCAGGTGACGGCTAACCAAAAAAACGGCTTGCGGCTCCAGGAACGGCCGTTTTGGGGCAGAACCAACAGGGGAATTAAAAAAATCGGGCTGAATACAAACAGTCCCCGTCCGGGGCTGAACAGCAAGCCATACCACACAAGCCACATGGGTGAGCCACTCCCTTCCAGCCGGGACGGGGTGTAGTAGGGTAACAGCCACATCCCTATTTCCCGGTGAATGATCAGGCTGAAACCGAGCAAAAGAAGAGATGCGGTAACGGCCGTTATGATGAACTGCCGCCAATCCCGCCACAGCAAATATACCAAGACCAGCAGGATAAAAATTGCCGCCGTAGGCCTACTTAAAAAAGCGGCAAACAGGCTCCCCCCAAGCGCTATCGGATGGACGCTCTTATCTTGCCCTGTTTCAAAGCGCAGGATGAGCCACAAGCTGAAAGCGTAAAACAGCAGGGTGAAATTCAGGTTCCACAACGATGTCCCCAAAGAGCTGGTTAGCGAACTGCCTAACATCACGATCATAGAAAGCGCCAACGCCGTCCATTTTCCCAGAAAGATCCGGCCAATGGCAACCAGCAGCATGAACAAAACGGCCATCACGACGGCCGCAATCAGATTCATGGCTGAAGATTCTACTTGGGTGGATAAAATGTGGATACCCAGCAGGTGGTTGGCAGCCCAGACAAAAGGGAGCGCAAAAATGCTGCTGCCGAAGGGGAAGTTGTAATAGATATGCCCGTTTGTTTCAAACAGGCGATAGTCGGACGGGTCAAGCGGCACATGGGCTTCCATACTGTCTAACCGCAAACTTCCGGTATCCAGTATGGCTTGGGAGAGGAACAAGCTGAACCGGCTGTCTGCCCCGCTATAGTCGCTGGGGGAGAGCAAATGAAGCAGAAAAACGGCCGTTACCGCCACTGCCAGCGCAATATGCCATCGAAACGGCCGTAACTTAGGATGCACCGACATCTAAAAGAATAGTCAAACTTGACCGGTATGGATTGAAATCTGCCAGTTAACGCTGAATAACGGGCAAAAACACCTGTAGAGGATCAACCAGTACCACGCCCGACTGTACATTATCCGCCTCGCTATCTTCAACAACGCCATTCCCGCTGTCCACTTTTGCCCAAAAGCGGTGTGTACCGGGGGATAGATTAGGCCAGGAAACAGTTACATCGTAAAATCGTACTGCACATCCTTCCACGGTTACAGTTGTCGTCACGGTATCAATCGGTATGGTTAAGTCTTCATCCTCATAAAATGTGACATAAACGGGCTGCTCGACAAAGGTGTTGCCGGTATTACGAAAACGCAAGGACAAAGTTGCTGTAACTGTGGTGCTGGTTGGGGGATTGGTAAAGAGTACCTCCCCTTCTGCCCGTTCAGCCAGTAAATTAGTATAGGTTGATTCATTTGCCACATAGGATTGAAACTGCTGTCCTACTTGCGTCAGTATAAATGTCCCGCTTCCGGGCGATGTCTCCTGAATTAAATCACTAACTCCGCCTGCTATATTGGGGTCGCCGGTATAAATTGAAAACCACATCCACTGCTGTACCAACCGGTTTTCGTCCAGCGGGTAGCCTAAATTGGCGTCTTTTAAGTTGTTTAGCTTGTTGTATGAGTTTAGCATGAACGCAGAAACACGTGCGGGGGTAAAGCAATTGCCATATTCATCCTGAAGATAGCAGGTCGCGCCATCATCTTCGTAAGGCCATAACTGGGAAAACTCGCTGAGGATGAGCGGCTTGTTTTGCTCGCCATGCGCCCGCATCCAGGTACGCATGTCTCGAATTTGCTGCTCGAAAATATCCATATCATCATGTTCGGCAAAACAGTATACATCAGGGTCGGAGCAATTGTTTGGATTCCCGCCACCCTCTCGCTTGGGTACGGCCGTTGTTTGTGACAGATCAATCCCCACTGGGATGCTGGCGGCGCTGGGCGTTACGCCATCTGCCGCGACCTCTGGGAGAATGTATATGTGCAAGTTCCAAACGTCTACTGGTATCGGTGTATTAAACTGTGTCAGATAAGCGTCCCAAATCCGATCCAAATATGCCAGACGCAGCGGCGTCACTTCTACTAGGCCGGAGATCGCCACTTGTGCTGTTGGGTCTTCATCTTTGATCCAACCATAAATATCATGGTATGCTGAAGCATATAGTTCTGGCGTTATTTCATCTTGGGTCAATCGGTCAATTTCATTGCCAATAATCCATAAACGGCCGGGATAGTTGGTGATGGTCGTGCGCACAAAGTTTTCAGCGTCCGCACCGGTTATATTTGTATCGAATTGCAAATACCATTCACCAAGGAAATCGTAGGATTGAGTCGTCTCATCCCAAACTTTTTTCTCACGTATCCTGATGATGGGTGTGTGTGATACGTTTGCCGGAGCCTGCGATGATGGATTGGGACCGAAATTAATGTACCAACCGGCTCCTAAGGTAGACAACCAGGTGGGCGATCCGGAGACAGAAGAGGCGCCGTAACGGCAGTTTGGCGCAATGGCTTCATTTGTCGTGGGATTGGCAGCCTGTACACGAGAAACAATTGATTGTTTATCTGCCATGTTTATTATTTGCATGATTAGCAAGATGCTGCCTAATGCCAAAAAAAGGTGGAAGAATTTAATTTTTTGCATAAATTTTTTCTCGCGCCAATAAGCAGGTTTCAATTTTATCAGCGGCCCGCGCTGATACCCAAACGAAACAATGCCTGCATAGATACTGTATTTAGAGGCGATTATTATACTCTGTTATCATTATCCGGCACAACCGCGACTGTCACGTGTATAACTAAAAATCGCAGGGATTATTGAATGGCGATCACTTACGGCCGCCACCCCATTCCAGGCACAACGGCCGTCTCCGCATAAGGCCCCGCCGCCAAATCATCAAAATACCCTTTCTCCAGCAGCAGCCGGTACGAGAAGATAGCGTGGCCGGCCGCGCCGGTGTCT
>JAJRYT010000119.1 GCA_024275635.1 Chloroflexota bacterium | reverse complement strand
TCTTTTTTGCATATGCCGCATTGGGTTGTTTCGCGGCGACTTTCAACCGTAATGATGAATTTACCATCCCGTGTTTGCTTGGTGGCAAGCACATCAACTTGAGGAATATCCAAGGGAAAACTGATTGTGGCCGGTGTAGCTGTGGGCATTGTTCTTACTCCGTTTGTAAAAACATCCATTTTACCTTATCACCATATATGGGTGTACCCCTTGAATTCCCAAAGAACCCAAAATTTAACGCCCATAACGCACATTTTGCGGACAAACCGAGTATGATGGATGGTGAATGGCTTGCCTGTCACAAATATGAAACGACCGGTGTTTAGGGGGGTGAATTGAGCAAATCTGAGGAACGCAGAGGAGACACATTGACCACATTGACAGACAACCTGCTGCTGGAACGTATCGGCCAGGGGGATGCGGCCTCATTTGAGGCGGCCTTTCACCAGCATTATGATCGGGTATATGGGCTGCTGTTTCGATTGGTCGGCAACCGGGCCGAAGCGGAAGACCTGGCGCAAGAGGTTTTTTTGCAACTGTACAATCACGCTTTCCGCAAAAAGCTGTTCGCCCGTAACCGAGAACACAACGTCAGCGCCTGGCTCTACCGGGTGGCGACAAATATGGGCTACAACGCGATTCGCGGCCGCCAACGCCGTTGGCAGCGCAACACCGTCCTGGTTCCCGACCCGCAGGGCAGCCCCGCTGCCGAGAAGGAAGTGGAGCAGCAGGAGATGAAAACGGCCGTTCGCACCGCCCTCGCCCAACTCAAACCACGCCAGGTTCAACTGCTCCTCATGCGGCAAATGGCGTTTAGCTACGCCGAATGTGCCGCTGCTTGCGATGTGGCCCCTGGTTCAGTGGGAACCTTGTTGGTCCGCGCCGCCAAAGCCTTCCGCGAGGCATACGAGGCTGAAGGAATTGAAGATTGAAGATTGATGATTGGAGAATTATCAATCTTAAATCATTTCCCGGGAGAAAGAAGATGACCCAACAAGAGAAAGAAATCAGAAACGCGCTCAATCAACTATCAATTTTAGAGCCGACAGCAGCGGAAGCGCCGCATCCGGCCGGTCAAATGTTGGCCCGTGTGCGCCAGGAGATAGATCGGCAGGAAGAAGATCGACTCATCACTCGATTTGGGAGGTTTATGATGAATAATAATCGTCGTTATGCAACAGTAACTTTACTGCTGGTATTGTTATTTGGCGCGGCCTTTAGTTTCCCAGCGGTGCGGACTGCGGCCAGTGATTTTCTGGGGATGTTCCGCGTGCAAAAATTTGCCGCCATTTCCATTTCACCAGAGCAGATCGCTATTTTGCAGCGGGTGGCTGAAGAAGGGCTAACGCCCGGCGAGTTGGAAATTATTGAAGAACCAGGGGAACTGGTTCCAGTTGAATCACTGGCCGCCGCGCAAGCTCAAACCGGGTTGACGAACACACGCACGCTGCCCGGCCTGGGCGCGCCGGCTGAAATTTGGGTAGCTGATGGGGGAAACGGCCGTCTTACCGTTGATCTGGCCGGGGCGCGCGCCATCGTAGCCGCAACCGGCGCCGATCCCCTGCTCTTGCCCGACAGCCTGGACGGCGCTCAGGTAGACGTGACTGTTTTCGCCGGCATCCAGCAGCAGTGGGCCGATGGAACCATGTTAATGCAAACCGCCAGCCCGGTGGTAGAATATCCTGACGATGTTGACCCCACCGTGCTGGGCGAGGCGCTGCTGCAGGTGCTGGGACTCAATGAAGATGAAGCATACCGTCTGGCGCGCAGCATTGATTGGACAAGCACGGTGTTGCTGCCAATCCCGCAAGATTTTGCCTCATTTAACGAGGTGACAGTAGATGGGGTAAGCGGCCTGGTATTGAACAGCCTAAGCGGCGAGGGCAGCGCCTCGTTCTGGCAAAAGGATGGCGTGGTTTACCTGCTCCTGGGGCCAGGTATGGGTACGGAAGATTTGGTATCGTTGGCCGGGACGCTGCGATAAATGATCGATGATTGATGATTCGACCAGGCGCTGATACCGTTGGTTAATCATCAATCATCAATCTTTAATCATTTCAGCCAGGGGATAATTTTGACGACAGATAATCTAGCCATTGATGCGCGTGGGCTGCGCAAGGAATTTGGTCAAAAAACGGCCGTTGCCGATTTCACCCTCCAGGTCAAGCGGGGGGAGATTTTTGGTTTCCTGGGGCCAAACGGAGCTGGCAAAACAACTTCCGTCAAAATGCTGTTGGGGCTGACCGCGCCCACCGACGGGACAGCCACCTTGCTGGGCCATCCGTTGGGCGACCGGCAGACGCGGGCCAAAGTTGGTTTTTTGCCGGAGCATTTCCGTTTTCATGAATGGCTGACCGCCGCCGAGTTTTTGGATTTACACGGCCGTTTATTTGGCATGAGCAAGTCGGCGCGAACGGCCGTTATCCCTGATTTGCTGGAACTGGTGGGGCTGGCCGACCGGGCCGCCACCAAGCTCCATGCCTTTTCCAAAGGGATGTTGCAGCGCATCGGGCTGGCCCAGGCGCTGCTTAACGACCCCGAACTGGTATTTCTGGACGAGCCGACATCGGGTCTGGATCCGCTGGGCCGCCGCCTAGTGCGCGACATCATCAACAGCCTGCGCGTGGAAGGAACGGCCGTTTTCCTCAATTCCCACCTGCTCAGTGAAGTAGAGCAAACGTGTGACCGGGTAGCCTTCATCCGCGAAGGCGTGATTTTGCAAACCGCCTCATTGGCTTCGTTTGAGCAGGAAAGCGTGGATGTCATTCTGCGTGTGGGTGAGCCAACGCCGCAGCTTTTGTCCAACTTGGTCCGGTTTGGCGAGGGGGTGCGGCTGGATGAGGGAAACGGCCGTATCCACTTAACCCTACCCTATGAAAACAAACTCCCTGAGCTGGCCCAATGGCTTGTCAACAACAATCAAACCCTTTACGAACTCCGCCCGCAGCGCCTGTCTCTGGAAGATCGCTTCCTCCAAATCGTCGGCGGGGAGGTCGAAAGCGAGAAACAAACAACCTGACAACCACTCAACCGCCTGACTATTTGACTATCTGACTATATGACCACTCTCATCATTGCCGAACTAACCATCCGTGAAACCCAGCGCCGCCGCATTTTGTGGATGACCTTGCTCATGGGGCTGGGCTTCCTGGTCGTTTTTGGCCTGGGCTTTCATTATATCTATCTGGATGTCAGCAAACACGTTACCGATTCAAACGAACGCAATCTGGTTGTCGGCGTGCTGCTGACGGCCGGATTGTACGCCATCAACTTCTTGATCGTTGTCATTGCTGTGTTGATTTCGGTAACGGCCGTTTCCGGTGAAATAGAGTCCCACACCATCGAGGCCATCCTGACCAAACCCGTCCGCCGCTGGGAGATCATCCTGGGAAAATGGCTGGGATTTGCCGCTTTGCTCCTCGTTTACAGCCTGCTGCTCACCGGCGGCGTTCTACTCATCGTCTACCTGCGCTCCGGCGTCACCGTCAACAACCTGTGGGCCGGGATGGGCTTGATGGCGCTGCAAGGCTGGGTCATCCTTTCCCTGACCATTGCCGGCGGCGCCCGGCTCTCCACCTTGTCCAACGGCGTGATGGCCTTCATGATGTACGGTATTGCCTTTATCGGCGGCTGGGTAGAACAGATTGGGGCGTTACTGCGCAATGAAACGGCCGTAGACATCGGCATCGCCACCAGCCTCATCATGCCCAGTGAAATCTTGTGGAAAAAAGCCCTCTCCCTCCTGGAGCCAGGACTGGCCAACCCTGCCTTCAACATAGGCCCATTCGCCATCGCCTCCCAGCCCAGCAACCTGATGATCGGCTATGCCATCTTTTATCTTGTTGCCCTGTTGGCGCTCGCCCTTATCAGCTTTTCTCGCCGTGATTTATAACCACCACAGGACCATAAAAGAATCATCAGGAATCATAGACACAAACGGCTAGTACACGTCGGCGGAAATACTTGTGCATTAGATTCGTAATGCAGTTTGGTAAATCACACAAGGTCTACGACCAAGTTATCAAACATGTTGGCAACGCCGCTGGGCATGGCCGCGCCATGCCCCTACCATTGCGGCCTGATGTAGGGGTTTGGCGTTGCCAAACCCAAAGGCGTTGCCAAACCCAAAGGCGTTGCCAAACCCAAAGGCGTTGCCAAATCTAAAGGCGTTGCCAACTTGTTCGTAGCCCCCCCCACCACACCTTGCTTGCAAAATCAGGCCGTGCTATAATTTTCTCAGATCATCTTATTGGATACGTTTGTGCGAAAAGTGGGCCTTTCCCACTTTTTTGTTTTCTATAGTAAATAAACGTGCGGAGTTGCTTGAATGAAAAGCGAATTTATTCTAGCCTTTAACGAAATATGTGAATCACGTGGATTGTCTAAAGACGATGTCTTTGACGCGCTCAAAACAGCCCTGGTTTCAGCCTATCGTCGGGATATGAATGTCAGCAATCTTCAGGAGGTTGTTGCCGAGATTGACGCGCGGACCGGTGAACCAACGATCTACGCCGAAAAAGAGGTTGTAGAAACCATTGTAGATAATCGAACCGAAGTGTTGTTAGAAAACGTCCGCCAATTATTACACCCTGCTTCCGAAAACGGCGATCCCCAACTTGGCGATCTGGCGCTGGTAGATAGCACAACGGCCAGTTTCGGCCGTATTGCGGCCCAAACCGCCAAACAGGTCCTCCTGCAGCGTGTGCGCGAGGCCGAACGAGAACAACTTTACGAAGATTTTTCCGGCCGTGAAGGCGAGTTAGTCAATGGAATAGTGCAAAGCATTAGCGGACAGCACATCACGATTGGTCTGGGACGCACAGAAGCGACGTTGCCCAAAAGCCAGCAGGTTCGTGGCGAGCGTTACCGCGCCCATGATAAAATTCGCGTGTATGTGCTGGAAGTACGTCGCACTAGCCGCGGGCCGCAGATTTTTGTCAGCCGTAATCATCGTAATTTGCTGCGCCGTTTGCTGGAATTAGAAGTGCCGGAAATTTATAACGGGCAGGTGGACTTAAAAAGCATTGCCCGCGAGGCCGGGCAGCGTTCCAAAGTGGCCGTTATGGCTCTACAGCCGGGCGTTGATCCCGTGGGCGCCTGTGTCGGTATGCGCGGCGTGCGTATCCAGAGTATTGTTCGTGAACTCAATGACGAGAAGATCGATGTCATTGAATGGAATCCGGACCAAAAAACATTTATTGCCAAAGCGCTCAGTCCGGCGCGGGTCTCCCACGTTTTCCTGGATGATCACCCCGATGATGGCAAAACAGCGATCGTTGTTGTGCCCGATGACCAATTATCATTGGCCATTGGCCGGGAAGGGCAAAATGCGCGTCTGGCGGCCAAACTAACTGGGTGGCGGATTGACATCAAAAGTCTCATCGAATCGGCTACGGATTCGCTGGAACATCTGGATCACCCGGCGGTGGATGCGGCCGTGCGCAAAGATACCAAATTTCTGGATCAGATACAGGCGATTCTGGACAAAAAAGCAGCCGGCCGTCCCATCACCTCTGAAGATTACTTCACCCTTGACCGGCTGGTAAGCGCCGTCGAAGGCAACATTATTACGGCCCGCTCATCCAAACATGAAGAAATACGCCAGAAACGCGCTGAAGCGCGAAAACAAGTGCCCGCCATTGCCTGGGAACTGCCATTGGATGAACTGGATTTGCCCGGACGTATTCACAACCTGTTGTTGGATAACGAAATCGAGACAGTCGGCGCTGTTCTCTTCACCCTGGCCCTGGGCGACGAGGTTTTCCTGAACTTCCGCGGCTTTGGCGACAAAGCGCTGGAAACATTGAAAGAGTACGTCGCTGGCTACGAACTACCAAAACCAGAAGGTGAAGAAGCTGACATTGTTGCCGCCGATGAGGCCGAGGAAACTGCTTCTGTTGAAGGAGAAGAAATCGTTCAGGAAGCGGTAGTGGAAACGGCCGAACCTCCGGCAGAGGTGGCAGCAGAAACAACAAAAGAAACAGTGGATATTGAAAAACCGGTGGAAGAAACGCCAACCGTTGAGACATCGCCGGACGAAGTCGAAGAAGAACCGGCCATTCCGGCAATTGACGATCTGTCACAACCACTGGTTCAGATCAAAGAGAAACCAAAGAAAGCTGAAAAACCCAAACCAACTGTGGTCATAGCCCGGCCCGCTCGCGCTGAATAAAAAGAGCGGGAAGCTGCGGCTGAAAAACAACGCCGCAGCAAAAGCAAGCAACTTGTTTATGACGAGAAGGCTGGCGAGGTTGTAGTCAAGCGCAAGCGCAAGCGCCGGGGACGTCCTGATTGGGAAGAGTTTGATACAGACGATTTGTAACCGCTGGCAGCGAAATGGGTCAAAAAAAACGCCTACGGCCAAAACACATACCCCAACGGACCTGTATTGTTTGCCGTCAGAAGCGTGACAAACGACAACTGACGCGGATTGTGCGGACGCCGGACAATGGCGTGATTGTTGATTTAACTGGAAAGCAAAATGGGCGTGGCGCGTATGTATGCGAGCAATTAGCTTGTTGGGATAAAATAACCAAGGATGCCCGCCTGCTGAATCAAACCCTCTTAACCGAGGTCAGCGAGGCAGAACTCGCCGTAATTATGACGCACAAACCAGGCGGTACGCAAACCAGCACAAGAATAGAGGGGATAGCTTAAAGCGGTTTACGCTCAAAATACGAAAATCGTTTTGCGCTGCGAGGAAGTGATTGCATGACTAAGACGAAAATGCTAATTGAAATACCAGATTTTATAACTGTCCGCGAACTGGCGGCAGCGATGGAAGTCAGTCCTATCAACGTCATCAAGGAGTTGATGAGCAATGGCATCATGGCCAACATCAACCAGGAGATTGACTTTGACACGGCCGCTATTGTGGCTGGAGAGATGGGCTATGATGTTGTCGCCCCAGATGCTGTCGAGGAAGCGTATGACGAAGAGCAGACCAAAAAGCCTGCCTGGCGCGAGGTGCTGGCCGCAGAAGCTAAAGCCGACCTGGTTCCCCGCCCGCCCGTAATCACCATGTTAGGACATGTTGATCATGGCAAGACCTCCCTGTTGGATGTGATCCGCCAGACCAATGTGCAATCTGGCGAAGCCGGCGGCATTACGCAGCACATCGGCGCCTATCAGGCCACCCATGACGGGAAGTTAATCACCATCCTGGATACACCGGGCCATGAGGCATTTACAGCCATGCGCGCACGCGGCGCGCAAGCGACAGACATTGCTATCCTGGTAGTGGCCGCCGATGATGGCGTAATGCCGCAAACTCGTGAGGCGATTGATCATGCCCGCGCCGCGCGTGTCCCCATTATTGTAGCTCTGAATAAGATTGACCTGGCCACCAGTAATCCGCCGGTGGTCAAACAACAGCTTAGTGAAGCGGGTCTGGTTCCTGACGAATGGGACGGCGATACGATGGTGATTCCTGTATCGGCCAAAGAAAAATTGGGTATGGAGGATTTGTTGGAAGCGATTATTCTAGTCGCTGAAGACCTTAATCCAAAGGCAAACCCAACAGCTTCGCCAACGGGAACGGTACTGGAAGCCAGAAAGGAGAAGGGTCGCGGCATTATGGTGACTCTCCTGGTACAGAATGGTATGTTGAAGCATGGGGATACACTGCTGATTGGGGAGCATTACGGCCGTATCAAAGTCATGTACGATTTCAACGGTAAAATCATCAAGGAAGCCGGTCCCTCAATGCCGGTATTCGTTTCTGGCCTCAATGGCATCCCCAAAGCTGGCGACCAGTTCCGGGTCGCTGCCAGCGAAAAAGTCGCCCGCAAAATTATTGCCAAAGAAGCCAATGCGAAACGAGAGAACCTATCCAGGGAGACGGGCGCAGCCATCAGTCTGGATGATTTTTTCAGCCGCTTGCAAGAGGGAGAGGCCAAGTCGCTTAACCTCATCGTCAAAGCCGATGTACAAGGGTCGCTGGAACCCATCACCAATTCGCTCAAAAAGTTGAGCAATGAGGAAGTGGCGGTTGAAATTTTACTGGCTTCAACTGGGAACATCACCGAAAGCGACGTCATGCTCGCCTCCGCGTCCAAGGCCATTATCATGGGATTTAATGTGGAAACAGATCCCATTGCCAGAGCGGCGGCGAACAGCGAGCAGGTAGAAATTAACACTTACGACATCATCTACAAACTTTTTGAGGATGTAGAGAAGGCGCTCAAGGGATTGTTAGCGCCGGTATATGAAGATGTAGTCATTGGTCGGGCTGAAGTACGACAGGTATTTAGAATCAAAGGCGCCGGGAATATCGCCGGCTGTTACATGCGTACCGGCGAGGCGAAGCGAAATGCCAAAGCGAGGATCATCCGCGAGACGTCGCTGCTGCATTCAGGGCCGGTTTCCAGCCTAAAGCACTTAGCAGAAAATGTGCGCGAAGTGAAGGCCGGCTTTGAATTTGGCGTCAATATCAGCGGCTGGAATAATTACAAACCGGGTGATTTCATCGAATTCTATATGACGCAGCGGGTTGACCGGTAATCATCTTCAAAGAAACGGCCGTTTCCTTGAAGATGCTGGGGGCTTTTTATCATGAGTAAGATACGCCAACAACGCACGGCTGACCAGATTCATATGATCATGAGCGATCTCAGCCGGCGTCATCTCCATGATCCGCGATTAATGGGGTTGACCATTACTGAGGTCACCATTGACCGCGAACTGCAATATGCCGATGTGTATGTTCATGCCCTGACGGATGAAGACCGTCGGGAAGATGTCATGGCCGCGCTGGGAAAAGCTTCCGGCTTTTTACGAAGAGAACTGGCCCAGCGGCTGCCTCTACGTACCACGCCGCAGCTGCATTTTCATTGGGATCCGCGTCTGGCCCAAGCAGAAGAAATTAACAAAATTCTGGATGATTTAGATATTCCACCAGAAGAATAAGCAGCCAGCGGGTAAAACGAGAGCCAGAAAATATCTTCTCTCTCTTGCTCTATCCTCTAGCTTTCTTTCAAGGAAGTGCATTCGGTGTCTGTCACAGAAGCCATTCAACAAGCAATACAGCAAGCGAACCAGATTTTAGTCGTCACCCATATCGGTCCAGATGGGGATGCGTTGGGATCATTAACAGCGATGGGGGCGGCGCTAACACAGCAGGGCAAACAGTTTTCATTAGTGTGTGACAATCCTGTGCCGCGCCGCTTTGGATTTTTACCATTGGTCAACCAGGTGCAGCGCTCCCCGGATACGGCCGTACCCTACGACCTGCTCATTGCCGTTGATTGCGGCGATACGCTGCGCATGGGCAAAGCCTATGCCAATTTGCCGGAGCCGCACCCGTCAATCATCAATATCGACCACCACATCACCAACACCCAATTCGGCGATATCAACTTAATTGACCCCCAGGGAACATCTGCGGCCGAGATTTTATACCGATTGTTCCACGATTTAGACATCTCCTTCAACGCTGACCTGGCTTTAAGCTTACTGACCGGTCTTGTCACCGACACCCTGGGATTTCGTACCCACAGCGTGAACGCCCAAACCATGAAGATCGCTGCCGAATTAATGGATGCTGGCGGTAATTTAGATGTGGTTATGTCGCAAACAATGACCATTAAACCCCTTTCTACTCTGCATTTATGGCAGCTTGGACTGAATAAAATGAAGATGGAAGATGGGTTGATTTGGGCCAGCATCAGCAACGAAGAACGCGAAGCAGTCGGACACAAAGGTTCGGGCACAGTTGGTCTGGTTAACTTATTGGCCAATGTGGACCAGGCGGCCGCTGGAGCCGTGCTGTTAGAAATGAATGATGGCACAATTCGGGTCGGATTCCGCTGCCGGCCGCCCTATAATGTTTCCGAAGTGGCAGTGAACCTGGGCGGAGGCGGCCACGCACTGGCCGCCGGCTGTACGCTGGAAGGGCCATTAGCTAAAGCAGAGGCGATGGTGGTCGCTTTGACGAAAGAATCTATCCAGCAGCAAGAGAAGACTTTGAAGAACGGGCATCACCAGTAAATTATTGATGATTGAATGGTAAAGATTGTGTCGTTGGATTGAACACGCTTTATTGATTAGCCATCCTGGGATTATGTCAACCATCGAAGGCGTCCTCAACATAGACAAACCGACGGGGATGACCTCCCATGATGTGGTGAACCGAATACGAAGGCTGGCCGGCATTCGTCGGGTTGGTCATGCCGGCACGCTTGATCCATTAGCGACAGGGGCGCTTTTACTTTGTGTGGGGCGAGCGACGCGCCTGGTGGAATACCTGGTGGGGCAGCGCAAGGTCTATGAGGCGACAGTGCGGCTGGGTCAGGCGACAAATACGTATGACGCCGAAGGAACGGTGGCCGCAGAACGGCCGTTTGCCCACATCACACCGGAACAATTCCAACAAACCCTCGCCCAGTTCCGCGGCCCCATCCAACAGCGCCCCCCCATCTACTCAGCCATCAAGCAAAACGGGCAGCCGCTCTACAAACTAGCCCGGCAGGGAATAAAGGTGACTGTGCCACCGCGTGCGGTGACAATTTACCAGTTGGAACTGCTGGATTGGGCGCTGCCTGATGTTCGCTTGCGCATCGTTTGCTCCTCCGGAACCTACATTCGCTCATTGGCGCATGATGTAGGCCAGGCGTTGGGCTGCGGCGGACACATTACAGCGCTGCGCCGCACGGCCGTTGGCGATTTTAACGTAGACACGGCCGTTCCCCTACCCGACTTGACCACGGAAAATTGGCGGGAACATTTAATGGCCGCAGATACGGCCGTTGCCCACCTGCCTCGACTTGATTTAACGACAACCGAAACCGAACAATTACAAAACGGCCAGCGCCCGCCGCGCCCGCCTGACCAGCCGCCCGCCCCCTTGACCCGCGCCTACAACCCCGCCGATCAATTCGTCGGCGTGGTAATTGTCAACGAAACCTATTTACAAGCGCGGAAAATGTTTTTGTAGGCAAAGCAGCAAGGTGACAGAGTGACAAGATCACTAGTCCGGCAACTTTGCAGCCCGGCGTCTCTAGCCAGAAAAGAATTCGACACGAATGGCACAAATCACACGAATTAAAATCATTCAAATTCGTGAAATTCGTGAAATTCGTGTCAAAAAATTCTTATACACAAAACAAAAGTTTCATTGGAAAGATACTAAACTATGATTCGCGTCAACGCTCTAACAGAAGTTAACGATAAACAACAACCCACCTTTGTCGCCATCGGCTCTTTTGATGGCGTCCATCGCGGCCACCAACTAGTCTTACACAGCATGGTCGCCGCCGCCAGAGAACAAGGCGCAAGAACGGCCGTTCTCACCTTCTTCCCCCACCCCCAGCGCGTGCTGCAAAACCTGACCGGCCCCTACTACCTGGCCACCCTGGATGACCGCGTGGCCCAACTCGGCCAACAGAACATTGACCTGGTCATCACCCACACCTTCGACGAAACCGTGCGCCACACCCGCGCCGCTGATTTTGTAGCCCAGCTCATCAATCATCTGAATATGCGCCAACTTTGGGGCGGCAACTTCGCCTTTGGCTATAAGCGGGAAGGGGACGTCCCTTTCTTGCGCCGCCTGGGCCAGAAAATGGATTTCACGGTTGAACTGGTAGAAGGGATGGTGCAGTTGGGTGATGGCATCGTGAGCAGCAGCCGGGTGCGGGCCGGTCTGGCCGCTGGCGATGTGGCCGATGTGATGGGCTGTTTGGGACGGCCGTATCACGTGCGCGGCGGCGTCGTCATGGGCGACCAACGAGGCCGGACCATCGGCTTCCCCACTGCCAACATCGCCGTCTGGGACGAGCAGATTCTCCCGGCCAACGGCGTGTACGCAACCTACGCCTGGTTGGGCGACCAACGCCACATCGCCGCTGCCAACGTCGGCGTGCGCCCCACCATCAACGGCGGCAGCGTCACCGTCGAAGCACACCTGCTCGATTTTGACGGCAACCTGTACGGGCAAGAATTGCGGCTGGAATTCATCAACCGCATCCGCCCAGAGGTGAAATTCGCTGGCCTGGACGCCCTCAAAACCCAAATCCGGGCTGATGTCGCCAAAATCCGGCAGCAGCTTACCAACCGTTGACGGCCGCAGGGTAATTGCATACTCATTGGTTTTCCTTTTTTTCGCCACGAATTTCACCAATTACACGAATTTAGACGTTTTTTATTCGTGAAATTGGTGAAATTCGTGGCAGAAATCTGGCATATGCAATCGCCTTATTGACGACCGTTTTCCACTTGTACCCCCCTGGCAACCCGCTACAATTAAGCCGGTATGATCGTCTTCGATTTGAAACTGGCCCTATTTGTGCTTCTGCTCCTGCTGGCCGCGCTCATCTGGCTGGCAGGCACGGCCGTTTCCCATCGCCGTCACATCTTCTCCCTGCCAACAAGCAGCAGCAACCAGACCCTCGACGCCGCCCCGGTGGGATTGCTGCTGCTGAATCGCCAAACGGCCGTTACCTACGCTAACGCCCCCGCCCAACGCTTGCTCACCGGCGAAATCCGCGCCGAACTGCTGCGAGACGCGCAAAGTCTGCCCGCTGAACGCCCGACCAGCCATTATCGCGTCTTCAACCTGGCCGCCGACCGCGCCATAAGCTGGTGGATTTACGCCCTGGAACGGGGCAGCCTGGTCTTGCTCACCGATCTGAGCCGCCAGCGGCAGATAGAACATGCTTCGCAGCTTTTCCTCAGCAATCTGTCTCATGAACTACGCACACCGCTAACGGCCGTTCTCGCCCACCTCGAAGTGTTACGCACGCCAGACCTGCCTGACGCCGTCCACGATAACTCCCTCCGACTTATCCACCAGGAAACCAACCGCATCGCCCGGCTGGTGCAGGCGCTGCTCGACCTCGGCCGCCTGGAAACGACCGCCGAACTGGAACGCCGCCCGGTTGATTTACTCCTCCTGGCCGAAGAAGCCATCGCCGACGTCATTCTGGAAGCCGAAACCCGCCAGATCGCCATCACCCTGCAAGCGGATACCGGCCTGGCCCGCGTCCTGGCCGACCCGGACAAGCTGAAGCAGGTGTTTTTGAATTTGCTGGATAATGGCGTGAAATACGGCCGGCCCCACGACAAAATCGTCGTCAATCTGCAAAAACAGCCCGGCGCGGTCAGCGTCGTCATTCAAGATTCCGGTCCCGGCATCCCCGCCGAACATCTGCCCCACATAGGTAAACGGCTCTACCGCGCTAGCGCCGATGTTGCCGGCAGCGGCCTGGGATTGGCCCTGGTCGGCGAAATCCTGCGCCGCCACCAATCAGAACTCATCATCGAAAGTAATACCGAAGGGGAGGAAACGGGAACGGCCGTCCGCTTTACTTTACCGGCAATTTGAATCATGAAACTCAAGCGAAAACGGCTTCTCATCATCATTTTACTGCTGGCCCTGGCCGCCGCTTACTGGCTGCTGCCTATCTCTGGCGATGTTTTCATCATGCTGGATGAAGAACCGGCCGTCTGGCCGCGTCTCCGTTTTGAGCCAGAATCGCCCCGCCCCGGCGAACGCGCCACCGCTATCCTGGCCGACACTACCCCCTGGGTTCACATCAAAATGCTGGTGAATGGCGCGCAAGAAGGCCAATTCCTGCGCTACGCTCCTAATCCGCTGGGCGGCGAATGGTTCTGGGCCTTCACCGTACCGGAGGGCGACAGCTACGACCTGCGCTTTTACCATGATTGCGACAAAGGATGCGTGGATTGGGCGCGTAAGACAATGAACACGGCCGTTAACACCCACCGCTTCCCTGCCGCGCAAATCCCCACCAAGCTGGGCGTCGTTTTCCCTAACCCGGCGCGCGATTGGCACGGCCGTTCCGCCTGGGTGGTCGAACTGACCTATGCCCAACTAGACGATGCCGCCTACTGGGGACTGGATGATTTGGCCGCCCGCGTACAAACGGCCATCGCCGCCGGTCACCGTGTCCTCATCCGCATTGATTACGATCAGAACCAAAGCATTCCTCACGACGAAACCGCGCTGAGCATTTACCTTGACACCGTGCGCCGCTTGGCCCGCGATGACCGCCTGCAGGGCGCTTACGCCTTCATCATTGGCAGCAATTACAACACCAATATGAACAGCCAACTCGGCCCCATCACGCCCGAATGGTACGCCCGCATTTTCAACGGTTATGGGACAGAAACGGCAGCTCAAGATAATGTGTTAGCCGTCGTTCGCGCTGAGAATCCGTCCCTACGAGCGCTGGTCGGCCCGGTACAGCCCTGGGTGACGGATATGGATGGCCGCCAACAGTCGTTTGCCCCCAACGCCCCCTGGCTCAACTACTTCCACACCCTTGCCGCCCGCCTCGACGAAGCCGCCCAAACCCGCGCCGCCGCCGGTATTGCCGGAGCCGCTCCCGATGGCTTCGCCATTCAAGCGCCAGGCCGCCCCGACGCGCCGGAATTAACTGCCCCTCAACGCGCCCAGGAGCCGCTAACCGACCTGCGCCGCTCCGAATGGGATAACGCCCAGGCCGGATTCCGCGTTTACCAAGATTGGCTGGCCGTTATCAACAGTTTTCCCACAACGCAAAACAGCCCCGTTTATATCACGGCCAGCAACACCTTCACTGGCCGCGCGCCGCCCGCGCAAAACTACCCGGATGGCTGGTTAACGGCCGTTCTCGCCGAAATCGCGCCCGTTTATCAAGTCAAAGCGCTTATCTGGTTCATGGATGATCTGCCTGTAGATCACCAATGGGATGCCTTCAGCCTAACCAATCCGCAAGGCGCCATGACGACCGCTGCCCGCGAATTTGACCAGTTGCTGCAAGGGGCGAAGTAGCGGAGTTACTCGGCCGCTTTGCAACCCCGCCACTTTCCCCCTTCGCTCCTTCGCCACGGGAACCAATTACACTGCTTCCTCGTCTTTACCAACATAAACCCTTTGTCCAACTCTTGGAGGATAATCATGAACCCCAAACGCCTGACTTTACTCGTCACATTATTCATCTTGGCCGCCCTGTTGCTCGCCGCCTGCGGGGGCGAAACAGTGAAAGAAGCGGCCGAAGCGCCGCCGGCCGAAGCGCCAATCACCGGCATTAATGGCGGCGGTGAAGCCCCCGACGCCGCTACCGGCAGCGAACGCGCCGGCGACGCCCCGCCCGCCCCGCCGGAAGACGGCCGTAAAGTCGAAGTCACCCGCATCGCTGCCGAAGGTATAGTAGAAATTGCGGAAGTCGCCGCCGAAGAACCCCGCGCCGCCGGCGAAGCTGACAGCGCGGCCATTGCCGCCGCCGCGCCGATGGCTACCGCCCCTGCCGCCGCCCTGTCTGACGGCGCCGACCTCACGCTCAATCAAAACAGCCGCCTGACCGCCGGTGAAGTGGACGACAACGCGCAGTGGGATGATTACCTGCTCTACCTGCGGAATTACAGCGGTGCGTTTGTAGAGCGGGTAGATGTGAGCGAACGCCACCAAATCTGGGTACAAGACAGCCAGGAACGGCCGATTTTAGGCGCGCGCATCAGCATTGAAACGAACGGACAGGAAGTGGCTGTTCTGCGAACCCACAGTGACGGCCGGGCCACCTTCTTCCCCCGCGCCTACAACATCCGGGCTGACGCCTACACGGTTAATGTCCAGGGAGATGGCGTCGTCGAAACCTTCACCATCCCCGCCAACGACTCCCAACGTGAATGGTTCGTCACCCTCCCCACCGTCAACCAGACAGAAGCTGCCCGTCTCGACATCCTCTTTCTCATAGACGCCACTGGCAGCATGGCCGACGAAATCAACCAACTAAAAGAGAATATCCGCGCCATTTCCGCCCAAATTGACGCCCTGCCCAGCCAACCCGACGTGCGCTTCGGCATGGTCACTTACCGCGACCAGGGCGATGAATTCCTGACCAACGTCTTCGATTTTACGCCTGAGGTAGATGAGTTTGCCACCGATTTAGCGGGTGTTTTTGCCGATGGCGGCGGCGATTACCCAGAAGATTTGAACGAAGCGCTCTCCCGCGCCGTCCATGAACCGGAATGGCGCGTCGCGGAAACAGTCAGCCTCATTTTCCTGGTGGCCGACGCCCCGCCCCACCTGGATTACGGCCAGGAAAATCATTATGCTGTTGAGATGCTGGCGGCGGCCGAACGGGGCATCAAAATCTACCCCATCGCCAGCAGCGGCCTGGACTCCCAGGGTGAATATGTTTTCCGCCAACTGGCCCAGGCGACGGGCGGTCGTTTCATCTTCCTCACCTACGGCGCTGACGGTCCCGGCTCCACCGGCACGGAAACGGATTTTGCGGTTTCCGATTACAGCGTTTCCTCGCTGGATACACTTGTGGTCAAAATTGTGGAAGAGGAATTGTCGTTTATCCCGTCAGAAAGCGTTCGGAAATAACTTCCCAGTTTTCGTAAACCGTGTTCCGTGTTCCGTAAACCGTATTCCGTGTTCCGTAAACCGTATTCCGACGCGATACGGATAACGGATGACCAAAGCGCTAAGTCAATTACGAATGTCGCCTAAATACGTCTGCGTCCCCGACAAATCCTTCCGGAGGCACACGAGTTAGGCGGATTTTAGCCCATCCCCGCCTCTGGAAGGGTGAACGATGACCCCGCCTTCCAATTTGATTGGGAGACAGCGCTCGTGGTTCAGCTCGGACATAAATTGACTGTGCTTGAGCAAGCATTTGTGGATATGGTGGCTTCTATCTGGTTCAATCGCGCCCCCTGACATCTGTTTGCTTATGATCCGATGAGAAAAACGGTCGTTTCCCACGCTTTGCGTATAATAAAATCAAACCCTTTGGGATAGGAATTAAACAATTATGGTTCTTTAGGATTTCGCGGGGTCGAGGAAAAAACTTGACACGAATAACACGAATGACACGAATAATAAGAAAATTCGTGAAAATTCGTGCCATTCGTGTCAAAAAATTAACCATCCGGTGAACTAACCACGCGAAATCCCAGAGACCCAACAATTGTTCAACACGCACGAAGGAAACAATGAAACCAAAACCGGATCGGGTGGGACCGAGCCAGGAATCTGTATGGGATTATCCTCGTCCACCGCGGCTGGAAGCGGTGCAAAAACGGATCCAGATTATCTTTAATGGGGTCACGATTGCCGACACGCACCGCGCCTGGCGAGTTTTAGAGACCAGCCATCCCCCTGTTTACTACATCCCGCAGAAGGATATTTGCCACGCCTGTTTGTCGCCGGGGGAGAGCCGTTCCTGGTGCGAATGGAAGGGGCAGTCCCGCTATTACACCGTCACCGTAGGCGCTAAACAAGTTGCCAACGCGGGCTGGTCTTACCCGGAGCCAACGCCTCCCTTTGCCGCCATCAAAAATCATGTCGCCTTTTACGCCGGGCCAATGGATGCCTGCCTGGTTGATGGCGAGCGCGCGCGTCCGCAGCCGGGCCAATTCTACGGCGGCTGGATTACTTTTGACATCGTCGGCCCATTCAAGGGCGAACCCGGTTCGATGCGGTGGTAGCGCCCATGGCGACGACGATGCAGCCGGTTTACTCATCGGATTATGCCCGTTTACGCCGCCAGTGGGGGGTAACGGCCGTTCTCTGGGTTGGCATACTGCTGGCCGGGTTTGGCTGGCTGCACCCGCGCTGGCCTTTTGCCGGGCGCTGGGCAGCGATTGCCGGGATTATGCTGATTTATAGCTTGTGGGTATTGTGGCGCGGCCTGCCGGAGAATCATCGTGAGGGGGAGACGGCCGTTTTACCTACTTTCGGCTGGGGCAATCAACTCACCCTGCTGCGCGGATTAGCCATCAGCCTGGTGGCCGGGTTCCTCTTCTCCCCCTGGCCATCCGGCAGGCTGGCCTGGCTGCCGATGCTGTTCTATACCGCCGCCTCCGTGGCCGACTACCTGGACGGCTACCTGGCCCGCATCACCAACCATGCCACAAAATTAGGGGCGCGGCTGGATATGGAATTTGACGGTCTGGGGATGCTAGTGGTCAGCTTGCTGGCCGTCTGGTATGGGCAGATGCCCTGGTGGTATCTCAGCTTAGGATTGGCCCGCTATCTGTTTGTGTGGGGACTGTGGCAGCGGCAGCGGCGCGCGCTGCCCGTGTATGACCTCCCGCCCAGCGTCCACCGGCGCATTTTTGCCGGGTTCCAGATGGGGTTTATGAGCGTTATTCTCTGGCCGATTATTCCCCCGGCCGGGGCAACAATTGCCGGGACGGTTTTTGCGACGGCGACGGCCGTTTCCTTCTTGCGTGATTGGCTGGTAACAGTTGGCCGCCTTGACCCAGCATCGCCAGCGTACAACCATGTCCGGCGTTGGCTTTTTGTGACGGCAACAAAGCGGCTACCGCTGGCGTTACGCGGCGGATTGGCGGTGGGAACGGCCGTTATCTTCATAACCTTATCGCCCCCATGGCAGCCATCAGCCTGGATTGATTTGTTTATGAGATGGCGGCTGCCTGACCCGGCGTTTTGGGCTGGGTTTTGGGCGCTGGTTTTAGTTGGGACGGAGACGGCCGTTGCCCTGGGCGCGCTGGGGCGGCTGTTATCGCTTCTGCTTATTTTCCCGATTGGGATCGACATGGTGACGCGCAATTTGCAGTGGGAGAACGGTCTGGCTCTGGCCTGCGCCACCGGGTTGATGTTGTTGGGGACGGGCGCGTTTTCATTGTGGCAGCCGGAGGAACGGTTCATGGCGCGCCGAGCTGGAGAGATGAGGGAGATTGAGCGATTGGAGATTGGAGATTGAGTAAACGGCTGTTTCTGCAACTGCTGCCCGGGTTCCTGGCGCTGGTTCTGCTGGCCTGGGTGATTCGGGTTGTACCGCTGGCCGAAACCTGGGCGGTTTTGCGGCATCTGCGCCTGTGGCAGATTGGGACGCTGGCGCTGGTGAATGGGGTTGTGCTGCTGACGCTGAACGGCCGTTGGTGGTTCATCCTGCGCGGATTGGGGTATCGCCTCCCCTATTTGAGGTTGACGGCGCACCGGCTGGCGGCGTTTGGGGTCAGCTACTTCACGCCGGGGCCGCAGTTTGGCGGCGAACCGGTGCAGGTCATCCTGGTGGAACGGGAACATGGCGTGCCACAGACGGCGGCGCTGACGGCCGTTGTCCTGGATAAAATGTTGGAACTGCTGGTTAATTTCATGTTCCTACTAGCGGGCATCCTGGTAATTTTACAGGAGCAGTTGTTTAAGGTCGGGGCAGAAACGGCCGTCATCCCCCTGCTGCTGCTCCTTTTTCCCGCTGTCTTTCTGATGGCTGCCTGGCAGGGACGGCGGCCTGTCTCTCGATTGTGGTTGTTTGGACAGCGGCTGCCATTGTGGCGCTGGCAGCCTGGATGGCGCCAAGTTTATGATAAAGCAGGAACGGCCGTCCGGGCCAGCGAGTCCCAAATCACGCAGTTTTGCCAGAAACGGCCGCTTCCTCTGCTGTGGGCCTTGCTCGCTTCCCTGGTCAGTTGGCTGGCGCTGATTGGCGAGTATTGGCTGATGCTCTCCTTTTTGAGCGAGCCGGTCACTATCGGGCAAACGATTATGGTGATGACGGCGGCGCGCATCGCCTTTTTGCTGCCGCTGCCCGGCGGCCTGGGCGCGCTGGAAATAAGCCAACTGCTCGCCTTCACGGCGCTGGGGTTGAATCCAGCGGCCGGTATCAGCATAGGCTTGCTTATCCGAGCGCGGGATATGATTTTGGGCGGAGCCGGGCTGTTTTGGGGCGGTAAACGGTGGCGGTCAGCTGCTGCCCTCGCTGCATCCGGCGCATCTCGGTAATTTGATATGGGTTTTATTTTCTGCCACGAATTACACGAATTAGAAAGGCCTGTTCGTCCAGTTCGTGGCAAAAGAGTGAAAGTTTATCTTGCATGGAGGGTATCTTCTCAAAATTTCGGGGCAAAGATTACAAAAGTTTCAAAACGGGCGCTATGCAGACAATATGTTGTTAAAACTTTTGTAATCTCCCCAGTTTATTGAGAAGATACCATGGAGGTAATAATGAACAAATCGGTTAAGTTGGAATCATTGCAGATTGGGGTGGCGGGGCTGACGTTGATAACGGCCGTTATCCACCTGTTCCTGGGACTTGGCTCGCCGGAATTGATGTTCAAGGTGTTGTTTACCCTGAACGGGTTGGGGTATCTGGCGTTGTTGGCGACGCTTTATTTTCTGGGATCGTTTGCCAGTTTTCGTTCGCAGATTCGGTGGGCGTTTTTGGCATTTACAACCGTTACCGTCATCCTCTATTTTGTCTTCAATGGCGCGGATGCGTTTAAGAGCATCTTTGGCTTGCTTGATAAAACAGTCGAGGTTGTCTTGATTGTTTTACTGTGGCTGGATAGATAAACGGCCGTGTAGTCGGGGGGCAAAATGAAATCTTTTTTCAAGGCGTTATTTGGCAATATCCTGTTTGGCGCGAAGCATTGGGCTGGGCGGATTTGTAGCGTCTCTCATGAAGGGCATATTGGGGGATTGATGAGCGGTATCCTGGCGGCTGTTGCGTTATATCGGCTTGGTCTTTAATCAGGTATCCTTCCGAGAAAATCAATCTGGTGAGCGATGTATATCAGCTCACCGCGCTTGATTTGAGCTTGTCGTGTGGCGATCCATTCCACAAACTGTTTGGCGTTCAGAGCTGGATGGCCGGTTAAAGCCTGCTGCATCGTGTGAATGATGAAATGCAGAAAGTATGCTTCATCGGCAGGATAGTCATTTCCTGCGGCAAAGACGACCCAGTCAGAACTGCCTGCCGCCAGGATTTCCCCACCTGCTTGCCGGAGGTGCTGGAAAAGGTGGCGGCCGCTTCTGCTGTCGCCGGAGGGTTTGCCGTCGGTCAGCCGCGTGTCCATCATGCGATGGTAAAGGCGTTCGATGAGCGCGTCCAATTCGGGATCAATGGTTGGCTGCAAGATAGTCGCGCCGTCGAAGTTAAGGGTAAAGTAAAATAAGCCGCCCGGTTTGAGGAGGGAAAACAACCGCGGCAGGGTTGCAGGGATGTCCATCAAATCGAGAAAGGCGTGGGCGATAAGTAAATCCCAGGCTTGCCGCTCTTGTTCGCGCCGGACAAAATCGAACAGGTTGATGGTTTCGAGGGTGAGGGGGAAACGGCCGTTCACCTTCCTCAATCTTTTTCCCGCTTCCCGACTATTCTCGTCCTGGTTATCAATGGCGGTATAGTCGGCGTTGTCCAGCAAGCCGTGTTCCCCAAACCGCTCAACCATCGTCCCAATCCCCGCCCCAACTTCCAAGATACGTACCGGTGTTGGCAGTTGGTTACTCATTACTTGCCAAACATGCTGGTTCAAGGCGCGATCATCCACTGTTTTCTTGGCCGACAGGTAGCGTGTAAAAGAAATTTCAGTCTCCATTCCTCTCTAACCCCCAATCTCGCTGCAAAAATTGCCGCACTTTAGCCATGCTCTCGGCCCAGGTGGGCTGGGCCAGGTAGCGCTGGCGGGCGGCGAGACTCATTTTAACCAATTCTTTGCGGCTTTGATGCAAGCTGAGGATTTGTTGAGCCAGAACGGCCGTTTCCCCCTCTCCAACCAAAAATCCAACCACGCCATCTGTAATAATCTCATGCGCCGCGCCGTCCCGGCCGGCAAGCGCCGGCAATCCAAAGCCCATCCCTTCCAGGTATACAATCCCAAACCCTTCATAGCTGGAAGGAACGGCGAGCAGATGGCTGTTTGCTAAAAGCGAAGCCAATTGTTCGTCGGGTAATACGCCATGCATAGCAATTTGCTGGGGGGCGATGGCGTTAATCTGTTTGTGGACGGATTGGGTGTAGGCAGAGGAAACGGCCGTATTTCCCACCACATCCAGCCGCCAACTTTCACGCGGCAGCCGGGACAACGCCGCCAGCAGTGTGTGCAGCCCCTTGCGCGGAATCAAATTGCCGACAAACAAAAGTCGCAGCGGGCCGGGTTGATGGGCGCGGGCAACGATAGTTTCAGCGCTGATTTGCGGATTGAACTGGTCACCAGCTGGCGTGGCGATGGTAAACGGCCGTTTTCCTGCCAATCCCTCCACAACCCGCTGCGTCGTCCGGCTGTTAAACACAAACCCATCCACGCTGTCCAGGTAGCGCTGTTCCACCGCCCGGTACACCCAGTTTTGCCACACCGGGCGCTGTTCACTGCACCGCAAATGATGCACAATACTGACAATGGGATACGCTGCCTGCCGCTTCAACCACGGGTTCAGCCAAAACAGCGAAGGATGATTGAGTTCATCTTGCAGCAGCAGATCAAAGTTCGCCGCTGCCAGGTTTCGGTAGAGGGATGGGGAAAGATTGTGGGAGAGGGAACGGCCGTAGCCCAACCAGGGCAGTGAGACAATCTCCACTTCATCACCCTGTCCGCGCAAAAAATCTACCAACTTACGATCATACAGGTAACCGCCCGAGATAGTGGAGAGACGGCCGTAAATGATTAATCCAACACGCATCAATTACCAATTACCAATTACCAATTACCAATTACCAATTACCAATTACCAATTACTGATCACCAACAACCGTTAACCGAAAACGCGCCCACGCAATCTCATTCTCCCACATCTGCACTGTAATCGCGCTCAAATTTGGCGCTTGAATCCCCTCCGCCAGCATCTGGCAAAAAATTCGTGCAAAATGCTCAATACTAGGGTTCAGTCCGGCAAACTCCGGCAAATCATTCAGCGCCTTATCCCGGTAACGGGTAACCAGCGTCTCCAAATTCGCCTCAATATCCACAATATCCACCAAATACCCATGCTGGTTCAGTTCCACCCCGGCCAACTGCACCTCCACCTGATAATGATGCGAATGCAATTCATTCTCCACGCCCCAATCCCCGCCAATCAAAAAATGCTGCGCCACAAAATCACGCTTTACCGCTACTGCATACATCTTTTTCTCCTGTGTGAATAAACCTCCGGGAGGCTTCTTCAACAACCTCAGCAACGCCAGGAATCTCCCGGAGGTTGGTTTCATTGCTGGTGATGGGTATTAACCCATGAAGTCTTCCATGGATTAGAGGAAACCCGTTTCTCTCTAACTCCATCTTCACTCTCCAACTTTCATACCAAACAAAAAGCCCGGCTGAAAACCAACCGGGCCTCTTATTTTCCCGGAAACTTGAAATTTCCGGGAAAATATACCAATTATTCACCCAACAAATAAGCCAGGATATCCGCCATATCCTGTGGATTCTCCGCCATACGTTCGCCAAAGTTAGCCAACATGGCGCTCGGCGGGCCTAGACATGGCCCCGTCGGGCATTCTTCGGCGATAAACGCATTCGGGTCAAGGATAGATTCATAAACGTACATAGCCGCCGAATACCCGTCAACCCGCGTCGCGCCATCCACAGCAATATTACTCAAATCAGGCCCAACAGCCGCCGGAATTGAGCCATCGGGAACACCATGACAGCCCGAACAGCCATACGACACAAACAAAGCTTCGCCATTGGCCGCATCCCCATCAGGGAACTCATCCACGAGACCTTGAGCTGTCGCCGGCCAATCAAATGTGACTACCGGCTCACTGCACAGGTCATCACTCTCCCAATTTAGAATAAAAGCAACCGTATTCTTGATTTCATCTTCGCGCATAGGGCCGCCAAATTGAGCCGACCATACCGGCATCGCCGTTCCGGCCCGGCCCGCAGCCACCACCGATTCGATAAATGCATCCTTCGTGCTGGCCCAATTCATCGCATTCATCCGGGCAGTACGGTCACTGTTATCACCGCAAAGTAAAGGCGCATAATTTAACGGCAGCCCGCGGCAGCCAATTTGGTTGCCGCCCGTGTCATAACACTCTTCGCCCTTGCCGCTTACCCCATGACAGGTCGCACAGTTTCCAGCATAAATGCGTGCGCCACTCTCGATTGAACGCCCCTCAAAGGCGTGGGAAAACTTCTCCAACCGAGCTGGCTCGCGCAAAGCGGCAAATCCCATAATCATCATCGTTAGCATAAACGTGATCGTTCCGATAACAACTTTTACTTGCATCAACTCAATCCTTTCCGTTATAGAACAAGCTACCAGCTTGCCCTATGATGAAAATCTCGCCTAACAATTTTTATTTGCAAAGCGGCACTCTTCCTCATAATTTGAGTCCGCGTGACGATACGACACCCAATCCGTGTTCACCAGTAATTCATCAGGATTTTCCGGATTGGTCACCTCATAATGCAGTGTCAACCTGAGTAAATTAGGCTGCATTTGTTCAATTTGTAATTCAGCATAAGGATCAGGCATCACCGAGTCCTTAAAGAAATTCCCATACCGCTTATCGCCGCTTGCCAGCGTTTGGACAGTGCATTCATCCCATTCACGCGGCAACCGGGGATTCCCAACCAGATAACAACTGTGTCGGAACATAGCTGCCTGAAACTCTTCTAAGGCTTCCGTCAAATGTGGGTTGTTTTCAATTTCCTCGCCCGGAAGATACGTACCCAGCGACATGTACTCATAAGGTACGCCCAAAAGGATACTGGGACCTTCCTGAGGTAAAATTTCCTGGCTTACTTCCTGCTCTGCCGAACTTGCCACGCGGAATTCTGGCGATCCCATCCAGTTGGAAACCAGCATAACAGCCATGAATAGGAAAGCGACACTTAACCCAACACGCCGGTCAGCGTAGCGCCGGCTCTTACCTACTTCAAAATAGGGCATGACGATGAAGGCAATCATCAACAGCGGGATGAATCCGACGACAATCGTTTTGTCAGCCAGCTTGAGCCATCCCTGCGACCAGGAAAGATACCAGGGCGCTACCACATGCAGCGGCGTCACGATGGGATCGGCGTGATGTTCCAGCGGCGCGTCCCAAAACCAGAGCGCCCCGGCTACCAGAAACAGCGTTGCCAGCGCCGACCACATGAGTTCACTTGTCAAAATATCAGGGATAAAGTACGTGCGCTCATTCCTGGGTACGCGCTTGGCTGTATCTTCGCCAATCTCCTCACGGCCAGGCGGCAGGGAAAAGCCGTGCAGAACAACTTTATAGTAATGAACAAAGAAGAAGACGGCTAACAGCAAAGGCATCAGAAGTACATGGAACAGATACCAACGGAGTAAACCACCGGCTCCTAACGAGGGCGCGCCTTGAAGAATGAGCAGGACATTTTCGTTGACGACCGCCGGCGCCGGCGCCGCTTCAGCGCCGCTGAGGAATACGGTCAGCGCCCAATAAGCGAGCTGGTCCCAGGGTAATAAATAGCCGCTGAAGCTCAACAGCAGGGTCAGCACGAGCAAAATCATGCCGGTGGCCCAGGTGAACTGACGCGGTTTTTTGTAACTGCCGGTTATGAATGTTCGCAGCATATGCAAGGCGACAGCTAAGACCATTACTTCCGCGCCAAGCCGGTGCATGTTGCGCATGAGCTGGCCCAGGGGCACATTCGCCAAGATATTCCACATATTGTTATAAGCAATAAACGGGCTGGGCGTATAGAAGATCATCAGGATGATGCCGGTGATCGTTTCCCATACAAACATGAAGGTGGACAGCCAGCCCAGGCGGAAGGTAGGGTAGATGTGGGTGATTTCGGTGTGGTAAAAGCTGGGCCGGATGTGCAACCAGAAGCCATCGGCATGGGGGCGGAGGCGGGGGTTAGGGCGGCGGGGTTCATCGCCGCGCAGGGCGCCGCGAACATCGCTGATGTTCATGCCGGCGGTGATACGCTCAACCGCTTCGTCGGCTTTGGCGATGGCTGCCTGTTTTAACCCCATCTCTCTTACTTGATCAACAAAGGTGGTCATGAATTAACTCCTCGTCCTTGTTTAATGCGTGTTTAGGGACAGTTGCCGGTGAAACTGCAAAGTAGTTCTTGTGAGGGACCAGTCTCTTTGGCCCCGGTGTCTATGCGGAGGAAGGCGGTGTCAGCGGGTAAAATAACAGGCTGGTAAAAGTTGTCTACTATTTCGGATGCAGCCAGGACGGTGGCTTTGTCATCAGCGAGAGCCTCGACTTGGAAACGGTCAAGGGTGCGCGGGGCGGGGGATTCGATGCGACGGCCGTCTAGCCGGTATTTGGAACCATGACAGGGACATTCAAAGCGGTTGTTAACCGGAACCCAGGCGTAAATACAACCTAGATGGGTACACACTTTGTAAATAGCGGCGACGCCCTGAATAGACTGAGATTCATCCTGGGCCTGGAACATCCGCTCCTCCCCATCAGGAATCGTCGTATCCAGGTTAACCAGCCAAAAGCGACCTTCGGCAAAGTTTTCTGGCGCGGCATTAATTTCAGGCAAGGTATCAACGGGCAGGGTAAAGGTCCCGCCAAATTCACCTTCGCGGAATTTGGGAATGAGAAACCAGACCATCAAACCGGCGCTTTCAGCGGCAAACAGGGCCATGGACGCCCCCCAGATGTAGAAAAGAAATTCACGTCTTGTCACTCCGCCGCTGGTCTCACCGGCGCTTACTGCTGCATTTGCCATGTGGCTATTCTCCTGATTTCAAGAATTTGGATGGTTGAAATTTTTAATTCCTTAATTTGAGGCTGCTCACCCTTACGTGGAGAGGGCGAGATAAAATCATACACAAAAATGTGACTTTTATCACACGAGAACCATGATTTCTGTCACTATAAAATTATAACAAAACGCAGGTGGCAAGCAAGATAGGTTAGAAAATGCGGGTCCAAGTAGTTGACATATCTAATTTTTCAAGAATTGGCGAAAACTGGGCAATGGCGGGTGAAGGGGTAAATAGATGTTTTTATGGGCGCTGAGGGACTCGAACCCCCGACCTCTTCGGTGTAAACGAAGCGCTCTAACCAGCTGAGCTAAGCGCCCTCAAGGGAATGAAATTATAACGTTCTGTTGTAAAACCGCCAGTTTTTTGAGGCTGGAGATTAGAAACCAGAAGATTTTTAATCCATGATCGCTGAAATCTCTATATCCGGGGCAGGACGATGCTTTGCTGGTTTTGGTATTTGCCTTTTCGGTCAGCGTAGGAGGTTTCACAAATGCCATCGGCATGAAAGAAGAGTACCTGAGCGATGCCTTCGTTGGCGTAGATGCGGGCGGGCAAAGGCGTGGTATTGGATATTTCCAGGGTGACATAGCCTTCCCATTCCGGTTCAAAGGGGGTGACGTTGACAATGAGACCACAGCGGGCATAGGTGGATTTGCCGATGCAGATAGTGATGACATCGCGGGGAATGCGGAAATATTCGACAGTTTGGGCCAGGACAAAGGAGTTGGGGGGGATAACGCACACATCGCCGGAGTAGTCTATGAAAGAATCGGGATTGAAGTTTTTGGGATCGACGATGGCTGAACGGACGTTGGTAAATATTTTGAATTCGTTACTCACCCGGATGTCGTAGCCGTAGGAGGAGAGGCCGTAGGAGATGACGTCCTCGCGCACCTGCCCGTCTACGAATGGCTCGATCATCTTTTTTTCTTGCGCCATTTGGCGAATCCAACTGTCTGGTTTAACGCCCATGAAAATAATCCTTTTGTGGTTTTTGCTAATGCGTCATGCGTGATGAGACGAATGACGCTTGACCTTTCACATGACTTCTGGCGCGCTCATGCCCATCAGATCGAGGACGCGAGCGAAGAGTTGTTTGGCGGCGCGGTAAAAGCGCAGGCGGGCCAGGCGCAGCGGTTCGGGCACTTCGCTGTGGAGGACGCGGCTGGCTTCGTAGACGGGATGAAAGGCGGCAGCCAGTTCGTAGGCGTAGAAGGCGATGTGGTGCGGCTCGGAGGTGACGATGATTTTTTCGAGTACGGCCGTCAACGCCAACGCCTTCCGTAAAAAGTTCAACTCCATCTCATGCGTGAGCAGACTCAAATCGGCGCCCTCATCTGCGTTGGGGTCAAAGCCCGCTTCGGCCCACTTGCGGAAGATGCCGGCACAGCGCACGTGGGCATTTTGGATGTAATAAACCGGGTTTTTGTCCGACTTTTCCAGGGCCAAATCCATATCAAACTCAACGGGGCTGTTGCCGGAGCGGGAAATCATGAAATAACGAATCGGGTCAGCGCCAACTTCGTCTACCAGTTCATCAAGCGTGACAAATTGCCCGGCGCGGGTACTCATCTTTACCTGTTGGCCGTCGCGAATGAGGTAAACGATCTGGTGCAGGACGGTGCGGACAAAGGATGGATCATAGCCAAGCGCTTCTACGCCCATGAGCACCTGGGGCGCGGTAGCGTGATGGTCCGGCCCGAAGATGTCTACCACGATGTCAAACCCGCGCTGTGCTTTGTGATAATGGTAGGCGATGTCGGGCATACGGTAGGTAGGTTCGCCGGTGGCTTTGACGAGTACCCGGTCTTTGTCGTCGCCAAATTCGGTGGATTTGAACCATTTGGCGTTCTCTTTTTCGTAGACGTAGCCGCGTTTTTCCAGGGTTGCCAGCGCTTCTTGCAAACGGCCGCTTTCGTACAAACTACGCTCGTTGTAATAAACATCAAACACGATGTTGATGCGCCCCAAACTATCCTTTTGGCTTTGAGAAATCTGCTCTTTGGCATAATCGCCAAAGAAACTGGCCGGTTTATCCAGCAGGGCGTCGCTGTATTTTGCCAGCAGTTCGCGGGCGATGTCGGTGATGTATTCGCCTTGATAATGTTCGTCGCTCAGGGCAACATCCTGCCCCAAAAGTTGTTGGTAACGGATTTGGGTGGATTCGCCCAGGATGGTAATCTGGCGACCAGCGTCGTTGTAGTAATATTCGAGGGTGACATCGTAGCCAGCGGCTTTCATGGCACGGGCCAGGGTGTCGCCCATGACGCCGCCGCGAATCCGACAAATATGGATTGGCCCTGTCGGATTGGCGCTGACACACTCGATTTGCGCTTTTTGACCGGCGCCGCGGGGGAAACGGCCGTAATCCATCCCCTCATCTAAAATCACCGCCACCTGCTGCTGCAGCCAAGCCTCGGCCAGCCGGAGATTGATGAATCCCGGCGGCGCAACCGTCGCTTCAATCAAAAAATCCGGCAGCTCAAGGTGGTCTACAATCGCCTGGGCAATCTTGAGGGGCGCCATACGCGCCAGACGGGCCAGCTTCATGGCCGTGGGTGTGGCATAATCGCCAAACGACATGTCGCGCGGCCGTTCAATGGTCACATCGGGTAAATCAAAAACAGGCAGCGCGCCTGTGCCTTGCGCTTCCACAATCGCTTTAGCCACCACCGCTTCTATTTCATGTTCAATACTCATTTACTTGTCGTCCTCGTCCGAAATTCAGGCGGCATTTTAACATGCCCGGCACAGGGACACAAACCCGATTCACCCTTTGCCCTTCCGCCGACCGCCAGCGATTTGATCGTATACGACCAGCGTTTCGGCGATCGTTTTTTCCCAGGAGAATTTAGCCGCCTGCTGTTGGGCTTTTTGTTTTAATTCGGCGCGTAAATTGTCTTCCGTCACCGCGGCAATGATGGCCCCGGCCATTGCGCGGTCATTGTCCGGGTCAACGGCAAACCCGGCATTGCCAATGACTTCGGGTAAGGAGTCGCCGATTGTGGTAACAACGGACGTACCGCAGGCCAGCGCTTCCAGCGCCGGCAGGCCAAACCCCTCGTGGCGGCTGGGAAAGACGAAGAGTTCGGCGTTACGATATAATACGGGTTTATCGGCCTCGTTCACAAAGCCGATCCAACGCACGTATTCTTCAATGCCTAATGCTTTGATGTACTGGTCATAATCGGGATAAACGGCGGAGATGGTTTGAGGTTTGCGTCCGGCTAAAATGAGCGGGTAGTCTGTGCCCAACGCCGGCCCCACGTATGACCAGGCCAACAGCAGGGTGTTGATATTTTTATGCAGTTCGTAACCGCCCAGGTAGAGGATGTAGAAGTCGGGCAGGTTGTATTTGCGGAGAACGGCCGTATCCAGCAACGAATTCTCCCGCACGCTATATTCCGGGCCGACAGCCAGGTAAACGGCCGTCACCGCCTCTTCCGGCACACCCAAATAATCCACAATATCCAGCTTGGCGGCAAAAGAATCGGTGATGACATGATTGGCGCCGCGCGCGCTGGCGCTGACCAGCGCATTGTACAGCCGCGCCTTCAAACTGCGCCGGTATTCGGGAACCAGCAGCGTCGTCAGATCATGAACCGTTACCGCCAACGGGATGGGCGAACGCAGCGGCGCGCCCCAGTAAGGTACGTGGGCGATGGCCGCCTCCACTTCGCGGCAAGCACGGGGAAATTGAATTTGCTCAAAAATAACTTTGCCCATTGGCCCGGCACGGACAGGCACTTTTTTCACCCGGACGCTGGGCGGCACGGCTTCGGGTTCCGGTTCGCCGGGAATTTGGGGAAAAATGAGCGTAATTTCCAGATCGGAAACGAGCCGGTTGAGGTAGTAAACCAGGCTGCGGGCGTACTGACCGCTGCCGACATAAGGCCGGTTCCAAAAGGTGGCGTTAAGGGCGATGTGCATGTTTTTAATCAGAAAAACTGCCCAGCCAACGAACCCAGGGCAACTTTTCATGGGCCGCATTGTACAATCGCTTATCGGCCGTCCAAAATTCACAGCCTAGATGTTCCGCCAGAGCTAAATAATGGGCATCGTAAGCGGCCGGACGATTGAACCGTGTGGCAATACGCCACGCTTGTTCGTTAATGTTGTTGAACGTCGTAAACTTAATTTCCAGGGATAAAATCTGACGCAGCGCAGAAAGGCTGTAGGCGTCGCTAATGTCGCCCCGATAAGCCCTTTTTCGCAAGGTGGACGTTACTTCAAACGGAAAGAGAAGGGGGGCAACAGGTCTCTGCCCGGCAACAATGATAAATTGCCATAATGCTTTTACCTGCTGGCTGTCTCCTTCAGGCAAAACCAGTTTCAACACAACGCTAGAGTCAAGGCAAACCCATGAGGTCATCTAACCGCTCCTCCCGTACCTCATGCAACACATCTACAGAGTCGGTTAATTCGCCAAACTCCTGGCGTATTTGCTCACGCAAGGCATCCATTTCGGCCAATAACGCCATCTGGCGCTGCCTGTTGTTTTCCTGGGATTCCGATTGTTCAAAGGATAATAGTCGTTCCAGGTCGTTGACGCTAATCAAAGCTGCGCGGGGTTTGCCGCGAGAAAGGAGGATAATCCGCTCCTTACCGTAAGCGGCGCGATTGACGATCTCGCCCAGGTTTTGTTTCAAGTCAGTCAATGAAATTGAATAGTTGGTCATTATATTCATCCTCAACGAACTTTTTGTACTTCAAGGTCATTATAGACGATTTGCACGAAAGAAAAAAGGGTTACTTCTTTTTCGGGGGGAATAGAATCGTATCAATCAACAGCTTGCCGATGTAAACGATGAATACAAAAACGGCCGCCGGAACCTGCCAATACAAAAACCAGCCCGGCGTCCACACTGGCAGTGGGGCAACAGCAATGACAAAAGCAATTGCCGCCGCCAGAAAAAATCGCTCGAAAAACTTACGCCAGTTTCGTTTCATGGACAAAAGACTAATGATTGAAGATTTGATGGGAAGCCAACAACAATCTTCAATCTTTGATCATCAATGTTTACTCAAACCGCAACGCATCAATCGGGTTTAGGCTGGCGGCGCGAGAGGCGGGGTAGATACCAAAAAAAAGGCCAACAGCAATAGAAAAGCCGACGGCCAGACCAATGGCGCTGCTGGTGACGGTTGTGTCAAGATCGGGGACGGCCAGATGAACGGCCGTTGCCCCCGCAATCCCCATACCAATCCCCCACAGTCCACCCAGCAACGCCAACACCACCGCCTCCGTCAAAAACTGGCCCAAAATATCCCGGTACCTGGCCCCAACCGCTTTACGCAGCCCGATCTCCCGCGTCCGCTCCGTTACCGACACCAGCATGATGTTCATAATGCCAATGCCGCCCACCAACAGCGAAATACTGGCAATCGCGCCCAGGAACACCGTCAGCACACCGGTAACAGCCCCAAATGCGTCCAAAAAATCTTGCTGCGTTAAAACTTGAAAATCATCCTCATCGCGGAAGTTGATATTGTGCGCCTGACGCAGCGCGTTGGAAGCGTCAATGATCACATCCTGAACCGATTTATCATCAACCGCTTGAATCAAAATGGCGTCAACCAGGTAACGGCCGGTGCGCTGGCTGCGATTATTGAAAAGACGTTCTTGCGCCGTTGTAAAAGGCAAAATAGCAATATCATCCTGGCTGCCGCCCATGCCGGCGGCCCCCTTTTCTTTCAGGATGCCAATGACGCGGAAGTTAATGCCGCGTATTTTGACATTGGCGCCCAGGGGATCGGTGTCGGCCGGGAAGAGCGCAGCGACGGTTTCCTGGCCTAACACAACAACACGAGAACGGCCGTTATAATCCGTCTCATTAAAAAAGCGACCCCGTTCAGGAATAAAGTTTACCACTTCACTGTAGTCCGGCGTTGAGGCCCGCACCAGCACATTATGAACAGTCCCTTCATACTGCAAATCTGTATTGCGGAGAATAACCGGCGCTACTTTAGCCGCCCCCGGCACAACGGCCGCATCCGCTAACAGCATCGCATCTTGCAAGGTCAGCGAATTTTCAGTCAAAGAATTATGGCCTGGCGGGCCCGGCTCCTCCTGCGGCGGAATAATAAACACAAGATTCGTACCCAGCCCCAGGAACTGGTCAGCGACAAAACGAGTCACCCCGTCGCCAATCGCCAGCAGCGTAATAACGGCCGCTACCCCAATCATTATGCCCAACATCGTCAGCCCCGCGCGTAATTTGTTGGCCGCCAGCGCTCGCAGCGCAATTCGGAAATTTTCACGAAGATTCATAATCAGAGTACAAGTCCGCAAGGGTGCAAGTCACTTGCCTACTTGCCCACGCTATTCATACCTCAGCGCATCAATCGGATTCAACCGCGCCGCCCGCGAGGCTGGATAAATACCAAAAAACAGGCCCACCGCAGCCGAAAAAATAATCGCCAGCGCTACCGAATCCCAGGCCAGCGTCGGCTGTAAGCTATCGGATAAATTAGAAATCAGCAGGGAACCGCCTGCGCCCAGCGCCAGGCCAATCACCCCGCCTACCAGCGCCATCACCATCGCTTCCACCAGGAACTGCCATAAAATATCACGCTGTTTAGCGCCCACCGCTTTGCGTAAGCCAATTTCCCGTGTCCGCTCCGTGACCGAGACCAGCATGATATTCATAATGCCAATGCCGCCCACCAACAGTGAAATACCGGCGATAACGCCCAGGAATATCGTCAGCACCCCAGTAATCTGGCTCAATGCGCCCACCAATTCTTCCTGGCTTAAAACAGTAAAATCATCCTCGTCCTCAAAAGAGATGGCGTGTTTTTCACGCAACACCAACTCCATCTCAGCAATAGCTGCATCCTGCCGGGACTTATCAACCGCCTGCGCCAGGATAAAATCAACCCGAAATTTGCCATCGGTCCGGCGCGCCGGAAAAAGGCGTTTTTGGGCGGCGCTTAAAGGAACCAATATCAAATCATCCTGGTCATTAAAGCCGGAGCCGCCTTTTTCTTCCATCAACCCAATCACACGAAAATTAATATTGTTGATGCGGATGGTTTCACCCACGGGTGGTTCGCCATCGGGGAACAACGCTTCATAAACGGTCTGGCCCAGGACAGCTACCCGCGTGCTGTTGAGTTCATCTTGTTCGGTGAAGAAATTTCCCGCAACGGTGTGATGGTTGCGAATATCAGGATAACCCGGCGTCGTCCCGGTGACGCCGGTACGGGCTTCTTCCCGGCCTCTTGTGACGATGGCTGGCCGGGCATAGCTGGGGACGATGCGCAGCACGTCCGGCACAAGCAAAGGATCAGCCAGGGCGGCGGCGTCATTGTTGGTTAGTCCACTGCCACCGACCCGGTGCGGCCCCCGTTGACCTGGGCCGATTTGGCCGGGGAAAACAAAAAGCAAGTTGTTGCCCAGTCCCTCAAATTCGGAGAGGACAACGCTTTCTACGCTCTGTCCCACAGAAACCAGGGTGATAACGGCCGCTACCCCAATAATAATACCTAACATGGTCAACAGCGCGCGTAGTTTATTCGCCACCAGCGCGCCCAGCGCCATGCGAAAATTCTCAGTGAGCTTCATATCTGGCCAGTCAACTATTCGTACTTCCGAAAAAAGTCGCGGATAAGCTGCCACACCTGGGTATGCACCGGCTCAAACGGCCGCATCAACTCATGTCCGGCTTCAGGGAACGTCTTAAGCTCCTTCTCCTGGCTGGGCAGCATATTATAGATTTTCTCTATCGTCGCCGACGGTACGGCCGGATCATCCCCGCCCTGGAAAATGAGCACTGGCAGGGATAACTGCGACCAAAACTGGCGGCCAAACTTAACCATCTTCACCATCTCCGCCAACCCCGACGTAGGTACGCGGCTCATCATCGGTATTTTGGCTTGAACTTCAGGGCTGTCCAAATCAAGCGTGGGATCAAAATCCAATATACGCTGCTGCAATAAATCACGCATACTACGGAGCATGTGAGGGTAAAACCAGGGCATGATGTAGCGAAGAAAGGGCATGACGCTTAACCGTTTGTCAGGAATGTCGTACAAGGGGGTCAGCATCACCATGCCGCGAATATCCTGGTGTTTTGTGGCCAGGTACGCCCCCATCACGGTGCCCATAGAGTGGCCGATGATGAATATTTTATCGGCCAACTCGCGGATGCGGGCCAGCCCTTCCTCGGTTTCAGCCAACCAGCGGTCGCGGGAGGCTTTGTACAGCTTGTCAGGCCAATGGCCGTGTCCGGGCAAAAGCGGGCAGTGCATGGTGATGCCCTGTGTGACCAGGTATTCGGCCATAGGGCGGGAACTGTAGGGACTGCCCATGAATCCATGCAGCATCAGGCAGCCAATACGGCCGTTTTCTCCCCCCTGCTCGGCTATCAGTGTGTACGGTTTACGTTCTTCGGAGACCGGATAAGGTGGCTTAAAAGGCATAATACTCCTGCGAGGTAATGGGTTTAGCTGAAAGTATAGTTGCAGAGTGGCAAGGGGGCAAGGTGATTTTGCGACGATGCCCTCGGCAACTTTGCAACTTTGCAACTCTGTCCCCCTTCTCTTGTGGTACAATTGTCGGGCTATGTCCATTCAACTGCTCTCCGACCAACTGGCGTCGCAAATTGCGGCAGGCGAAGTGGTAGAACGGCCGTCTTCTGTTGTCAAAGAACTGGTCGAAAACGCCATTGACGCTAAAGCTACCACCATCAACATAGACGTGCGTGGAGGAGGCCGACAACTGATTCAAGTGGCCGACAATGGTCTGGGGATTCCCGCCGACGAGTTAGAAGTTGCTTTTCGCCGCCACGCCACCTCCAAACTGCAAACTGCTGCCGATTTAGCGGCTATCCACACCCTCGGCTTTCGCGGCGAGGCGCTGGCAGCCATCGCCGCTGTCAGTCAGGCAACGGTTGTCAGCCGCGCCGCCGGGGATGCCGCCGGAACCCGTTTAATATTGGATGGCGGGCACAAATCCAGCCGCGAAACCGTCGGCGCGCCGCAAGGAACCGTTATGGCCGTTGAAAACCTGTTCTACAATACCCCGGCCCGTCTCAAATTCCTAAAAAGCGTGACCACCGAAAAACGCCTCATTGATGAATTCGTTACCCGCTATGCCCTGGCCTACCCGGATATTCGTTTCCGCCTCACCCACAATAACCGCATCACTTTTCAAAGCAATGGCGATGGCCGCCTGCTGGATGTGTTGGCCGTCGTTTACGGGCCAGAGACGGCGCGGCAGCTTTTGGAGATTGGAGATCAGAGAGTGGAGAGTGAAGAAGAACGCCCCGTCTCCACTCCTCAGTCTTTAATCTCTGTTTCAGGCTTCGTCGGCCCGCCCAGCCTCCATTGGGCCAATCGCAACCATATTACGTTATTTGTAAACGGCCGTTGGATCAAAGACAACAGCCTCACCTATGCCGTCATTCAAGCCTACCACACCCTGCTGCCCACCGGTCGTTACCCGTTAGGCGTTATCTTCATCACCATGCCCCCGGAAGAGGTGGATGTGAACGTCCATCCGGCTAAAACCGAGGTGCGCTTTCGCCGTCAAAGCGCCGTTTTTGGGGCCGTGCAGCGCGCCGCACGCCAGACGCTGGTGGCTGATTCGCCTATCCGCAGCATGAGTTCGTGGTCTGGCGCGGGAACGGAAGCGACGACGCCCGGCTGGGGTGGGTCGCTGGATTTTGCTGCGTTTACGCGGCGCAATGATCAAGGGGAACTTGACCTGGAATGGCTGGCTGCGGCCGACTCAACCATCACGGGTCAAGAGACAGACAACGGCGTCGGTTTTGACACTTCCTCCCCGGAAAATCTTGGCGGCGACAAACTGCCTATCATGCGAGTCGTCGGGCAGGTGGGGGCCAGCTACATCATCACCGAAGGGCCGGATGGCCTGTTTTTGATCGACCAGCACGCAGCGCACGAACGTATTTTGTATGAGCGGTTCATGACGGATCGGGCAAATGAGGCGATTGTATCGCAAGGATTGGTGGCGGGAACGGCCGTTCATCTTTCTCCTTCCCAAGCCACATTGTTAACTGAAAATCTGGGCCGGCTGGGGAACTTGGGGTTTCAAATCGAGCCGTTCGGCCCCAACGCCTTCATGGTGCGCGCCGTGCCCGCCATCCTGATAAAATTGGACCCGGCCCGCGCCTTACACGCTGTTGTTGACGATTTGGAACGGGGAGATACGCCGTTGCAAGGGCACATCGAAGCCAGAATCATTTTGCGCGTGTGCAAAACGGCCGCCGTCAAAGCCGGACAAATCCTATCCCCGCCGGAAATGGAAGCGATGGTGCGCCAGCTGGAAGCGTGCCGCAGCCCGCACACCTGCCCACACGGCCGTCCCACACTTATTCATTTATCGGTTGCCCAATTAGCCAGGGAGTTTGGACGCATCTAAGGACGCATCTAAGATGGAAGGGAAAAAGATTCTTGTTGTTGACGACGAGTTCACCATTCGCTATCTCGTTGAGCATCAATTAAAGCGTCATGGGTTCGAGTCGATTATGGCCAAAGATGGGCCGGGGGCGCTAGAAGCGGCCCGCAAGCACCAGCCGGATTTGATTGTGCTGGATATTATGATGCCCAACATGAGTGGGTTTGATGTTTGCCGCCAGCTTAAAGCAGATCCAAAATCAGCCAAAATCCCGATCATCTTTCTCACCGCGCTGTCCAATAAAAATGATAAGCTGCGCGCTTTTGAAATGGGAGCCGATGACTATCTGACCAAACCATTCCAGGCTGATGAGTTTATTGCCCACATCACGGCCATCTTACGGCGCAGGAGCGGCCCGGCGGCGTCGGCTGCTTCCCAACCAGCGAAACAGGAAAACGGCCGTATCGCTGCCTTTTACAGTCCCAAAGGCGGCGTCGGCGTTTCCACCCTGGCCGTTCAAATGGGAGAAGCGCTCGCCCTGCGTGAAGGGTTACAGGTTGTCCTGATCGATCTGGCGCTGCCTCTGGGTGGATTAGCGGTCATGCTTAAATTGTACAGCGCCCGCCATATCCTGAATCTGCTTTCCAATTCAAGCGAGTCCCCCCCGCTATCATTGAAAGAAATCATGTTTTTTAGCCAGCGCCACCGGGCCAATCTGCATATTATTCCAGCGCCCGGTTACTACATCAACCCCCAGGAAAAGCCTTCTACTGAGCGACTTAAACAGCTTCTTGGCTTATTGAAAACCAATGGGTATTACATTCTCCTCGACCTTAACTCGGCGCTGACCCCGATTACCTTCACCGCGCTGCAATGCGCTGATAAAGGGTTTATTCTTACCTCCGGGCAAGAGCTGTCCAACAAAAACCTGGATACATTTCTTTCCGCCGCTCCTAAACTGGGACTCAACGCCCAGCGTTTGCTGCCGGTCATCAACGAACTGCATGGCCCGGCGGACAACGCCAAATTAACGCGGGTGCCGGTGGCCCGCATTCCCCATGTCAGCGAGCGCTCGCGCACCCGCCTCTGGCTGCAGGAGCAGGGGCTTAGCAAGCTGGTTTCGGTGCTGCTGACATAGCTGCTGTCGCGCTTTATGAATCGGGCTGGTCGGGCTGGTCGGGCTGCAAAATTAGATTCTGGAAAGTCAGCCGCCAGCCACCGTCCAGGCCGCTGGCGCATGTTTCAATGCGTAAGCCGCTGATTTCCGGGCTGCCGTCGGTTAACATGACGGTGTAAGATGTGCCGGGACTCATGGCAAAATCCCCAGCCCCGTCTCCCAATGCCGGTTTGAAGCCGGTGAAGAAATGGTCGCTGCCGCCATCCCAGGCGACGATTGTTTCGACGCCGGGCAGGGGGTTGAGCAGCGCATCCAGGGTGACGACTTCGATGCGCGGCGCGGAATCGGCCTCGAGGCAAAGTGGCTGCTGGTTGAGCAGGCGGTAGGCAGGTTGGGCGGTAGGGTTGGGCGGCGAGACGGGAACGGCCGTCATCGTTGGTCTTACTGTCACCGTCGGCTGCGGCGTGGGGGTGGATACGGCCGTTGCCGGCATGATGGTTGGGCTGGCTGTCGGCGACGGCCGAATACCCGCCAACGGCGTGGGCGCAAACAAGGCCACCGCGGGCGCATCGGCTCCCAACTGCCGCGCCAGGACCGCCAGATTATGAATGGAGGGAGACGGCCGTTGCTCCCGCACATAACTTTCCAACAAAGCCGTCACCGTTTGCGGCAGCGCCGGGTCGTCCAACGCCGCCAGCCGCCGCTGTGCCTGTTCCCAGTCGCCATCTACCGCATAACTCTGGCTGACTAGAAAGATATATTCCGCCTTGTGCCCGTCGCTAAACCGGGCCGGGCCAGCGTCCACGTAAACAACTGGCGCCACAACCCAGGCATAGTAAAGCGATCCGGCCAACCCCAAAATCAATCCCAGGAACAGCAAGCTGGCTGTTGAAAATCGTCGCAATGACGCCTTAGAATCGTCGCCAGCGCGAAGGCGGCGTTGGCGGCGGCTCACGGGCTGTCTCCGTTGGCGTTATCTGTCAGATAAGGCGTCATGGCCGGGGAGGAAATGTCCAAATCAGCGGCTAAGCTCACCAATCGTCGTATCTCTAGCTCGTTCTCGCCCAACAAAATCGCGTCAATCGTAACCGACAGCAGCGTGCCCTTGCCGTCCTCCCCCAGGCTGGCCAGGCGCTGTTGGGCTGTGTCCAGATTGCCGTCGGCGGCGTAGGTGGCAGCGATCATGCGGACATAATCCTGGCGGTAGCTTTCTTGCAGAACGGAGGGGTTGGCGTCGGTAAACTCAGTGGGCCAGGCGACCCAGCCCAGATATAGGCCCAATCCAGCGCCAATCGCTAAGCCAAGGATTACCATTAGAGGATCACGCAATCGAAACATAACGGATTGTTTGTTAATCAATATATCAAGGGTGAGTTCCCACCATTCGCCGTCAGGTACAAAAAAAGAGATGCCCATGACGAGCAACTCTCTTTATTTGCCCTGCCCCTGGTCGGAGCATATAATGCTGACACGAATATCATTCGTATCAGATGCCGAAGGTGGGAATCGAACCCACACTCCCGAAGGAACACGAGTTTGAGTCGTGCGCGTCTGCCAGTTCCGCCACTTCGGCTGGCGCTAATTTTTAAGACGGCGGGAGTATAATTCAAGGAATCTTTTCTGTCAATGGTGACTGGCGGCGGCCAGGAGCCGGTTTTAAGAAGCTGTTCGTTATTAAGTAAACGTTTGTTATTAAGGGTTCGTTCAAAATTAACTTTGCAGTTTGCTGGTAATTGGTAATTGGGTAATTACCAATTACCAATTACCTGGTTACGATTTTTCAAACGCCACAGTTATAAACAAACGTGCCCTAAGCTCGACTTTGTACAAAATTCGAAATCAGAAATATTTCCAGATAATTTTGTAACCAGAGTGAGAATCTGATTTTAGTCAATGCAACTTTACTCGAGTACGAATATTTGAACATCGCATAAAAAGAGTGA
>JAJRYT010000118.1 GCA_024275635.1 Chloroflexota bacterium | reverse complement strand
GCCCACCAGGACAATGACGTCCTGACGTATCCCTTTCGCTTTCAGCGCGTCTATCACCACCCGCATGTAGGGCATCGTCGTCGTCAGCAGGGCGCTCATCCCCACAATGTCAGCGTCGTGTTTCTCAATCGCGGCCAGGTAGGCCTCGGCGTCATTGTTAATGCCGATGTTGATTACCTCAAAGCCGGCCCCTTCCATCATCATGGAAACCAGGTTTTTGCCAATGTCATGGATGTCTCCCTTGACGGTGCCGATTACCACTGTGCCCACTTTGGGGGCGTCGGTTTCAGCCAGGAGCGGCCGTAAAACCACCATGCCGGCCTTCATCGCCTTAGCCGCCATCAACACTTCGGGCACGAACAAGATGCCATCGCGGAAATCTACGCCGACCACATCCATCCCAGCTACCAGGCCATTTGTCAGCGCTTCATAGGGGGTCAACCCGCGAGACAGAGCTTCATTGACTTCTTCAACCACTTCATCGGCGTACCCATCGTACAAATCCTCACCCATCAACTCCAGGAGTTCATCGGTCGGCATTTCCTCAATGTTAATTTCGTCGCTCATCTTCTTATTCGTTCCTTTCTAAAATCCGTTATTGCCTTCATTTGACTTAAATGTTCGTTATCATGGTCAATCAATCGCTGTACCAGCATGTGTAAATTTATCTCGCCCCAGGTTTCGTGAACGGCCGTTTTCTCCCAATCCGCCAATGTTAACCCCTGCAAAAATGCTGCCGTCTCTACCCGCGCCTGGGCGAAGGCGGCAGCTAACTGGTGTACCGAAAGGGCGGGTATCTGGATTTTTTCATCAGGATGGATGGCCGGGAGATACGGCCGTTTTTCACCCACGACCCGCTGCAGCCGTTGTAAATACTGAATTTCTACATCAAGCAGATGATTTAAGACCTCGGCAGTAGACCATTGATCGGGATACGGCCGTTGCCAAACGCCTTGCTCATCTGCTTGCTTAAGCATTGACTCTAATACCTTTGGCAGCGCCACCAACGCCTGCAACAACACGATCCGCTTGCCCATTCGCAGATTGTAAGCCGTTGCGGCCATCAGATGCAAGGTACGCGCCGCACAACATTTCGAGTAAAACATTGTGCTGTGCGTACAGGGGTGTAGTAACCGAGCGGCAGCGTCGCCGCGTTACCAGGCGATAAAATTACTCTGCAACCTTGTCGCTCTGCCACTTTCAATTATTTGTCATCACCCCGTATTAAGATATACTTGTGATATATCAGATGAGGAGGTGAATTTGAAACAAATTTCACTCAGTCAACAGGCATATCAAGCCATCAAACAAAAAATTGTTTCCCTGGAATTTGCCCCCGGCGCGGTTATCAATGAAGCCAGCTTGCGCCAGGAGATGGCGTTGGGCCGCACTCCTATACGCGAAGCGCTGCAGCGGCTGGCCCAGGAAAAATTGGTCCATATCGTTCCCCGGCGCGGTATGTTCGTCAGCGAAATCGGCATAACCGACTTGCAAAAACTGTTTGAAGCGCGCCTGGTTTTAGAGCCTTTCGCTGCCCGCCGCGCCGCCCAGCGTGGATCAGAGCGACATTGGGCGCAAATGGAAGCGGTGTTGGCCGCAGCGCCTGCCGAAGGTGAGGCATCCGACAACGAAAAATTGATCGCCATTGACGAAGCCTGTCATCAGATTATTTATGAAGCGGCTGATAACCAATTCCTGTCGGACGCGCTGACAACGATGTATGCCTTAAGCCTACGCCTCTGGTACTTCTCGTTGGCCCGAATTGGCAATATGCAAGACGCAGTGATGGAACACAGGCATATCATGGACGCGCTCAAAGCAAAAGACGAGGATGAGGCCGCGCGCTTGATGGAAAAACATATTGGCGCTTTTCAGGCAGAACTACAATCCGTAATGATGGGCGTTCCCGCCTAGCCCATATCTGTAAGTCATTTGCTGCTTGCAACCTATGATTTGGAGGAACCTGTTATGAGCCGAAGACGAACCCGACGTCGTCAACGCCAGGCTGATGTGCCGGAAACGGCCGTATCCCCCATCGCTCAACCCATCCACAATTTACCCGTCTATGACCTGGTAGACGATCCGCAACTCGATAGGATCCACCAGGCGTCCATGCAAATTCTATCCGAAATCGGCATCGCCTTTTTGGAAGAAGAATCGCAGGCCATCCTGAAGGAACACGGCGTCGAAGTGCGCGACGACATCGCCTATTTCGATCCGGCGCTGATTGAGGAATATGTCGCCAAAGCGCCCGGCCAATTTACCCAACTGGCCCGTAACCCCGAAAGAAATATCATCATTGGCGGTAAACATATTTGTTTTGCTCCCGTTTACGGCCCGCCCTACGTTTACGATATAGATCGCGGCCGCCGCGAAGCAACGCTGGCCGATTTCCAAAACTTCGTCAAACTCGCCTATCTCAGCCCCTACATTCACCATTCCGGCGGCACCATTGTCGAACCGACAGACGAACCTGTTGATACCCGTCACCTGGAGATGATTTTTAGCCATATCAAGTACAGCGATAAGCCGTTTATGGGTGGGGTAATTTCTGGCGAACAGGCTGCCGACTGTGTGACGATGGCCGAAATTCTCTTTGGCGTCGACGAAATTCGCCAGAATCCGGCCCTCCTTTCCCTCATCAACATCAGCAGCCCGCGCCGCCTGGATGATCGTATGTTAGATGCGCTCAAAGTGTATACACGCGCCCGGCAGGCTGTTATCATTACCCCCTTTGTCTTATCTGGGGCGATGTCGCCCGTTTCCGTGGCCGGAACCGTCGCCCAGCTAAACGCAGAGGTGTTGGCTGGCATTACCCTTGCTCAAATGATTAACCCGGGAACGCCTGTCGTCTATGGCGCATTCCAAACAACGATTGATTTGCAGAGCGGCGCGCCCGTGTTTGGCGGACCGGAAAGCCAATTAGCTCTCTACCTCAATGCCCAACTGGCGCGACGTTATGGCCTGCCCTTCCGCAGCGGCGGCATGTTTACTGGCTCTAAAATCACTGACGCGCAGGGCGGTTACGAATCTATCATGTCCATGCTGCCGGCCGTAATGGGACGCGTCAACTTTATTTTGCATGCCGCCGGTTGGCTGGAGGGCGGTCTCGCAGCCGGTTACGAGAAGTTTGTCCTCGACTGCGAATTGCTGGGCATGTACCACAAATATTTGCAAGGCGTGGACTTTTCAGATGATGGTCTGGCGCTGGATGCAATTCGCGCCGTTGAACCGGGCGGTCACCATCTGGGCACTGAACACACAATGCGCCATTTCCGCACTGCTTTTTACCGGGCAGAGTTGTTTGATTACAATTCGGCCGAGCAGTGGCAGGATGAAGGGGCGTTGACGGCCGCTCAACGGGCCAACAAGAAATACAAACAACTACTCAAATCCTACCAACCCCCGCCGCTCGACCCGACGATAGAGGAATCTCTCCGCGAGTTCATTGCGAAACGTAAAAAGGAGATTGGCGCGGCATAAGGGACTGAAGCATATTGTTTTAGAATGGTCAAGTACTGATGGTGAAGTTAGCTAAATGTCTAGCAAATCATTTTCCCTCGTTCCACGCTCTGCGTGGAATGACCTATTCGACGCTCTGCGTCGCGTAACGGGACGCAGAGCGTCCAGATAAGCATTCCCACGCGGAGCGTGGGAACGAGAATCAAGGAGATAAAAATGAGCCAATTACCTGAAAAAGCAAAAGTTGTTGTCATTGGCGCCGGCATCGTCGGCAACAGCATCGTCTACCACCTGGCCAAACTAGGCTGGGAGGATATTGTCCTGATTGACAAAGGCCCGCTGCCCAACCCCGGCGGCTCAACCGGCCACGCTTCTAACTTTCTATTTCTGGCCACGCACTCCAAAGAGTTCGCCGAGATAACGTTGGACAGCGTAGAGCAGTACAAAGAATTAGGCGTTTTCACCCAATGCGGCGGCATCGAAGTGGCCCGCACAGAGGAACGCATGGAAGAGTTCCGCCGCCTCATGGGATCATCCAAGAAATGGGGTATCGAATCCCGCTACGTTACCCCGGCTCAGGTGAAAGAGATGGTTCCCTTCATCAATGAAGAGACTATCGTCGGCGGTTTCTATACCCCCGGCGTCGGCGTGGTGGATTCGCTGCAAGCGGGCACGCTGATGCGCGAATATGGCGAGAAAAAAGGCGTCTTATCCTCCTTCCCCAACGTCGAGGTGATGGATATTGAAACGGAAGACGGCGTGGTAAAAGCCGTCGTCACTGATAAAGGCCGCATCGAGACGGAATACGCCGTTATCGCTTGCGGCGTTTGGAGTCCACGTATCGCCAAGATGGCCGGAGCTGCCATCCCGCTGACGCCGCAAGTTCACCAGATGATTTCCGTCGGCCCGATTGATGTACTGGCCCAAACCGACGGCGAAATTGGCTACCCCATCATCCGGGATATGGACACGTTCATGTACGAACGGCAAAGCGGCGGCGACATGGAAGTTGGTTCTTACGCCCATCGCGCCATTCTCATCCATCCCGACGATATCCCTTCCATCGAAGAAGCGGAAATGTCGCCGACTGAACTGCCCTTTACCGAGGAGGATTTTGAAGCCCAGTTTGAACATTCGTTGGAAATTATGCCCGATATTCTGGGCGATGAAACGGCCGGTATCCGTCATGCCATCAACGGGCTGCTTTCTCTAACGCCGGACGGCTACCCGCTGTTGGGCGAAACAACCGAAGTGAAAAAGCTGTGGTCGGTGGCGGCCGTTTGGATTAAAGAAGGGCCGGGCACGGGCCGTCTTGTTGCCGAATGGATGACTCACGGCGTGTCAGACATTGACGGGCATCATTCCGATATTTCCCGCTTCTCCAACTACGCGCGCGGCGAATACCACAGCGCGCAGCGCACGGCCGAAGCGTTTAACAAAACATACGGCATCGTCCATCCACGGGAACAATGGCTCTCCAACCGGAATGTGCGCGTTAGCCCCTTCTTCCAGATGCAAAAGGATTTGGGCGCGGTCTTCTTTGAGACGGCCGGATGGGAACGGCCGCAGTGGTACGAATCGAACAAAAAACTGCTGGCTGAGTTCGGCGACCGAGTCGTAGATCGCCCCAACGAATGGGATTCCCGTTGGTGGTCGCCCATCATCAACGCCGAGCATCTGGCGATGCGCCAGCGCGTGGGCATGGTAGATTTGACCGCTCTCTCTATTTTCGACGTGAAAGGGTCGGGCGCAGTGGCTTACATGGAAAAGATGGCGATGGCTAAAATGGATGTCGCTATCGGGCGCGGCGTTTACACGCCCATCCTCAACGTCAAAGGCACCTTCAAATCTGACTTGACTATCTTGCGGTTGGGCAAAACCCATTACCGCGTCATCACCGGCGGCAGCGACGGCCCGCGCGACATGAAATGGTTCAACGACAATCGGCCCGGCGACGATTCCGTCACCATTCAGGACATGACCTCGGCGTTATGCACCATCGGCGTTTGGGGACCAAAAGCGCGCGACCTCATGCAGTCGGTGACGAAGGCCGATATGTCCAATGAGGCGTTCCCCTTCGGCTGGACGAAGAAGATTCGCATTGACGGCGTTGAAGTTTTGGCGTTCCGCATCTCCTACGTGGGTGAACTGGGCTGGGAAATTTACATCCCGATGGAGTTGGGCCTGGGTATCGGCCAGAAATTGTGGAAAGCAGGTCAGGAATTTGGCGTTGTGCCGGTGGGGATTGGCGTTTATGGCACGACGGGACGCCTGGAGAAGGGCTACCGTTTGATGAGCGCGGAACTGGATGCCGATTACAATCCGGTGGAAGCGGGCTTGGCCCGGCCCAAGGTGAAGAAGGCTGATTTTATCGGCAAGGAAGGGTATTTGCAGGCGCGGGCGGAAGAACCGGCGGCCTTGCTTTGCACGCTGACGGTTGAGGATCATACTTCGAAGTCGGGCGTGAAGCGGTACATGCAGGGTGGCGAGCCGATTTTGACGCTGGACGGGGAGATGATTCAGGACGCCAAGGGACGTTACTCCTACGCCACGTCGGCCGGCGATGGCCCTTCCATCGGCAAGCATATCCTGCTGGCCTACCTGCCGCCGCAACACGCCAAAGTTGGCAAGAAGCTGCTGGTTGAGTACATGGCCGAGAATTACCCGGTGACGGTAGCGGCCGTGGGCAGTACGCCGGTCTTTGACCCCAACAACGAACGGATGAAGGCGTAAATTACCGGTAGGGGCGGGATGGCGCGGTAGAACCTGGGATGAAATATATGGCCTTGTCTCCGCGCCATCTCACCCCCTAACCTCCGGGAGGTTGTCCACGAGGTTATTATGGATATTTTAGTTTGTATTAAGCGCGTCCCCGTGACGGGCGCGAAGGTGGTATTGACGGCCGACGAGCAGGCCATTGACGCCAGTTATCTTTCGTTTGCGCCGGGGCCGCATGAAGAGTGCGCCATTGAAGAGGCGGTGCAGATCGTTAAGAAGCATGGCGGCAGCTCGACGGCGCTGACGTTGGGGCCGGATGCGGCGGTGGAGCAGCTGCGTTATGCGGCCTCCATGGGCGTGGATGACCTGATTTTGTTGGAAACGGACGAGGAATGGCCGCCCATGCCGACGGCGCGGGCGATTACGGCCGCAATCCAGGCGCAGGAAAAGAAGTTTGACGCCCTGTTGTTTGGCAATGAGTCGGCCGACGCCGGCGGCTACCAGGTGGGCATTCGTGTGGCTCATGCGCTGGGGATGCCGGTGGTGACCGGTATAAAGAAGTTGGAGTTTGAGGCGGGGACGGCCGTCGCTCACCGTCAGACCCCCGCCGGATGGGAAATTTACGAAGTGCCGCTGCCGGCTGTGTTTACTATTAAAGAGGGCATTAACGTTCCCCGCTACCCCTCCATCCCCGGCAAACTCAAGGCTAAAAAGAAGGTCATCCAGCGCATTGCGCCGGAAGAAGGCGATGTGGGTCTGGAGAAAGTGCGGCTGGTCGTTCCCGAAGCGGAGGCCAGCGATGTCACTATTCTGGGACATGGCGCCGCTGCCGCACCGCAGATGGTTGAACTGTTGGGCGAGCTAGGATTGGTGTAACGTCATGATTTTAACACTCATTGAACACGATCAAGGGGTTATTGACCCGCAAACGTTTGGCATGTTGACGGCCGTGCGTGGTCTGGCGGCAGAGCAGGGGGGGGCGCTCCATGCCATTTTGATTGGGGCCGATGTGGCCGGGCTGGCGGCGGGATTGGGCGATTATGGGGTAACGGCCGTTCACCTCATCGAACAAGAATCACTGGACGCCTATGCCCCTAACGCCTGGGCGGCCTGCGTTGTGGAAGTGATGGCCGCCGAAAAGCCGACGGCCGTCGTCGGTGTGGGCACTGAGCGCAGCAACGAGGTCATGGCCCATGTCGCTGCCCGTACCGATCTGCCATTGGCTGCCAACTGCCTGGCTGTCCAGCCAGAAGATGACGCCTGGTTTGTGACGCGGATGCGCTGGGGCGGCACGTTGCACGAGGAAGCGCGGCTGCACGGTGAACCCAAGCTGTTGACCATTGCTGCGCTGGGCATTGAGGTTGAAACAGCGCCGTCAGGCAGCGCGCCAGAGATCATCGCGGTTATCCCGGATTTGACCGACGCCGATTTGCTGGTGCGCGTCATCAGCCGTGTCGAGCCGGAGCGAAAGGGCATCTCATTGACTGACGCGCCAGTGGTGGTAAGCGGCGGGCGCGGCGTGGGCAGCGCCGAAGGATTTGCCGTGTTGGAGCAGTTGGCCGCTTTGCTGAACGGCGCGGTGGGCTGTTCGCGGGTGGTCACCAATAACGGTTGGCGGCCCCACGCGGAGCAGATTGGGCAGACGGGTACGCGGGTTGCGCCGGAGTTGTACATCGCTTGCGGCATCAGCGGGGCTATCCAACATTGGGTTGGCTGTAAAGGCGCTAAACAAATCCTGGCCATCAACACCGACGCCGAAGCGCCGATGGTTACAAAGGCCGATTATGCTGTCATCGGCGACTTACACGAGGTAATACCAGCTTTGATGGCTGAGATAGAGAAATTGAAGGGATAGATTACGCCTATTGTATGGAGGCAGTTATAATTGCCAGACAAAAACAAAAAATTTTTCAGAGAGGTATAGAACCGTGAGTGACGAAATCAACATAAAAGAAATGCCAACCGATGAACTCTTGGAGTTGATGGGTGAAGATTTGTACGATGGGTACGCCGATGAAGTGGTTGAAGAAGTCAATGAAGCTCTGTCTCGCGGGTTGACCCCCTATGAAGCGCTGACAAATGGCCTGGTAGCTGGGATGGATGTGGTCGGCGTAGATTTCCGCGATGGTATCTTGTTCGTGCCCGAAGTGTTGATGGCGGCTAAAGCGATGAAGGCGGGCATGGTGATTTTGCGCCCGCTCCTGGCCGAAACTGGCGCGCCTAAGGTCGGTACGGTGGTCATCGGTACCGTCAAAGGGGACATTCACGACATCGGTCAAAACCTGGTCTCAATGATGATGGAAGGGGCCGGGTTTGAGGTGGTCAACATCGGCATTAACAATGACGCCGAGGCTTACCTGGCCGCGATTGAGAAACACGACGCTGACATTGTGGGGATGAGCGCCCTGCTGACGACGACGATGCCCTACATGCGGGTGGTGATAGACGCGCTGAAAGCGAAAGGGATACGTCAGGACGTCATTGTCCTGGTGGGC
>JAJRYT010000117.1 GCA_024275635.1 Chloroflexota bacterium | reverse complement strand
GCTGATTGTCTCATAAATTCCAGAGTTTCCCAATAGTTTGTAACATTTGTAAGCGTTCACTCCCCCCTGGAGACTTTTGAAGTTTTGACGCTCTGTGTGGTTGTGTACTCGACTGCAAAACTTCAAAAGTCTGTTGGCGGCTGAACGGTTACTAACATTTTGATCGCTCTGGCGATGCGTTTTTTGTTCTCTGGTTTGTTGGGCCACAGGCTGGCGCCGGAGGGATGGGGGAGGGGGACGACGAAGCGGCCTGCGGCGTGATTTGAGATTAATGATTGAAGATTAGTTTGGGCTGTGATGAGTTGGCCGTCCTGGAAGTTGAAGTTGACGGGGTTGGCGAGGGTTTCGGGGGGAAAGTAAACGGCCGTGCCTACCACCTCATTCAACCTCAGCTTAGCCGGGTAGAGCAGTTTAATCGCCAACCCGCCGACGAGGATGATGAGCCGGGGGTTGACCAGGGTGATCTCCCGTTCCAGGAAGGGGCGGCACAACGCTTGTTCGGCCTTGCTGGGGACGCGGTCGCCTTTGCCGTTTTTGCCTTTGCCGGGGTAGCATTTGGTCACGGCCGTCATGTACTGCCGCGCTCGAAAATCAGTTTCATCCCAACCGGCCTGGCCCAGCCATTGGAATAATCGTTTGCCGCTGCCAGCGTTAAACGGCCGTTTCGCCGCCACCTCCGTCACTCCCGGCGCTTGCCCAATCAGCATGATACGGGCGTCAGCCTGGCCGCGGAACACCGCCCCCGGCATGATGGCGTGACCGGCGTCCAAACAGCGGCGGCAGGCGCGCATCTCAGTATGCAATTGCGTTAATGAATCTTCAATCATCAATTTTCAATCACCGCCTTCAGCGCCGGAATCGCTTCCGGTTCCGACAGCAGCCAGCGGGCCAGCTCGTCGTAGGTCAGATTGCTGCGCCACTGCTGGTAGGTACGGCCGTTCAAATCCCGAAAAAACAGCGCGACGACAATGGGACTGCTTTCTCCAATGGGGTAGGCGTAGTAAACCGTCGTCAAAATGCCCGGCAGAGAGCCGTTTTTGTAGCCCAGGTTGCTGAACAGAGCCTGGTTGTCCGGGAAGCGCATCACCCATTCCAGGTTGCGGCGGGCGATGAAACTGCTCTCATTGTTTTTAAGGCCGTTTTGGGCGATGCGGGCCATCAGATCGGCGTATTCGCGCGCCGTTCCCTGCGCGTTAAGCGTTTCGCTGAAGAAGCGTTGCGTCTGGCCGCTGGGACGGCGGCGGCTGCGCCGCCAATCAATCGCCGCCTGGCGAAAAGCCGCGTCCTGGCTGTAAGCAGCGGTGAGGAGCATGACGTCACGGCCGTATCTTTCCGGGTCGTCAATATACTGCTGGATGGCAATCTGATCGCTTGCCAGTTGGCGGGTATGGTTGCTCATGATGAGGAACTGGCCCAGGAAGGGGCAGGGGGCGGTTTGATGAGTGAGGTTGAGGGCGACGGCCGTTTCCTCAATCACCCTTTGCCCCAACAGCGTGTGCAAATAATCCGTCGCCGCGTTGGAACTGAACGCGATCATCATGCCCGGTAGTTCATCCAACAGCATCGTCGGCGGGTCGCCAAAGAGACGGCCGTTCTCCTCCAAAGCGGCGACGGCGTTGGGATGAGCGTTCAAATCCAGGTTGGGCAGGTAAAACGCTTCCAAATCCGCCAGCGTCACCGTGCTCGTCGGGTCAATCTGCCCGGCGGCGGCCGCTTCCGCGTAAGCGACCAGGTGGATGAGCTTGACGACGGAAGCCAGCGGCATCGGTGCGTCGGCGTTGAGGTAAGCGCCGTCCGCTTCCTGCCCAACGCGGTACGCCGCCAGCCCTACCGTTCTCGGCGCGGCCAAAATGCGGTTCAGGGCCGGCCGGGCGGCGTCGGGCAGGATGGTTTGCAGGCGGGCCAACGCTTCCGGGTCGGGATTGAGCGTCGTGGTCGCGGGGCTGCCGCCATTGGTGAAGATGGGCAGGATTTGGCCGCACGCGGCGGGGAGCGGCCCGGTGTAGAAGGGGGTGGCGGTGGGCGTGGCGGGGAGAACGGCCGCTGCCGTATTCGTCGCTGTTAGCGGCTGGGTGGGAACCAGCGTTGGGGTGGCTTCCGGGCGGGGCAGTGGGGTGATGATGGATGAGGCGACAGAAGACGGCCGTTCACACCCCGCCAAAACCATTACCGAAACGACGACAACTATAAAAACGGCCAATGTGCGCGTTGATGAGAGCATACCTGGTTGTGTAGCGCGATTTAGCAAATCGCGCCTTAACGATTTGGAAAATCGTTCTACTAACCGACAAGCGTCTATGGCAGCGGCCAGACGGTAAAATCGGTGAACGTCGTCGTGTTACCCTCAATCTCGTCGCCCTCGAAAAACGCCGTCACCACCGAAACATCCCCGGCATTGGCGCGGCTGGACAAATCCAGGCGGGCGATCAATTCATCATTCAGGAAGAAAATCCAGGCGTCATCCAGCGCAATCAACAGCAGGCGGTTGGCGCCGCTGTCACTGGCATCCAGATTGGCGGCCGTGCCCTCATCCAGTAACACATCTTCATTGGCCTGCCGGTCGAAGAAAGACCAGGCGCCGCTGGATTCGATGATGAGCCAGAACTGCTCGCCCACATCGGCGTCGCGGAAAGAAAGGCCAATATCCCAGGGGCCTTCGCTGGTCGGGTAAGGACTGCCCAATTCGGCGGCGGCGATGAAGTTGTAGATATTCACATCCGATGAATAATCTTTGACAAACCCATCGTTAATATGTTCCATGCCGCCGCTCTCCGGGCCAAACAGAGCCTGGCCCGGCCAGACGGTGAGGTCGGAGAAGGATGTGGTGGCGCCGACTCGTTCGCTGCTGCCGTAGAAGCCGGTTCCCAGGGCGATGTCCCCCGCCTCGGTGCGACTGGACAGGTCAAGGAGGGCGATGAAACGGCCGTTCAGGAAAAAATAGCCTCGTTCACCCAGCGCCGCCACAAACAGGTCGTTGTGCCCACCAGCGCTCACATCCAGCAAATCCGTGTCCGCTTCCTGCACAAAATTGTCTTCGCTGCCGCGCCGGTCATTCAAATTCCAGAAGCCGTCAGAATGGACGACCAGGCGCATCTCGTCATCGGCGCCGGTTTGACGGAAGATAAGGCCGATATCCCAGGGGTTTTCGCTGGCGGCAAACGGGTTCTCAAAAGTGGCGCGCATGATGAAATCGGCCGGACTGGCAGCGGCGTAGCTGGATTCGATGCTGTCATCATTATCGTGGGGCATGTCGCCGCTGGCGGGGCCAAACAGCGGGGTCAGGCCGCTGGACGGCCGTTCAATCACCGGCATCGCGGCGGCCGTCGCTGTGGCCGCCAATGCCTGCCGAGTAGCCAGGGCGCTTTCGCGGGCGTCGCTGGTGGGGGATGGGGAAACGGTCGCTGTGCTCGATGTGCTGACGGCGTCCAGAGCCAGTTGTTCCCGCGTGGCCAGGAGGGCGGCCGACGTCGCCGTCCCAGACACATCTACCACGATCTCAGTCGGTTCCGGCATGACTTCAACTGTCACTGCCGAGGGGCTGTCCTCCACGATCACACCTGAACTGGCATTGTTGACATTGACAGTCAGCCAGCCCACAGCGCCGATGACACCCAGGCAGAGGATGAGCAGTAGGCCAATCCCGGCCCAGAAAATCGGCGGCAATCGCCGTCCGCCGCCGGTTGGCCGGGGCGTGATGGGGCGCGGCGGCGCGGCTTTGGCCGGGGCGGGTTTGACGACAGGCTTTGACGGCCGTCGCTGGGGCGGCGGCGGGGTGACGGGTTCCGGTTGGGGCCGGGGCGTTGGTTCCGGCGTGACCGGCGTGGGGGGCGGGGTCGTGGCAGTTGACGGGATGGCGTCGGCGACGGCCGTTTCGCTTTGGGCGACGATGGCGTTGAACGCTTCAGCTAGGTCGCTGCCGGTGGGGTAACGGCCGTCCCGCTCCTTGGCCATCGCTTTGCTGATGATGGTCTCAAATTGGGGCGGCAGGTCGGGACGGGCGTCCAACAGGCGCGGCACCGGCTCCATGACGTGCTGCATCATTGTCTTAACCGGCGTATCGGCGGCGTAGGGCACGTGTCCGGTGAGCATCTGGTAAAGGACGACGCCGAGCGCGTAGATGTCGGAACGGCCGTCCAGTTCCTGATCCCCCTGCACCTGTTCCGGACTCATGTAGCTGGGCGTGCCTATCAAGCTGCCGGTAGCAGTGAGCGCTTCGTCGGAGGCGGCCACGTGGACAATGCCAAAGTCGGCCAGGTAAGCGTCGCCGTACTGGTCAAACAAGATATTGGCCGGTTTCAAATCGCGGTGGATGAGGCCCTTCTCGTGTGCGGCGTCCAGAGCCGAACCGATGCGTTTGAGGATGACGGCCGTTTCCCGCCATGAAGTCGCCCCTTGCTGCAGCCGATCCGACAACGAGCCGCCCGGCATGTAGCGCATCACCAGGTAGGGTTGGTTATAGCTTTCGCCATAATCGTAAACAGGCACAATCGCCGGGTGTTCCAGGGCGGCAATCGTGCGCGCTTCGCGGATAAAGCGGGCGCGAAACTGTGCGTCCCGCGAAAACGCCGGCGGCAGTACTTTGAGCGCCACTTCCCGTTCAAACAGCGGGTCGTGGGCTTTGTACACGGTCGCCATTCCGCCGCGACCCAACTCTTCAATGATTTGATACCGATCAATCGAATCTGGCGTCATGTTATCTATTTACCTTAAAAACAATGCGAGGGGACTATTGGGGAATTTATGCTAATTCTTCCTCCAGCTTATCCCGAACCCAGAGATTGAGTAATGTTTCCAGAGAGATGCCTTTACGACGGGCAACTTTAACAGCCTGACTGACCAACGTGGGTTCCAATGCAAACAGCGTCACTTCGGATTGGATATCAACTTCAAAATTTACTTCCTCCGTCTGATCCCAATAATCCGTAACATCATGCGTATCCCAAAACTCGCCAACTTCTTTGTAAGATTGTGCCTGGGAGATAGAACTTTTATTTTCGTCCATGTCGTTTCCTTTCTGGCCGGGTCATATTTCGCCCCGACAAAATCAATGCCCGGCCATCATTCTTGTAGACAAAGAAGATAATCAAATAGCGTCCTGAATTAGTTTGTCCTGCTGCGTAGTATACATCTTCTCCGGGCCGGTGTCCTTTTTCCACCCGGCGAAATTTTGGCTTGTTGACAAATATTTCCTTGACTTCATGTTGCCGCACATTGTGTTTCAATTCAAGTTTTTCAACAATTTTTTCCAGCCAGATTATGCCTTTTATTTTCAAATGTACCCCCTGCATATATTCCGTAACCTGATTATAACACCTTGCTGGTGCGCTTTGTGTCCTGCGAGTCGTTCCACGCGGAGCGTGGAACGAGGGAGGGCGAGGGAGACGTTTCAGCGTTTGGTTCCGAAGACCTGGCGGGTAGATTGGCGGGCGCTTTCTTCTTGATTTGTACGCCAATCAACGTCTTTACGGCAGCGGATGATGAATTGGGCCGCTTCTTCGGTGGAGTCGGTGACCATCATCAGATCCACGTCTCCGGGGGAGATTTTACCGGCGGCTTGCATCGTGCCGCGCAGCCAGTCGAGCAGGCCGCCCCAGTAGGCGGAATCAAAGAGGACGACGGGGAAATTTTCTACTTTGCCGGTCTGGATGAGGGTGAGGCTCTCGAACAGTTCATCCATCGTGCCGAAGCCGCCGGGGAAAATGACGAAGCCCTGGGCGTATTTGACGAGCATCGTTTTGCGGACGAAAAAGTAGCGGAAATCAATGGATAAATCCACGTAAGGATTGACGTGCTGCTCGAAGGGGAGTTCGATGTTGAGGCCGATGGAGAGCGCGCTGGCCTCTCGCGCCCCTTTGTTGCCCGCTTCCATGATGCCGGGGCCGCCGCCGGTGATAATGGCGTAACCGGCTTCGCCTAGCGTCTGGGCGACGGCGACTGCTTGTTCGTAGTGCGGCTCGCCCGGTTTGGTGCGGGCGGAACCGAAGATGGTCACGGCCGTTCCCAATCCCGCCAGCGTGTCAAACCCTTCCACAAACTCGCCCGTAATCCGCATCACCCGCCAGGGATCGGTTTCGGTGAAGGGGACGGCTTCCTGACTGGGGGCAACTAGTAATTTTTGGTCCTCCGTCGGCCGTCCGGCGCGCGCCGCGCGGTTCAGATTCGGGGGAGTGACATGGGGGCGAGACTTGTTTTTCATCTTTGTATCCTTTCTCTAACTTTTCCGCTTCATTACAATCAGCGTAATATCATCAAACTGGGGCGTGCCGCCGGCGTGGCCCCGGATAGCGGCGGTGATGGCGTTCATGATGGCCGGGGCGGATTCATTTTGGTGGGTGACGGCCGTTAACCGCAGCCGCTCCATCCCAAACTCATCATAATCCTCATTCATCGCCTCCGTGACGCCATCGGTGTAAAAGAGCAGCGTGTCTCCCGGATGCAGGTGAATTGATTGGCTGGCGACTTCAATATTCGGCAGGACGCCCAAAGCCATGCCGTCGCCGTGCAGCAGGCGGATTTTGCCGTTGTTCCGCAGCAGGATAGGCGGATTGTGACCGCCATTGGCATAGGAGAGCAGCTGTTCCTGCGGATGCCAGATGGCGTAAAAAATCGTCACAAACAAGTCGGATTGGGCGTCGGATTCGATGAGTTCGTTGGTGCGCATCAAGGCCGCGGCGGGGTCATCGCGGTTGAAAGCCACCGTGCGTAAGATGGTGCGGCTGAGGGCCATGAACAGCGCCGCCGGCACCCCCTTGTCGGCCACGTCGGCAATGACAATGCCCCAGGAACCATCATGCCGGGGGATGAAATCGTAAAAGTCGCCGCTGACCTGCCGGGCGGCCTGCCAAAAGCTGGCTAAATCGCAGCCGGGGATGTCGGGGCTGCCGTCGGGGATGAAGCTGGCCTGAATTTCGCGGGCCACGTTGAGTTCCTGGGCCAGCCGGTCGCGTTCGGCGGCTTCTTTGTAAAGCTGGTTGTTGACAACGGCCGTTGCCGCTTGATGGGTGATCCCGTTGAGGATGTTGAGACGGCGAGTCGAGAGGGTACGGCCGTTCCCATTACGCTTCGTCCCCACCAGCATCAACCCCACCCGCTCGCCGCGCGCGTTGAGCGGGAAAGCGTGCGCCGCTGAACTCCCCATACTCGTCGCCAGCCAGGGCGGCAAAGTCAAGGCGTAAAACGTGGCCGTCGGCGTGAGAAAATCGGCGGCTTGCGGCTTCACGGTGAGGAATTCGCCCCGTTCGATTTCGTGTGATTCTAACAGCGCCTGGCCCATTTTGTTGAGGCCATGACTTGGCCCGGCTTGAAACGCCTGCCGCTCTTCATCCCAGACAAGGATGACGGTGGATTCAACGCCGACCAGCAAAGGGACGAGACGGACGATGGTGTTCAAAATCTCGTTCAAATCAAACAGGCTGTTGACGGCTTCGGCGACCTGGAGCAGGGCGGTGTTGACCCACGCTTCTTCCTGTTGGGCGGTGCGGAGATGGGCACTTTCGACGGCGACGGCCGTTTGCGCGACGATGTTGTCCAGCAGCTCGTGGCGGGTGGTTTCCGTCCCTTGCAAGGCGCTGACAATCATCACGCCCAGGATTTGCTCTTTTCTGGTGATAGGCAGCAAGGTGTGGGTTTCGCCGGGATCGTAATTTTTTAGCTTGCCGCGCCAGGGGGGATGGGTCTGGGTGGTGAGGGGTTCCTGGCCGATGTGAACCGCGTCGAGCGCGCCCCAGGCGCCGATGGGCAGGCGCAATTGGGCGAAGGCGGCGGCTGTTTTGGCGTCGTCGCCATAGAGCTGTCCGCCCCGGTAAACGGCTGCTTCCTCATCCCATAATAAAATGCCGCAGCAGTTTATGCCTACCAGCATCGGCGTCAGGCGGGTGACGGCCGTCAACACATCTTCCATCTCTACGCTTTCGCCCAGCGCTTTGGCGACCTGGAATTGGGCCGTTGTCAGCCACGCCTGCTCGCGCTGGAAGGCCAACTGCCGCGCCTGGTCTATGGTAATGGCGACTTCGGCGGCCAGCGCTTCTAAGGCGGTTTGTTCGACTGATGTGAACGCGCCGACTTGATGGCTTTGTACATCGAGAACGCCCAGCAGTTCCCCGGCAACCATGAGGGGGATGGCCATCTCGGCGCGGGTAACGGCCGTCGCCGCCGGGTCAACGTCCACGAAATCCCGGATAAAACGGCTGTCGTTGTCCGTGTCATTGACAATGATCGTTGCCTGGTTGGCAACGGCCGTGCCGATTAGCCCCTGACCGATGGTCACGCGCGCAGGTGATTCGGCCAATTCCGGCACGCTGCTGGCCTGGGCCACTGCATCATTCGCGGCCTTGTCCATAGCGAAAATAGTGACCGGATGAAAGCCAAACGTTTCCCGCGTGACGTGGACGACCTGAGTAAAAATTTCGCTCTGGCTGCGAAGCTGGCTGATTTGGCGGGCGATCTGGCTAACCAGTTCCAGATAAGCAGCCCGCTTGCGCTCCTTTTCGTATAGTTGAGCTTGAATGATGGCGGCGGCGGCCTGATTGGCCAGAATCATCAAGCGGCGCATATCTTCTTCATCGAACCGGTCAGGCTGCTGGCTTTGGGCGGCGACGATGCCAATGACACTTTCCCCACTGACCAGGGGGATGAAGATGGCTGATCGCGGCGGCGCTGCGCTGACATAGCGTGGTTTGACGGGGAAATCGCCCAGTTCTTTTTGGAAATCGTGGACAAGAAGGGGCTGCCGGGTCTGGCGAAGCCAGCCGACGATGCCGCTTTCATCACTGAGGTTGAAAATTTGGGGGGTGTTTTGGAGACGGCCGTTAATCCGCCAAAACAAAATGTGATACCGATCATTCTCAAACAGCCCCACCTGAAAGGTACTGTTGTCAATCACCTGCCCCGATTCCTCGGCAATAAGTTCACACAGCGCGGTAACATCTAGTTCGGCGGCGACGATCGCCCGTCCGGCCGCGCTCAATATTTCCAGTTCGGTTACCCGCTGCATCAAGGCGCGGCGCGAACGATAACGCCGCCACAAAATGTAACTGCTCAAGAGGAGCGCAGCGACTAAAATGGCGAATGAGATGGATGTCCAGGAAAGTCCCCTGGTAATGAAGTTGTTCATTCACATAACTTAGGGAGGTAATAATGAATTGTGAATAATTAATGGCTAATTGTTCACAATGCATTATTCACAATTTTCTGCATCGCCTCGCGTGCAGCGGCGGCATCAGGGTAGATTTGGAATACTTTGTCAAAGCCAACCATGCTGAAAATTTCTTGCAGGCGTTCATTGAGGCCGAACAGGATAAGATTACCGGCCTGCTGCCGCGCTTTACGCCAGGCGCTCACCAGGGAGCGCAGCCCGCCGCTGTTGATATAGGTGGTTTCCGTTAACTCAATAATAAAATGGTAATGACTGGCTTCTAACAGGCTGTTCAGGACGGCCTCTAGCTGCGGCGTTTGTGCCTGATCCAGCCGCCCGCTGATGCGAATGAGATGGCTGCTGCCGGTTTGCTGCTGTTGGATACTCATGTTTTTACTGTTTGTCCATTTTGGCTGGCAGCTTTTTTTTCATGACCAATGTATTGCCCTGGTCGGGAGTGTAGTCGAAGGTGACTTCATCCATGAGCTGACGCATAAAGTGCATGCCCAGGCCGCCTACCCGGATATTGTCAACATCGTCTGGTTGGGGTGGATGAGACGCAGAGGGCGGAGGCGGAACTGTGCCAGGATTGAAGCGGGGGCCGTTGTCTAAAATGGTCACGATGAACATGTTGCCGGCGACATGCCAACTTATATGGATGTCGCCGCCGTCTTCTGCGCCGTAGGTGTGTTCGATGATGTTGGCGCTGGCTTCGTCGCAGGCGAGTTCGATGTGGAAGACGGCCGTTTCATCTAAACCGGAACGGGTGGCGCCTTCGGTTACAAATTGGCAAATGCGTCGGATATTTTCGTAGCGCCCCGGCAGAATCAGGACGTTCTTTTCGCCCATATAAGCATAAAGTGTAAAACGTAAAACGTGAGTCACGCTTTACGTTTTATATTGGCTTAACTCGATTGAAAGGAAACACAGATGTGTTTGACGACTGTTCCGGTTGGCGTTACGTGTAACTACCCACGGCCGCAGTCTGATCATTAAATATTTGGAATAAGCTGGTAAGACCGGCCAGTTCCAAAACCTCAGTCACCCGTTCCGACGGCCGTGCCAGGCGGACATCGCCGCTGCGTTTTTTCGAGGTGCGCAGCGCCGAAACCAGCGTCCGTAAACCGGCGCTGCTCATATAATCCACTTGCGCTAAATCGATAACGAATTTATACCGGTTGGAATCCTGAAGCCCTTTGAGCGCCGAATCAAGTTCGGGAGCGTTAGAGCTGTCAACTCGGCCGGCCACTTTTACAACGTCTACACTGCCATAGGAATTAATTTCAAACATACCCATCAATACATTTCCTCCTGTTGTAAGGACATAATCAAGTGAATTGAGGCGATTATACCATACGTGAAATGTAAAACGTAAAACGTGGCGTTTGTATTTACTACGAACTTTTGCGGGGCTGCATTTTACGCTCTATAGTTGGCGAATGGATGCGTTAGCCCAAAAAATCGCCCAAAAAGCGCACTCCCTGGGATTTGACAGGGTGGGTATCGTGCCCGCGCGGCCAGGACGGCGGCTAGACGCTTATTTGCGTTGGGTGGCGGCGGAGATGAACGGCCGTATGGGTTACATGGCCCGGTCAGACCGGGTTGCCCGCCGTCAGGATTTGAACGTGATTTTACCGGGTGCGCAATCCATTATTTGTGTGGGATTGGATTATCATACGTTCAAGCTGCCGGACAAGATTGCCAATGATCCCGGCCGGGGACGCATCTCCAATTATGCCTGGAACGTGGATTATCATGACGTGATGACGCCGCGTCTGGTAGAATTAGCGGATTGGCTCCGCGCTGCGATGGGTGGCGGCGCTGCCAGTAAGGTTTACGTGGATACGGGCGCAATTTTAGAACGGGATCATGCGGAATCGGCCGGGCTGGGCTTTACCGGAAAGAACACGATGCTCATTCATCCCCGGCGCGGCTCTTACTTTTTCTTGGGCGAGATTTTAATAACATCAAAGATTGATGATTTAGGATTAAAGATCGAAGCAGTTGGCGCTGAATCATCAATCATCAATCATCAATCATTCCCCTCTTGCGGTTCCTGCTGTCGCTGCCTGGACGCTTGCCCGACGAATGCGTTCCCGCAGCCGTATGTGCTGGATGCGCGGCGTTGTATTTCGTATTTGACGATTGAGTTGAAGGGGTGGATTCCACGGGAATTACGGCCGTACCTCCACAATTGGGTCTACGGTTGTGATATTTGCCAGGCGGTTTGTCCCTTCAATCGTTTCGCTAAACCTACGGGGGAGGTGACTTTTTATCCTAGGGGGCAACTTCATAATTCACAATTCACAATTCACAATTCACAATTTGATATTGTGGCCCCCTCCTTGCTCGACTTACTGGCGCTGGATGACACGACTTTCAGTGAACGGTTTGCCCACAGCCCTATCAAACGCATTAAGCGGGCGCGGCTGGTGCGGAATGCATGTGTGGCGGCGGGAAATTGGGGCAGTGAAACGGCCGTCCCCCCCCTCATCACCCTCCTCTCCGACTCCGAACCGCTTGTTCGCGGCCATGCTGCCTGGGCTTTAAGACAAATTGGTACACCGGAAGCGGAAACGGCTGTTGCCCGCGCCCTGCGCCATGAAACCGACGAAAGGGTACGACAGGAAATGGCCGACTGAGCAGAGCGACACTTTGACACGAATTGCACGAATGATGCGATTAGAAAAGGTTGTTCACGGCAAAAAACACCTTTTATTGAGACTGAGCAAATATCGGGTGGTTATACCTGGCGTAATTTGTTACAGTGGCGCTATCAAATCAGCGGAGGTAAGGCAATGGTCTCGAACACAACCGATTACGCCCGCATTGAAAAAGCGATTCATTTCATCGAGCAAAACGCGCGGCAGCAGCCGGATTTGAAGACGATGGCGGCTCATGTGGGCTTGAGCGACTATCATTTTCAGAGGCTTTTTACGCAGTGGGCGGGCACGAGTCCTAAGCGCTTTGTGCAGTTTTTGACCCTCCAATATGCCAAGCAGCTTTTGCAAGAATCGCAAAGTATATTGGATACCACGTATGCGGTGGGCCTGTCCAGCCCGGGCCGGTTACATGATTTGTTTGTGACTCATGAAGCGATTTCGCCGGGCGAATTTAAGCGGCAGGGGGCTGGGATTACGATCTGGTATGGGTTTCATGCCACGCCATTTGGCGACTGTTTGCTGGCGGTGACAGCGCGTGGTATTTGCAATTTGTTGTTTGTATCCGGGGGTGATCGCCGGGAAACATTCCAGGCGTTCGCCCAAAATTGGCCGGGAACGGCGTTGGTGGAAGATGTGGCGAAGACACGGCCGTCCATCCAACAAATCTTCTCTACGGCTGGCGCGGGGCAACGGCCGTCTTTCCACCTGTTTTTGAAAGGGACAAACTTCCAGGTTCAAGTTTGGCAAGCGCTCTTACAGATTGGGCCGGGAACGGCCGTATCCTATAGTTCAGTAGCCCGAATGATGGGCCGGCCAACGACCGTGCGCGCCGTCGGGTCGGCCATCGGCCGTAATCCCATCGCCTACCTCATTCCCTGCCACCGCGTACTGCGGCGGGCGGGTGGATTTGGCGACTACCATTGGGGGGCAGCGCGGAAAAAAGCAATGCTGGGTTGGGAAGCGGCCCGGCGCTACCAGATGACACAGACGACCGTGCCGGCTGCTGGAGGCGCAGCGATATGAAATTAACCAACTTTTTGTGGATTTTACTCTTGGCGGCTATTTGGGGGCCGTCATTTTTATTTATCAAAGTGGCCGTTGCCGAAATGCCGCCCATCACGCTGGTCATGAGTCGTGTTGGATTGGCGTCGTTGACGCTCTACCTCATCCTGCGGGCCCAGGGGCGCAAATTGCCTCGTTTTGGGCGAGTCTGGCGGCATTTTGCCTTCATGGGCTTTTTTGCCAACGCGCTGCCTTTTGTCCTGTTTAGCTGGGGTGAGCAGTACGTGGACAGCGCTCTGGCCTCCATCCTCAATGGCACGACGCCGTTGTTCACCGTTGTCTTGGCCCATTTCCTCGTCGCCGATGACCGGCTGACGCCGGTGAAATTAACGGGCACCCTGCTGGGTTTTGCCGGACTGCTGGTGTTGGTCGCGCCGACGCTGGCCGGGGGAATGCGGGCGGAAACCTGGGGCTTGCTGGCGATGGCGACGGCCGCTTTTTGTTATGCGATGACGATCATTTATTCACGCCGTTATTTGCGTGGTTTGCCTCCGTTGGCGGCGCCGACGGCGCAGCTGCTGATGGCCGCGTTGTTTTTGCTGCCGCTGTCGCTTGCGCTTGATAAACCGTTTGCTTTGCCGCTGCCTTCGGGTCAGGCGTTGGGGGCATTGGCGGCGCTGTCGCTGCTGGGAACGGCCGTTGCCTTTGTCATCTATTACCGCATCATCGAAAAAATGAACGCCACCGACCTGGCGATGGTGACTTATTTGATCCCCGTCTTTGGCGTCGCTCTCGGCGTTGCCGTGTTGGGTGAACAGCCGGGCTGGAGCGCCTACATCGGTTGTGCCCTGATCATCCTGGGCGTGATGACGGTCAACGGCGTGTTTCGCTGGCGGTGGGACGCTTTGCGGCGGCAGGCTTCGGCGGGGGGATTGAAGATTGAAGATTGATGATTGATGATTTTCAGCCGCCGCCGCGCAATCTTTAATCATCAATCTTTAATCATCGTTTACTTCATCTCTACCGATTCCCGCAACGCCCGGATATTACGCAGCGGCGTTGTGACCATCGCCACGCAGCCGGTTCCCAGCAGGAGGCGACGGCCGTTTGTCTGGGCCAGCGCATCCTCAACTTCCTCAAGCATTTGCGCCGGCGATTCCTGGTGCAGCGTCCAATGATCCACACCGCCGCTGGCCGCGCCTTTGATTTGAGCCAACCCCTGTCGCAGACTGACGCCTGTTTCCCGGTCATGCCAGTTGATAATTTGCGCTGGATAATCGGCTAGCAAATCAAACATGATGTCGCTGCTGTGGATGTGCAAGATGTTGAGCCACAGGTCACTGACCGTTTCTAATATGCGTAGATCGAACGGCCGTCCCCAGGCCGTGTACTCATCCCGGCTCATCATTGGGTAGCGGGCATGCTGGACGGCGTAATAAATGCCGCTGATACCCGTCGTTTTGGCCGCTTCGATGAAGCGAATGGTGCTTTCGGCGATCGTTTCCAGCCCCTTCTGAAATGCGTCGGGATTGGAGCGCATGTGGCTGAGCATGACCGAGTTATCGGCCAGGTTTTTGGCCTGCGAGAGAGGGGAAAAAATCGTCATGATGAAGGGAACTGTTTCGCCCAGGTTTTGCCCAATGAGACGCAGCGCTTCCAATTGGATCGCCAGCATTCCCTGATCAGGGTTAAGCAAGGTTAGTTTTTCCCAGTCTGACGCCTGTTGGATGGGACGATGGGTGTATTTTCGAGTTCCTTCAATATGACCGACCCATTGATCACGCACGCCCCAATCGGTGACGCAGTAACTGCTGGCCGGGCCAACTTTCAGCAAATCCCAATCGTAATCTTTTTGCCATTGTAGATGGGCGGAGGCCAGGGAGTGGGCATCCTGGTCGTCGCCCGGCCAGTGCCGCCATAGGGCAACTGGCATACGATCCGGCTTTTCTCCGGCAATGATAGCTTCGAGTCGTTGACGTTTGTTCAAGTTGGGCATAATTGTCTCCTACGTAAGTGTAAGTCGACGTCAAGGTGTTGCACTTTAGCCATGTGGCCTATGATACCATATTGGAGAGCGGCGGCGATCTAGCGCCTCAACCTTTCAATTTTGAAAGCCTTGGTCATCCGTTATCCGTAGTTCGTAATCTGTTGGTCCGTCATCCGCTAGTAATTGTATAGGTATCATTACACGGGACACGGAACACGGAATACGGCTTATGAACGCTTCCTTAAGTAGGTTGTTACCTATGTCCCAACCGCTGGGTATGGTAGAATCGGAGGCAAGCAGTAAACTAACAAAGTGGCAAGTCATGTCGCTGTTTTACCTGCAAACTCGCACCTTGCAGACTTGCTAACTTTTTCACATAACAAGGAGTTAAAATGAGCTACATTGAATCAATTCATGGACTGGAAGTGTTGGATTCTCGCGGTAATCCGACGGTTGAGGTGGAAGTGCGGCTGTTGGATGGCGCCGGCGGACGGGCAATTGTGCCGTCGGGCGCGTCTACGGGCGTGCATGAAGCGTGGGAAAAGCGGGACGGGGATAAGAACCGGTATGGCGGTAGAGGGGTGTTGGGGGCGGTAACGGCCGTTAACACAGAAATCGCCGAAGCCATCCTGGGCTGGGATGCAACCGAGCAGGTAAGCATTGACGAAGCGATGATTGAACTGGACGGAACCGAAAACAAGAGCCGTCTGGGGGCCAACGCCATCTTAGGCGTCTCTTTGGCGGTAGCTAAAGCGGCCGCTAACAGCCTGGACTTGCCGCTCTATCGTTATCTGGGCGGCGTCTCGGCGCGCACTTTGCCCGTGCCCATGATGAATATCATGAACGGCGGCAAGCACGCTGCTGGGGCAACTGATTTGCAAGAATATATGATTATGCCCGTGGGCGCGCCCAATTTTGCCGAAGGGCTGCGCTGGGGCGCGGAAATTTACCAGAGCCTTAAGGAAGTATTAGCCAGCAAAGGGTATGGCACGACCGTCGGCGACGAGGGCGGTTTTGCGCCGCGCGTCAAATCCAACAGTGAGCCGTTTGAACTGATGTTAGAAGCCATCGAAAAAGCGGGCTACAAACCAGGCGAACAAATTATGTTTGCCATGGATCCGGCCGCTTCGGAAATCATGGAAGATGGACTGTACAACATGAAGGTGGAAGGCAAAAAGCTGACCGGCGCGGAAATGGTGGACTTTTACGTGGAGTTGGTCAACAAGTACCCCATTATTTCTCTTGAAGATGGCCTGGGCGAAGATGATTGGGAGGCGTGGACGCTGCTGATGGAGAAGTTGGGCGACCGCATCCAAATTATGGGCGACGATTTGTTGGTGACGAATGTAAAGCGGATTCAGAAGGGGCTGGATTTGAAGGTTGCCAATAGTTTGTTGTGTAAGGTGAATCAGATAGGCACGCTGACGGAAGCGATTGCGGCGGTGGATATGGTGCAGCGACATGGCTGGACGGCCGTTGTCTCTCATCGCAGCGGCGAGACGGAAGACGCGACGATTGCCGACCTGGTGGTAGCTTTGAATGCCGGTCAGATTAAGACGGGCGCGCCGGCGCGCAGCGACCGGGTGTCCAAGTATAACCAACTGCTGCGGATTGAGGATGAGTTGGGTGATACGGCCGTTTACCCCGGCATGGCCGCTTTTACCAACTTAAAATAAAGAGTGGATGAGAGAAACGGCCGTAACCGTTCCGTTTATAAGAATCTAACCTAATCCCGGTACACTCGGAGCCAATCGATTCTTTCTTGCGCCGTTTCGCTTACATTCAATCTACGTCATCTGCGTCATTTGCGGACTATTTTTAGGAGAGAAAAACATGCACAGGCTCGAAGAAGAAAGCCAAAACGAAAACGAAAAAGAAAAAGCGCCTATGAAAGGGATGATGGAACGACTCTTAGAGACTCGCACCCTCACCATTTTCGGCGAAATTGATATGAAACTGGCCCAGGAGCTGACCCAAAAATTACTTATCCTGGACGTGGATTCCCAGGATCCCATCAAAATCTTTATTAACTCCCCCGGTGGTCATGTCGAATCTGGCGACACTATTTACGATATGATCCGCTTTGTTAAATCGCCAGTGAAAATCATTGGGACAGGTTGGGTAGCCAGCGCCGGGGCGTTGATTTACGCCGCCGCTGAGAGGGAAAACCGTTACAGCTTGCCCAACACGCGCTTCTTGCTGCATCAGCCAATGGGCGGCATGCGTGGCCAGGCGTCTGATATTGCTATTGAAGCGGAAGAAATCTTGAAGATGCGCCACCGCTTGAATGAGATTTTCGCCAATCAGACAGGACAATCGTTGGAAAAGGTGGAATTGGACACGGACCGCAACTTCTGGATGTCGGCCCAGGAAGCGGTGGATTATGGTCTAGTAGGCCAGATTATTGAGTCGAGTGACGAGGTTTGAGGTATCAATAGGAGTTTGAAATGGCAAAAGAAATTAGCGCTAATGAAAATGGCCCATACCTGATTGCTGGCGCAGCCAGTTATGTAGATGCGGAAGGTAATGAGCAGGTGACAAAAGGCTCAATGATTGCTTTGTGTCGCTGCGGACAGTCGGCCAACAAGCCGTTTTGTGATGGGACGCATAAAAAAGTTGGTTTTGAAGCGGCGCCGCTAACGCTGTGCTTGAAGGAAGATTGATTGGGACGGCATTTGCTGTCATGGATGTGGAAGAGGTCACGGAAACGTGGCCTTTTTTGTTGCCAGGGGCGGGGGAACGGCCGTTTTCCATCTTGACAAATCATAGCTTATATAATATTCTAATACAAGAATATTACTTAATCAGGATAAACCTATGACTAATGCAGAATTAGCCATCTTAGGCTTGGTTGTAGAGCAGGCGCGGCATGGTTATGAGATTGAGCAAGTAATTGCCGCACGCGGCATGCGCGATTGGACGGAGGTGGGTTTTTCATCCATATATTACCTGCTCAAAAAGTTGGAACGGAATGGTTTGATTGCCAGCCAATTAGAACAGGCGGCGGGCCGAGGGCCGGCGCGCAAGGTGTACCGGGTGACCGATGCTGGTCGGAGCGCCTGGCGCGAGGCGACGATGCAGGCGTTGACTGTGCCTCAGCCTTGTTTTACTTCGTTTCAATTGGGTCTGGCCGGTCTGCCGCACCTTTCGGCTGCGGAGGCGGCGAGCGCCTTGCGGCAATATCAACAAGCATTGGCCGAAAGGCGCGATTATGTGCAGGCCCGCCGGCAAGAACAAGGCGATGATAACATGCCTTTTCATGTGCAGGGGATGTTTGAACTGAGCAGCGTGTTGCTTGAAGCGGAGTTGGCCTGGATAGAAACATTTATACAAAGGTTATCGAATCAGAATGATGATGGAGAATGATACCATGACTAAAATTGATTTGAAGAAGGAATGGAAGCATTTATACCGGCCCAGCGCCAGGAAGGTGTCTGTGGTTGATGTGCCGCCGCGGCAATATTTGATGGTAGACGGCCGTGGCGATCCCAACACGTCTCAGGAGTACCAGGAAGCGTTGGCGGCGCTTTATGCTCTGGCTTATACGATTAAGTTTATGATGAAAAAGGGGGAGATGGCGTTGGATTATACGGTTATGCCGCTGGAAGGGTTGTGGTGGGCGGAAGATATGGACGTATTCAGCCTGGCGGATAAGGATAGCTGGCTGTGGACGGCGATGATCCTGGTTCCGGAGGTTGTGACGCAAGTCACGGTGGACACGGCCGTTACCGAGGTAATCCGCAAAAAGAATCCCCCGGCCATTGGCAAAGTGCGCCTGGAACAGTTGGCAGAGGGAACGGCCGTGCAAATCATGCATATTGGCCCCTATGCCGACGAAGCGCCAACTATTGCCAATTTACACAAATTTATCGCCGAGAATGGATACATCCCTCGTGGTAAACATCACGAAATTTATTTGAGTGATCCACGCCGGACAGCGCCGGAGAAACTGAAGACGGTGATCCGGCAGCCGGTCGCGCCGGCATGATGAGCGGGCCACAAATTTGTGGCCCTTTTTTATTATGCGCATGACAAACGGCAGGGGAGAAAACGGCCGTTTGTCACTTTTCTTTTTAGCGCAATGCCAGCATACTGCCAAGCTACACATCACGCTGATATTGAGTAATCAGCGCGTGCCCAATCATCCCCAATCATCCATAGGAGGAGCAGCAGTGAAGAACAAAACCCCATTGTATGTTTTCATCATGATTCTCGTTTGGGTGGCGAGCGGTTGTCGCCAGGAAGCGCCTGCGCCCGTTTCCCAGGCGGCTGGCAATGAACCCACAGCCGCCACAGCGCCAACCTTATCCCCAACCGAAACAGTCACCCCCTTGCCAACGGATACATTGACGCCCACGGATATGCCGGCCCCAACCTTCACGCCCACTTTCACCCCATCGCCTACCCCGGAACCCTTACTTATCGTTCTGGTCATTGACGAAACGGACGAAGTTCCCCTGGCAGGCAGCATCGTGCAGGTGACGAATGACGATCCGGATTTTCAAGTTGAACAGGCGGCGGGTGAAGATGGGACGGCCGTTTTTGCTGAATTGGTGACCGGAACGTCTTACACAGTCACTGTAAAGGCTGATGGCTACCTGGAGAAGGCGCTGACGATTGATTTCGCTGCCGGTGACAATGAAGTGACTGTGACCCTGGAAGCCGGGTATTTTGTCGCTGTCCTGGCGGATAGCGGGACTTTACGCAGCGGGCCAGGCACGATGTATGACGCTATTGGCTCCGTTGAAGCGGGCGAGATTTTAGAAGTGGTTGGCCGCAGTGATGACAGCGGTTGGTTGGTTGTGCTAAACGCAGAAGGGGAAGAGGTGTGGCTGGCGGCTTCATTGGTAGACAGCGAGGCGGTTGATTTGGCGCGGGTAACGGCCGTTGCCGCCCCCGCCACCCCCACACCGGCCCCAACCAGGGTCGCCGCCGCCCCGCCTGCGCCCCAGCCGCCCCCGGTCGCCGCTCCGCCCGCCGGCAACCTGTTATCCGACCCCAGCTTTGAAGCCGGCGGCGCCGGATGGAGAGTCGGCCGCTACGACAATACCGCCCCCCGTGTTTATGTTGCCGCCGACAATCCCCAATTTGTTCATTCCGGCGCAAAGTCCGTCGCCTCGGTGTATGGGCAGCCAGAGTCAATCTATTACCAAAATGTGTTCAATGTCACTCCCGGTCAAACCTACCGGGCGGGCGTTTGGGTGAAAATCTGGTCTAGCAGCGGCGAAGACCGCGCCCGCTCGGAAAACCCGGGCGATTATTCGGCCCGGTTGTGTATTGGCCCCAGCAATGAAACCGACCCCAACAAAGGAACGGCCGTTTGCACGGGGTATGTACGGCCGTTAGACGCCTGGCAGTACCTGACCGTTGACGCCATCGCCGAGACCGACACTATTGCCGTCATCCTTCAGAGCGCCCCGCTGGGTTCCAACTTACCGGCCCATAACGAAGCCATCTGGGATGACGTCTCCCTGACCATCGCCCCATCCGCCGCTACGCCCACGCCAGAACCGGCCGGTCCGCCTGTTCGTCCGGCGCCCATCCCCTTTGACGCCGCCGCGTTACGGGACAACATGAACAACGCCCAATGGGTTTTGGAACAAATGGGCGGTTTGCTTGACCGGCTTGTTAATGGTTCAACAGCAACGTGTGTTGAATATGAAGAGTATTACCGTCAACTGGTGGGCAGCGCGGCTTACCGTGATGTCCCCGGCGATTGGCAGGGCGTTTACAATGAGTACAACTTTGCCGTCGAGAATGGCTATAACACCAACAGCGGCGTTTTCTCGCTGTGTGAGCATGGCGGCGGTGGCCTCAACCCCCAGGCTTATGGCGATGCGCGGTCGGGCGTAAACAACAGTTTGGATCGGCTCATCCCGGCGATTAACATGGCCAATGCTTTGTTGGGTGGGTAGTGTTTTTCGGCCGTTACCGAAGTAATCCGCAAAAAGAATTCCCCGGCTATTTGGTAAAGTGCGCCGGGAACAGTTGGTGGAGGAAACGGCCGTGCAAATCATGTACAATCGGCCCTTATGCCGACGAAACACCAACTATTGCCAATTTATACACATTTATCGTGGAGAATGGATGCACCCCCCATGGTAAACACCATGAAATCTATTTAAGTGATCCACGCCGACAGCGCCGGAGAATATGACTATGAAAATGTTACCTATGTCTAAAAAATGGGCCAGAATTATCTTAATCATTGGCGACCTTGCCACACTCATTTCGTTTGTTTATGTTGGACAGAATGATCATGGCACAATTGACGCAGCGAACCCGGCGATGGGTGTATTACTGGCATCATGGGAATTTGCTTTGTTATGGATTGTGGTAGGTTTCCCGTTGGGGGCGTTTCCACGTGTCGAGGAGTGGACGAGCCGGTCATTACTTGCTCGTGCAGTGGTTACCTGGCTGGTGACGGCGCCGCTGGCAATTTTGTTGCGTTTCCTTATCCAAAGCCGCTGGAATATTGCCACTTTATTTTTAGCCGCGACATTGGGCTTTGGACTTGTTTTCTTGTTTGTCTGGCGTTTGCTGTTCTTCCTGGTTTGGCAGATAGTCGCACATCGATAGTCCGACAAAAGTCGGCGACACATGATTAGAAAGAGTGTATGATGTGTCGATTGTTTTTAATGCGACTTGGAAAAATACAAGGAGAAATGGTATGACACAGACAGCGCTTTATCCCAATTGGAAAGAAAAAGTTGTTTATTCAAATGAGGGACCGCAGCCGCAAGTTTTAATGGTAAATGAAAAGGTCAAGTTTATCCTGGCCGGATTAGAACCAGGGCAGCAAATTCCGGAACATGCAGAGGCGCAGGCCATCTACCATTTTCTGGAGGGGACTGGTTGGATGACTGTTGATGGCGAACGCATGGCGGTTAGCTCCGGAGCCACGATTGTGATGCCGGAAGGCGCAACACGGGGCATGGAAGCAGACACGCGCCTAGCATTTCTTGCAGTCCGTATTTCATAAATTTCGCACGATAAGTAGTTACGTAATATTCATCGTTGGTTGGCCATGCCGACGTTTATTTTGATTCCAACGGCCGTTATTCTCAAGCTAACCGGTAATGGGCAAGTAATAGCAAATATCCCTCAGTGGGAAATGGTACAGTCATTATTGATGCTTCTTTTAGCTATCACTGGCGCATACCTGTATTATTTACCTTACCTTACCAAACGGAAGCGGCGGCAAAAACGTAGAAATGGCGTTTCTGGTACGCAAAAACGAATTTTGAAGGGAGACGCTTGATGAATCCTTATCTTTTAATGGTTGTTTTATATCTTTCGCTGGCCGTGTTGGGCGCATTAGAAGCCTCATTTGCCAGTTTGCGAATTTTGCCCTGGTTTAACGGGATGAAATGGCTGCGCGTCCACTTGATTACGCTGGGCACGTTGACACAAATCATTTTTTGGCTGATGCCTATACTGGCGGCAATCCGCGCTAAATTACCGCGCCCGAAACTTCGTTGGGACATTTGGCTGACGCTGAATGGCGGCATACTTCTGTTGTTGATCGGCATCCCGTTGGTTAATTTTGTGCCAATTTTTGCGGGCAGCACGCTGGTGTTTACGGCAACAACGTTACTTATCGTGCAGCTAAGCAAAATGCGTGCTGCCAGCAGTGTCTCCTCCCAGGCAGGCGCTGGACGCAAGTTTTACATTGCCGGTCTCAGCTATTTCTTGGTGGGTATTATCGTAGGCGCTGGCCTCTTTTTCAACTGGGCCGAACCGCTCCTGATCTCGGTACCGCTGGAAGTACACATCCATGCCAACAATTGGGGTTTACTATCGCTGGTCTTTGCCGGGCTGCTGATTGATTTGTACCCGACGTGGGCGAAACGGCCGTTAGCCAGCCCCAACTCCGTCAATGCCATCTTCTGGATGATGACTGTCGGCGCCTTCGGCCTCATCTTCGGCCCCTGGTTTGCTGCCACCTGGCTGCTCCTCGTCCCTGGTTTGCTGCTGCATCTGAGCGCAACAATTTGGCTGCTGGTCAACATCATCAAGCCCTTGCAAGGCGACCGTGAAGCCTGGACGCCGGGAATGTTACACCTGGTCACATCCTACTTCTGGATTTTGGCCCCGGTATTGGTAGCTCCCCTGGTTCTGTTTAAGGTTCCCGGCTTCCCCGGACGCGGCATTGAAGCCACTGCGCCTCAAGCCTTGATTTACGGTTGGGTACTCCAGTTTGGATACGCCTCCATTCCTTACTTCTTCCGGCGCGTTTTCTTACCGGACGAAACGCCAAAACTGGGCGGTTCCCGTCTCAGCCTGATAACCGTTCACCTGGGCGGCTTCTTATTGTGGGCCAGTATCTTTGCCGAAGGCGCCATGCGCGGAACGTTACACGGCTCGGCTTACCTGATGTGGACACTCTCATTGCTGCCCATCGTCAAGGAGTTGTGGCAAATTGTCCGCGCTGGTTTGGAACATGCAGAATCAGAAACGGCCAGCTTGATATTGATGGAAAATTAACGAAAGGCGCAAGAAAGCGGGACACGGAGCTTCACGGAGAGACGAAGATACACAGGGAAGAAAAAAAGGAAGAAGTTCATGGAAATTACAAAAGATACCCGCGTATCCGATATTTTGGATGAATATGGCGATATCGCCGATGTGATGGAGGTTTTTGGCGTTAAGCGTGTGAGCCGCTATTCCTTCCGCCGCATGTTGACAAAAGCGCTCACCGTCGAACGGGCGGCGCGTGTTCACCGCGTTCCGCTGGACGAGTTTTTGGGAATTTTACACAAGGCGGTTCATTCGCCATCCGATGAATGAATCTGCCCCCCCGGTTTCTCTAGCAGAAACCGGGGGTTTCGTGTCTAATCTCGCACCGGCAGACCGCTGGGAACCGAATCGGGAAGCGTGTGGGCCAGATTTGTGGCTGATGGTGCGGTTAAGGCGTGCAGAAAGGCGACAAGCTGGCCCACTTCGGTGTCAGTAAGGGATGTGGACGCAATCATGAGGGGGTCGAGCGTTTCCAGAATCGCTTCTTGCATGGCCGCATCGCCGCGATAGGTGATTTGCAGTTCCGGGACCAGATGACTCATATCGTAATTGAGCAGCCCGGCTTTAACATCTAAATGGTGACGGACGACGGCTTCCAGAGAATCATACGCGCCGTTGTGCATGTAGGGGCCGGTGAGGGCGACGTTACGCAGCGGTGGAGTTCGGAAGGCGAATTGGTGGGCGGGGGTGTTGGTTTCCAGAAAACGGCCGTCATCCACCCCTATCTCGCTCTTCCCCGGCCCAAACTGGGGTGCGCCAATGTTGTGATACTGCTGATCCGTCATCAAATTGCCGCTGTGACAGCGCGCGCACCCTGCTTCCCCATAAAACAACAACGCCCCCCGCTTCGCCTCATCCGACAAGGCGCTCGTATCGCCGGCTAAATACTGATCCCAAGGGCTATCGGTAAACGTAAAGGCGGCGATTTCAAACGCGCCAATGGCGTTAGCGGCATCGTGAAAAGTCAATTCATCCACAGCCGCATCCGGGAAAGCGGCCTGGAACAGGGGCGTATAGCCGGGGATCGCCAGTAATCGCGCCATCAAGCCCTCCCAAATCGCCTCCTCGCCATCAAGCTGGGCCAATTCGTTGGGTTCGCCAAACACGTCTTTGTCGCCAGACTGGCCGCGCATCTCGTCAGCAGCCGTGGGCGGGAACATGGCCTGGGCGGCGGTGACGTTATCAATCTGGTTGAGGGACATGGTTCCAGCGGGGGTGATGAGACTGTTTTCGTCTTGGATGGCGATACGGCCGTCCCAAAACATTGTCCGCCATTCGGGTGCGCCCCGGTTAAACACTTCAGGCGCATTGCGGGGAATGAACCCGCGACCCTGGCCCCGTACCCGCGTCGGTCCCAATCCAGCGCCGCTCGTTCCCACCGGCAGCGGCAAGCCGTCGCCCGTAAACAACAGTGGATGATGGCAAGTGGCGCAGGACGTATCCCGGTTGCCGCTCGATTCCTTGTCAAAAAAGAGCGCCTGTCCCAACGCGACTTTATCCGGATCCGGCGCAGGGCCAAAATCGAGTTGGAAAACATTCGCTTTTTGCAGCAGGTCGTCAAGCTGCGCGTCATTATCTGCACCGCAGGCAGCCAATCCAACGATTAACAAAACCAAGAAACCTATTCTTTTCATCGCCATCCTCTTCTTCAAGAAACCGGTTCTTGCTTCATTTAGGCCATATTGTAACCTGAACCGGAGAAAAATGGATTTCTACAGCGGCGCTTGATTAATCGCAAACCACCGACAATGTCATTTCGCCAAAATCGCCGCCATTTTCATTGAAAAAGTAGCGGACGCGATACACGCCGGCCAGAAGCGGATCGTCATACACATACCAATAAATATAGCGGTAATCCTGATCGGCAATGATTGGGGTCAATTCCTTGGCCGATCCATTGGGAAAAATGAGGATGGTTCGCAGCCGGTCATTTTGACCCATTCGCACCACTTTGTACCAGATATAAGGGGATTCCGTACACGAGAGCGTCGAATAATGCGCTGGCGTATACCGGGAAAGGTTGGCAAAAATATAGGGATCGTTCCTATCGGTGATGCCGGCGGTAAAAACAAATGGCTCATGGGGATAAGTCGAATCGAAGGCGGCTGCCTGTTCGCTGAAAATGTCCAGGATACGGCCGTCCGCCGCATGAACCTCAAAATGTAAATGTGGATGGGGGGAGGACAAACCCGAATTCCCGACCAGAGCCAGAGGCTGTCCCACTTCAACCTCCTGTCCCAGCGCAACCAACAAACTATCCCGTTTCAGGTGGCTGTAGTAGGCAAAACTCTCGTCGTCGTGAACGATTTTAATGTAATTGCTTTGTTGGCTCTTCCCGTCTCGATCTAAATCATTCTCGCCATCATGCAACTCAACAACAGTTCCTGACCGGGCGGCCAGAACAGGAACGCCAGTTTCCATATGCGCCAGATCGCGGATGAAGAAATCCGTTCCTTTGTGGCCGTCATAGGTCATAAAGCCGCCCATAAAATCGGCGGCAAACCCGGCTCTTTTGTCTACGTCTACGTAGCTGCCAATGAACCAATCCACATGCGGCTGTCCGGCATCAATCGGCAAATGGTAAACGGCTTGGGCAGTTATGATGGCGGGTGTGGAGGATGGACGGCCGCCTCCCCCAGCGTGCATCACCGGCAAAGCGCCCTCATCCCCAACCCTTTTCACCGGCGTGGGCGGGATGGTTGGCAGGATGGCGGCCGGCGTCGCCGGCGTTGGATTAGCGACCAGAGGCACAGCAAGCGGCGCGTTTGACCGTTCCGATTGTTTCCAGGCTGGCAAAGCAGTCGCCTCGCGGCAAGCGGCGCCGATCCCGGCCCATAAACTTGTCAAAACAATGAAACGCAAAAACAACCGCATATCATCAAAATCTACAATTCAACCACTGCCTTAAACAGCGACCCTTCCCGGTGAAATTGGAACCCCAGCCGTTTGCTGATGAGACGCATGCCGCGATTTTCGCCCAGCATGTAGGCGACGACTCGTTTCAGCCCTTCGTCCCGGCCAACCTGTAACAGGCGGTTGAGCAGTTCTGTGCCCAGGCCGCGCCGCTGGTATCTATCGCTGATCAGCATGGCAAATTCGGCGTCGGTCGTGCTGTGCAATTTGCTCAAACGGCCGATTCCGGCAATTTCAATTTCACCCGTTTCCGGGTTTTTACACTCGGCAACCAATGCCATATCCCGGTCGTAATCCACAAAGCAGATGCGGGTCAGCCGTTCATGCTGTACCCGCTGGCTGAGTTGGAAGGAGCGGAAGTAGCGCAGATAAATGCTTTGCTCGGATAAGCCATGGTGGAATTCGACAACCTGGGGTTCGTCTTCGGGGCGGATGGGGCGGATGGTGAAGGCGACTCCCTGCTTATCGGTGAAGGTGAAGGCGTATTGGGCGGGATACGGCCGTATCGCCAACTGCGGCAGCATCTCCTCCGTCACCTCTGGTTCATACAAAACCACCCGCGCATCCAGCGCCAGCAGCCCGTTCGCCGACGCTAAAAGCGGGTTGATATCCAGCTCCTTAATCCAGGGCTGCTCCACTACCAAGTAGCTAAAGCGCACCAGCAGCTTCTCCAACGCCGCCATGTCCACCGGATCGCGGCCGCGAATTCCTTGCAGCGCTTTATAAATCTTCGTCCGCTCCATCATGCGGCGGGCCAGCGTTGTATTTAGCGGGGGCAGTCCTAGCGCCCGATCCTTAAATACTTCCACCAACGTTCCCCCCGTACCGAACAACAGCACCGGGCCGAACTGGGCGTCCGGGCTGCTGCCCAAAATTAACTCATAGCCGTCCTTCAAATCAACCATTGGCTGCACCGTCACCCCCAGGAAATGTTCCACGCCGAACTTACTTATCACTGCTTTTTCCATTTGCCGGTAGGCGCGGCTCACTTCCTTGGCGTGAACCAGGTCCAGACGCACGCCGCCCACGTCTGTTTTGTGGGTGATTGTTTCTGAGTTTAACTTGATGACCACCGGGTAGCCAATCTCATCGGCAATCGCCACCGCTTCGTCCACATTGGTTGCCAGCTGGGTGTCAACCGTTTGAATGCCATAGGCGGCTAAAATTTGCTTGGATTCATACTCAGTTAAAATTGTCCGGCCGGATTGGCGAATCTTCTCCACCATCTGGCTCACTTCAACGTGGCGATGGGCGCTGTCGGCCGTTTCCTCCGGGGCTTGCGGCGTTTCGTAGAGACTGCGCAGCCGGTTGCTGTAACGCCACATATATTGAAAGACGCGTGCGGCCGTATCCGGGAATTGGAACGTGGGGATGTTCGACTGGTTGAGAATGGCCTCGCCTCCGGCCACGTCGGCGCCTCCCATCCAACTGGCTAAGACTGGCTTGCCGAGTATCCTGGAATCCGCCCGGCTAACCATTTTTTTCAACAGTTGGGCGGTTTGGGTGGGCGCAGTCATCGCCTGGGGCGTTAAGATGATCAGAAGGCCGTCGCTGTTAGGGTCGTTTACGGCCGTTTCCAGCGTTTTCTGATACCTTTCCGCCCCGGCGTCACCCAGAATGTCAATGGGATTGTTGTGGCTCCAGTGGGCGGGCAAAATCTCATTCAATCGGGCCATCGTCTCTTCAGAAATCTCGGCCAACTCGCCGCCCGACGTGATGAGTGCGTCCGTTGCCAGTACGCCAGGGCCGCCCGCGTTGGTGATAATCGTTAACCGATCCCCTTTGGGCCGGGGCTGCTTGGCCAACACTTCGGCCATGTTAAACAGCCCGTCAATCGTATCTACGCGCAGGACGCCGCAGCGCCGGAAAGCGGCCGCCAGCACTTCGTCGCTGCCTGTCAGCGAGCCGGTATGGGAGGCGGCCGCCTGGGCCGCTTCCTCCGTGCGCCCCGGCTTGATGACAATGATCGGCTTCGTCAGGGCCACCTCGCGGGCGGCGGAAAGAAAGGCGCGGGCGTCGCCGATGGTTTCCATGTAGATGACGATGCTCTTGGTGCGTGGGTCGTCGCCCAGGTAGGTGATGAGATCGCCCCAACCGACATCTAGCATGGAACCGATGGAGACAAAGGCGCTGAAGCCCACGTTTTCGCGGAAGCTCCAGTCGAGAATGGCGGTACACAGCGCGCCGCTCTGGCTGATGAAGCCGACGTTGCCAGGGCGGGCCATGGACGCGGCAAAGGTAGCGTTGAGACCGGTGATAGGATTCATCACGCCCAGACAGTTGGGGCCAATGATGCGCATGGCGCCGCGGCGGGCTTCGGCCATAATTTGCTGCTCCAACGCTTCCCCTTCCGGGCCGATTTCTTTGAATCCGGCAGAGATGATGATGGCTCCTTTGACGCCGGCCGCGACACATTCGCTGATGATGCCGGGGACGGTGGGGGCTGGGGTAACGATGACGGCCAGGTCTACCCGGTCGGGCACGTCGGCAATGCTGGGATAGGCTTTGATGCCCAGAATGCTGCCGCGTTTGGGGTTGACAGGGAAGATGGTTCCGCCAAAGGAGGTGCTCATCAGGTTCCAGATGATGGTACGGCCGACGCTCTCTTCCCGTTCCGACGCGCCGATGACGGCGACGCTTTTGGGGGCAAAGATAACGTCCAGCGGATTGCGTTCATACCGTAATACGTTGTGGGCGGTGCCACGAGTTACATTTTCAGTCATGTTTCTGTCCTTTTCGGATTTATAGCCTTGGTAGGTGCCGTTTTTCGACACGAATGACACGAATAAATTTTCTTAATTCGTGTGATTCGTGTCGGATTTTGCTTCGCCGGAACTGTCTATTGTTTGCAGAACTTCGTCGCGTTGGCGGGCAGTAATGCGGCTGTTGTTTTCTAAGATGGCGAGCGCCTGGCTTAAGGTGATACCGGCGTGGAGAGCGATGTTTCTTTGGCGCACGGTTTGCGCGCCGCCCTGCTGCCGATCAATGAGGACGACGGCGTCGCTGGTGTTGAGTCCGGCTTCTTCTAAAATGTTGGCGGTTTGCAGGATGCTGTCGCCGGAGGTGATCAGATCGTCGAGGATAACGGCCGTTTCCCCCTTCTCCCATGTTCCTTCAATCAGCTTGCCGGTTCCGTAGCTTTTGGCCCGCTGTCGGGGATAGATGAGGGGGCGGTTCATCTCCAGGGCAACGGCCGTGCCGATGGGCAGTCCGGCTAAGGGCGTGCCGACGAGACGGTCAAAAGTGAGTTTTTCCAGGATGGCGCGGTAGACGGCCGTTGCCTGCCGCAGCGCCTCCGGGTAGGAAACCAGCAAGCGCAAATCCAGATAAATCGGCGACAACTGCCCGCTGTGCAGCTTAAACTGCCCCAGCCGCACCGCGCCTATATCGAATAACGTGAGAACTAGAGACTCCGTGTTAAAATTAGCTGAATTCATAAGTAGGGATCATGACACAAAGCCGAAACTTAATCAAGCAGTGAAGTAAATAAAGATTTTTAACACGAATGACACGGATGGCGCGAATAAGGCTGATTTAATTCGTGTGATTCGTGAAATTCGTGTCAGATTTTTGTTTAACAAGGAGTAGCGCATGAAAAACCAATATTTGTTAACACCTTATTTCATAGACAAGCCGGTTCCTGGCCTGCATTCCGCTGCCGGGCCGGGGTGGCAGGTGAACCGGCCGCCGCTGCCGGCGGGGAAGCCGCAGGCGATCATGAGCCGGCTTTACCAGCCATTGGCTGAATTTATGGCCCAAACCATCAAACAAGGTGACCGCCCGGTAAGCTTTGCCGGGGATTGCTGCACAACGTTGGGCGTGATGGCCGGGATTCAGAAAGCCGGGCTGTCGCCGACGTTAATCTGGTTGGATGCGCATGGGGATTTTAATACCTGGGAGACGACGCCCAGCGATTTCCTGGGTGGGATGCCGCTGGCAATGATGGTCGGGCGCGGCGAGCAAACGATTTGCGAGCAGGTGGGGCTGGCTCCCTTCCCCGAAGCGCAAATCATCCTGACCGATGCCCGCGACCTGGACCCCAGCGAAAAGGCGAACCTGAATGATTCGGCCGTTGTTCATCTGCCGCAGGTGGCACAACTGCTGGATTATCCGCTGCCTGACGGCCCGCTTTACGTTCATTTTGATGTGGATGCGCTGGATTCGCAGGTGTTACCGGCGGTCAGCTATCCAGCGCCGGGCGGGCCGGGGGTGGCGGAGATGCGGCGTGTGTTCCATCATCTAGCGCGAACGGGGCGGGTAACGGCCGTTTCTGTTTCTGCCTGGAACCCTGACCTGGACGAAGACGGCCGCAGCCGAGAAATTGTTATGGAACTGCTGGCAGAGTTGGTTGCTGAATGAAAGGTGCAGCTCGATTTGGTAAATCAAGCATCGAATTGCCAATTCGATTTACGGAGGAAAAGAGGATGACCTTTAATTTTGACGAAGAAGTCAGCCGCCGGGGAACTCACAGCATCAAATGGGAGTTCTTACTTGAAGATAAACAGTATATTTATGGCGATCATGCCGACCCGAAATACGGTGCAGACCGTATTTTGCCGATGTGGATAGCCGATATGGATTTCCCCAGCCCGCCGGCTGTCATTGAGGCATTAGAGTCACGCGCCCGGCATGGCATTTTTGGCTATTCGCGCCCGGCTGATTCTTATTTTGAAGCGGTGATCAATTGGGTGGCTCGTCGTTACGGCCGTACCATTGAGCGCGATTGGATTGTGATGACGCCCGGCGTCGTGCCTACGGTTAATATGTTGGTACAGACGTTTGTCGCGCCGGGCGAGAAGGTGTTGGTGCAGCGGCCGGTTTACTATCCCTTTTTCGATGCGATCAAAAATAACGGCGGGGCGGTTGTGTCTAATTCGCTGCGCTATGAAAACGGCCGTTACTGCATGGACTTCGACGATTTAGCCCGCAAAGCGGCTGACCCGGCCGTTAAAATGGCGATTTTATGCAGCCCGCATAACCCGATCGGCCGCGTGTGGACGGCGGAAGAATTGACCCGTTTTGGCCAAATCTGCCTGGAAAATGACGTGCTGGTTGTGTCCGATGAAGTCCACTGCGATTTAATTTATGAGGGCCAGATTTTCACTACCTTTGCCAATATCAGCGACGAATTTGCCCAAAAGAGTATTGTGTGTACGGCGCCCAGCAAAACATTTAACCTGGCCGGATTGAAAACATCTAATATCATCATACCGGACAAAGGCATCCGCGATAAATTGACGGCGACGATTCAGCGTGCCGGACTGCTGGGCGCGAATGCGTTTGGCATTGTCGCCACAGAAGCGGCTTACAATCATGGCGAAGCGTGGCTGGCGGCGGCGCTGGCGTATATCCAGGCTAATTACCGTTTTATGGTTGACTATTTGGCCGAACATCTGCCTCAGCTTAAACTTATCCCACCGGAAGGGACGTACCTGGTGTGGGTGGACTGTCGTGAGTTGGGATTAGACGCAGCGGCGCGCAAAGAGTTGTTCATGGGACAGGCGAAACTGTTTTTGGATGAGGGTGAACTGTTTGGCCCGGAAGGGGCGGGGTTTGAGCGGTTTAATATCGCCTGCCCACACTCGATTTTGGCAGAGGCGTTGGGACGGATTAGAACGGCCGTTACAATGCGGGAAAGGTAAGGGAGCGTTCGGAAATAACTTCCCGGTTTTCGTAAACCGTATTTCGTGTTCCGTAAACCGTGTTTCGTTATCAGGCGAATAACGGATTACGGAATACGAATGACGGATGACCAAAGCGCTAAGGGTTCGTTCAAAATTAACTTTGCAGTTTGCTGGTAATTGGTAATTGAGTAATTGGGTAATTACCAGTTACCAATTACCTGGTTACTATTTTTCAAACGCCAAAGTTATGAACGAACGTGCCCTTAGGGGCTGAACGCTTATGTTAGATTTATCAGGAAGGTTTTCATCACGGAGGATCTTATGACTACATTCATCATCAGTTTTATCATTTGGGCGCTGCTGCACAGTCTTACGGCGATGACGCGGACGAAGGATTGGGTGAGGAGGCGGGTGGGAGAACGGCCGTACCAGGCTCTTTACCGTTTGTTCTACAATGTTTTGGCCATAGTGACGTTTGTGCCGCTGTTGGCGGTAACGGCCGTTTACCTGCCCAACACCGAACTGTGGCGCATCCCTGCGCCCTAGTCATTTGCGGCCAATCTGGTGCAGATCATCGGCATGATTGGATTAGGCATAGCTTTATTCCAGACTGATTTTTGGGATTTTGTAGGTTTGCGGCAGGCGGCGCGCTATTTTAGCGGCGAGGCAGAAATCAACCTGCCGCCCAAACTGGTGACCGGTGGCATGTACGCGTTGGTGCGCCATCCCCTTTACTTTTTCAGCCTGCTGGTCATCTGGTTTACACCGCTGATGACCCTGCAAACGCTCATCTTTAACTGCTTTGTCACCCTGTACTTGTGGGCCGGTTCCCGCGTGGAGGAGCGGCGGCTAGCCGACTTTTTTGGGCCAGAATATGAAGCGTACCGGCGGCGGACGCCGGGCTTGGTTCCGATTCGGTTGACGAGGAGTATGAGGGTCGGCGAGCAGAGAAGCAGGGGAAATTAGCCGCTGACGTCGAATAACGATTAAGCCGCTGGCGCAAAAACGTTTACTTCTTTTTCCAAGCGGTCAGCCAGCGCCATTTTGGCCATTTCAACCTCATAATGTGTTTGGATACCTGTCCAAAATTCAACCGACATGCCAAAGTAGCGTGCCAGGCGAAGCGCCGTATCGGCACTGATACCTCTCTCCCCACGAACGATCTTGTTAATCCGCATAGCCGGAACGCCAATATCTTTGGCCAGCCGGTATTGACTGATGCCCATAGGTTTTAGGAACTCTTCAAGCAATATCTCGCCGGGATGAATGGGTGGGTAATCTCTCATGACAATACCTCAATGATAATCGGTTATTTCGACCTGATAGACGCCATCGTTTCGCCACTCAAAACAAATTCGCCATTGATCGTTAATTCGTATGCTGTGTTGCCCTTCCCGATTGCCTTTCAAGGCTTCCAGACGATTCGATGGCGGAACGCGAAGATCGTTTAAGGCTGCCGACCGATGGATTAAAATGAGTTTTCGTTCGGCAATTCGCTGAATGTCGTGGGGCAGTTTTTTGGAAAAACGGCCGTTAAAGACCTTTTCGGTTTCTTTGCCCCTGAACGACTTAATCATAGAAATATAATAACCTGAAGGGATAATATCGTCAAGGGTTATTGTAAGGCTGTATTTTCAAATGCGGCCGGGCGTATTAAAGAACCTGGGGGGAAGATTGGGACGCAGAGATTCGCAGAGTAGGCGCAGAGATTCGCGGAGAAAAAGAGAGATTTTGTTTGCATTCCTTTCGTTTTGGCGGCATCAAATCCCGCGCACAAAATCCAACTTGCCATCTACCGTGCGGATCAGGCGCTGATCGGCCGTCCAAAAAACCGCTCCCATCTGTTGAGATAACGCCAGGTAATGGGCGTCGTATGTAGCGGACAGGTTCAGTTTACGCGCTAGGTTGGCTGCTTGTGTATGTAGCGCCGCATCACGAAAAAGCTGGATATTTAACGAGAGGGCAATGCGCAGCGCGTCGCCGGCTTCTTCAGGCTGCAATGAACCGTGCCGCACGTATTGATGCAGCACATTAGCGACTTCATAGGGCATCAGCGAGGGAGCAATTAACTGGCGATGATTCGTTCTCCACTCAGACCACAAGACCGCGACCTGCTCCGCGCCCCCACCGCCGATAAGAAGCCGGATGATGATACTGGCATCAATGCAAATCGGTGAGTTCACGAGTACGCTCCTCGCGCATTGTGGCGATGATTTCTTCAGGCGTAAGAAGTGTGTCATCACCTAGTCTGGCTCGAATTCGCTCCCGCAACGCTTTAGCTTGTTTTAAGAGCAGTTCGTCCTTGTCGCCGGTTTGAGAAGCGATCAAGCGTTCGTATGCTTCAATGGACAGGATGACAACCTGGGGTTTTCCAGCGCGTTCTACGATGATCGGGCGTTCTTGTTCCACAACCTGTCGCATGACTTCGCCAAAGTTTACGCGGGCTTGAGTGGCGCTCAGGGTATTTTCCATTTTACATATACCTTCATCAAGATAATCGGTTAATCAATTGATTGATTGCTTCTTATTATACATCAAAGCAAATAGGAATGTAAGAGGAAACGGCCGTCCCCTCTCTCCCTGCCAAATTCACGGTGATATTCATTCACAACTTCAGAATCATCCGGGCTACCTGAAAGTAAATAAACAAGCCGGTGGCGTCCACCAGCGTACTCATTGCCGGACCAGAAACGACTGTGGGATCAATCCGTAGTTTGGCGGCTAGTAAGGGGAGGATAGCGCCGAGAGCATTGGCCCAGATAACGATAGTTAAAATGGCAATCGAGACGGTGATGGCTAGCGTATTGGGACTGCCCCATATTCTGGCCCGCACAAAAGCGACAATGCCCATGACAACGCCCAGCAGGGCGCCGGTGCGAATTTCATGCCAGAAAGTGCGAGCTACATCCTTCTTGTCGATGTCGCCGACGGCCAGGGCGCGGATGATGGTGCTGGTTGTTTGTGACCCGGCGTTGCCGCCGGTGCCAATTAGCAGGGGAATAAAAAAAGACAGGGCGACAACGGCTTGTAGTTCATCCTCAAAAAAACGAAGCACGCTGCCGGTTAGGCTTTCGGTGATGAACAAAAGCATAAGCCAACCGATGCGTTTGCGAGCAATGGTAAAAACGCCCGTGCTCAGATAGGCGCGGTCCAGTGGCTGCGCGCCGCCCAAACGCTGGATGTCTTCGGTAGCCTCATCTTCCAGGACGTCGGTGATGTCGTCGAAGGTAATGACGCCCAGGAGCCGGTTATTTTCATCGACTACCGGCAGGGCCAGAAGATCGTAGCGGGTCATTAGGCGGGCGCATTCTTCCTGATCGGTTCCGGTGGGGACGGAAATGACTTCGGTGTCCATGATGTTCATAATCAGTGTTTCTGGTTCGGCCACGATAAGCTGGCGTAGATTGACGACGCCGCATAAACGGCCGTGTTGATCCACCACGAAAAGGTAGTAAATCATTTCGGCCCCAGGCTTCCAGTTGTGAATGGTGTGCAGCGCTTCGGCAGCCGTCATCTGCTGACGTAGGACCAGGAATTCAGAGGTCATCAGGCCGCCGGCGCTGTCATCGGAGTGCAGGAGTAAAGGCCGCACTTCTTCCGGGTTTTCCAGACCGGCCAGGATTGCTTCGGCCTGTATCGGGTCCATGTCGCCCAGCAGGTCAGCTGCTTCGTCGGGAGCCATTTCTTCAACGATGGAGATAACGGCCGTTGCAGGCAGGGCGGCCGCCAATTCGGCGGCATCCTCCTCATCCATCTCTTCCAAAATATCTGCCGACTCGGCCGGAGATAAGCGCGGTAGCAGGCGTACTTGTTCGTCGTTGTTCAACTCGCCCAACAGTTCAGCCTGATCGGGTAGGCGCAGCGATTGCAAAATGGCCACAGCGTGCTGAATCTCTTTTTGTTTCAGCGCATTGCGCATCTGTGCCAGCACATTATCTAGAATGTTAGTTTCCATGGAACACCTCCAGTTTGGCATTAGTCAGGCTCCTCTGGAGGCGTGATTGACGGGGAATTACCTGCCAGAGGGCATAATAATTATGAAATTGGGGACAGGCTGGCGGCGGATTGTGCGTTTACCTAAGGGTACGCCGTCGTCAGATGTTTGAGACTCTTCGTTCATTATTTCCTTCAAAATAGGTTTGATCGCAACAGCCGGGATTTTAGACCGCTTGGCGCCTTGGGGCAACACAAGTGACAGGCATTTTCAAAACGCCTGCCACTTATTTACCTGCGTAACGGCGTTTCCACTCGTAGAGTTTGTTAATCGCTTCCAACGGCGTCAGCGTGTTCACATCCAGGTCGGCCAGTTCTTCCAGGATGGGGCTGGTTTCGGGGAAGAGGGCCATTTGCTGGCTGGGGGTGAAGCGGCTGGGTTCGACGCTGGTCGTGGGGGCGTGGCGCTCCAACTCTTCCAGGATTTCGTTGGCCCGGTTGATCACGTCGCGGGGCAGGCCGGCCAGTTGGGCCACGTGGATGCCATAACTGCGGTCGGCGCCACCGGGGACGATCTGGTGCAGAAAGACGACATCGTCCCCTTCCTCGGCGACGGCGACGTTGTAGTTAGTCACCATAGGCAGCATGTCGGCCAGGCCGACCAGTTCGTGGTAGTGGGTGGCGAAGAGGGTGCGCGGCTTAAGGCGGGGATGGTTGTGCAGGAATTCAATGACGGCCCAGGCGATGGAGAGGCCGTCGTAGGTGCTGGTTCCCCGTCCGATTTCGTCCAAAATGAGCAGGGAGCGGTGGGTGGCGTGGTTGAGAATCTCGGCCGTTTCCACCATTTCGACCATGAAGGTGGAACGGCCGTGATGCAGTTCATCATGCGCCCCAATCCGCGTGAATATCCGGTCAGCCAGTCCAATTTCCGCTTTTGTGGCCGGGACAAAACTGCCGATTTGGGCCATGAGGGTGATGAGGGCGACTTGTCTTAAGAAGGTAGACTTGCCGGACATGTTAGGGCCAGTGATAATTTGGATACGGTCATTGCTATCGAACTGGCTGTGGTTGGGGACGAAGCGTTCCCGGTTTAGACTGTGTTCGACGACGGGATGACGGCCGTTCTCCACCATCATCCCACTCTCATCCGACAAAACCGGACGGACGTAATCAAAATTCGCCGCCACTTCCGCCAGCGTCGCCGCCACATCCAACCGGGCCAGGGTAACGGCCGTTTGCAGCAGTTGGGGCGTAAATTGAGCCACCTGTTGGCAAATCTCGATGAAAACACGCCGCTCGATCTCCAAAATCCGCTCCTCGGCGTTGAGGATGAGCGTCTCGTATTCCTTCAACTCCGGCGTGATGTAGCGCTCGGCGTTAGTCAGCGTTTGCTTGCGGATGTAATCGTCGGGGGCCAGATGGCTGTTGGCGCGGCTGATCTCGATGTAGTAGCCGAACACCTTATTAAAGCCGACTTTGAGTGATTGGATGCCTGTGCGCTCCCGTTCGCGCGGTTCCAGTTGGGCCACCCATTCCCGCGCGTGCGCCGACGAATTCATGACGCCATCCAGTTCGGCTGAAAAACCAGGCCGGATGACGCCCATTTTGTTGAAATTGGTCGGCGCGTTGTCAGCGATGGCGCGGGAAATGAGGTCGTGGGTTTCGGGGCAGGGATCGAGATTGATGATTAAAGATTGAAGATTGATGATTGGATTGTGCGCGTCAATCTTTGATCTTGGATCATCAATCTTTAATTTTTCACTGATTTCCGGCACAGTCTCCAACGCCAGCCGGATATTTTCCAAATCGCGAGGGATGGCTTTACCGCTGAGGACGCGGTTGGCAAGGCGTTCCAGGTCGGGCAGTCCTTTGAGCGCGGCGCGGATGTCGGCGCGGAGAAGGCCGTCGTTGCCGAAGGTTTCGACTTGGTCGAGCCGCTGATTGAGTTCGTCGAGGTTGAGTAACGGCCGTGTCACTCTTTGCCGTAATAATCGCGCCCCCATCGGCGTGACGGTTTTGTTGAGGACGCCTAACAGCGAACCCGATTTATCGCCGCCGATAGATTCGGTCAGTTCCAAATTGTGCCGGGTGGCCGTATCCAGGGCCATGTACCCTTCGGTGCTGTAAGTTGCCAGCCGCTGAACCTGATCGATTGCGCCGCGCTGCGTTTCTTGCAGGTAGTAAAGGATGGCCCCGGCGGCGCGCACGGCCAGCGGTTTATTCTCGCAGCCAAAGCCGGACAGGGTGCTGACGCCGAAGTGGCGGCGTAAAGTCTGCCGGGCATTCCCCTCTTCAAAGCGCCAGTTGGGCAGCGGCGTGACCGTCTTGGACTGATCGTGTAGGGTGTGTTCATTATCGGCGACGAGGAGTTCGGCGGGAGCCAGCCGGGCCAGTTCTTCGGTGAGGGGACGACGGCCGTTTATCTGCGTCGTTGCAAATTCGCCAGTGGTGATGTCGGCGTAGGCCAGGCCATATTGATCACCGTCGCGGATAACGGCCGTCAGGTAATTATTGCGCCCCGCCTCCAGCATCCCCGGCTCAATCACTGTCCCTGCCGTGAAAACCCGCACCACTTCGCGCGGCATCAGCCCCTTAACCGTTTCCGTGCTGATTTGCTCCGCCAGAGCTACTTTATATCCTTTGGCAATGAGGCGGGCGATATACCCCTCGGCGGCATGGTGAGGGACGCCGGCCATTGGCGTGCGCTGATTTTTACCTTGCGGGCGGCTGGTCAGAACCAGATCAAGTTCACGGGCGGCCGTTTCAGCGTCATCGTCAAACGTTTCATAAAAGTCGCCCAGGCGGAAGAAGACGATGGCGTCGGGATACTGCGCTTTAATGTCCAGGTATTGTTGGCGGCTGGGAGTGACTTTGGATTTGGCCATTAAAATTCCTTCTCCTCGTGTAATTCGTAAGATCGGCAAGGTTTCGACCAGTGGTAAATCAGGCGGATAACGTGCTAAAATCTCGCTGGTCTCCAGAGAGGCTTAGTAGTTACGAGCGGGTTTTATCTCTCTTTCCATCCCATGGTGTTCCGCGCTGACACACAAAAAGCCACCCGGTTAGGAGTGGCTTCGTTAAGGCTGAGGGACCTGGATTCGAACCAGGAACGACGGAGTCAGAGTCCGCTGTTTTACCGTTAAACTATCCCTCAACAGCGGCAGAATTTTAGCATGAGGCAGGCAAACAAGCAACCCCATTGGAGGATGTTTTGTAAGCGTATCGCACACTATCACAGCAGTCGTCGTTAGCCCCCATCCGCTGTAAATAAGGCAATGACTTCATCCAGCCGGGCTAAGGTACGCTCCCGTCCCAGCGCCACCATTGACTCGAACAGCGGAGGCGACACTTCTTGCCCGGTAACAGCCAGGCGAGCCATGCCCAGGAAGGGGCCGGCTTTGCCATTGCTGGTGACGCTTTCGCCAAGCTTCATCAGCGCCGGGCCTAGCGTTTCTAAATCATAAGGTTCAATCGTTCGCACCAGATCGCGCATCTGCTTGAATGCCTCATGAGCGGCTTCGCGCAGCAGTTTTTTGTGGGTTAACTGTTCGGCTGAAAGTTCAACTGGCGCGTCGTCAAACAGAAAACGTAAAAATAACAAAGCGTCTTTCAGCCGCTTTAACCGAACACGCATGGCCGGCATCACGGCCGTCAGCGCCTCAGGATTAACCTCTATCCCGGCCGCATCCAGGAAAGGCTTAACAGCCTGAGCCAGCGCTGACGGCGACATCTCCTGGATATATTGACCGTTCAACCAATCTAATTTAGTGTAGTTGAGTCGAGACGGCGCCGGATTAATAGCTTCCAATTCAAAACGGGGCATTGCCTCTTCCGGCGTGAATTTCTCTACATCATCGCCAAATGACCAACCTACATTGGTCAGGGAGTTGACCACTGCTTCGGGTAGAAGCCCCGCCTCCTGGAACTCCGACACTTTTACCAAGACCTCTTGACCACTGTCAGTGAACGCTTGGGTTCGTTTGCTTAATTTGCCCTTGCCGCTAGGGTTCATGACCAATGAGAGGTGGGCGTAAATTGGCGGCTGCCAGCCAAACGCTTTGTACAAATGAATGTGCAGCGGCGCGGTGTTAATCCACTCATCAGCCCGCATAATATGGCTGATGGCCATGAAATGATCGTCTACCACGTTGGCCAGATGATAGGTGGGCAGTCCATCAGATTTGAGGAGGACAGAATCGGCGATTTGCGTGTTGTTGTAGGTGATATCGCCGCGAATAAGATCAGGGACGATTGTCTCCCCTTCAAGGGGCGCTTGGAAGCGAATAACTGGTTTCAGCCCCGCTTTTTCTTTGGCGGCGCGTTGTTCGGGCGTTAAGTTGCGGCAGCGGCGGTCGTAGCCAATAGATTGTTTAGCAGCCATCTGTGCCTGCCGCATCTCAGTCAATTCTGCGGGTGTACAGTAGCATTTGTAAGCGTGACCATGTTCCACCAGCCAGTTGGCCCATTGTTGGTATAAATCGGCGCGCTGGGTTTGGATGTATGGGCCATAAGGACCGCCGATGTCGGGACCTTCATCCCAATCCAGACCCAGCCAGCGTAAGCCATCCATGATGGCCTCTATTGCGCCGGGAACGGCGCGCTTTTGGTCGGTATCTTCAATACGCAGGATGAATTCACCGCCATGTTTGCGGGCAAACAGCCAGTTAAAAAGGGCGGTACGAGCGCCGCCGATGTGTAGATACCCCGTTGGGCTGGGGGCGAAACGAACACGTACAGTCATTTTTACTCCTCGTAGTCCGTAATCGGTAATCGGTAATCCGTAATCCGTAATCCGTAATCCGTAATCCGTAATCCGTAATCCGTAATCCGTATTCCGATGCAGTTACAGTTTACCGATTACGGTTCATGGAATACGGCTTACGGTCCACGGCTTACCCAAATTCTTGTTTGCGTTGACGCATGAGGACGGATTGTACCACGCCGATTGCCAGGAACAATGTGATGAGGGAACTGCCGCCGTAGCTGACGAAGGGGAGGGTGAGGCCGGTGACTGGTAGCAGGCGCACATTCATACCGACGCTGACGAAGGTCTGGAAAAAGAGAACGGCCGCTATCCCCGTACAGATGTATTTCCCGGCCGGATCGGGGCTGAGGGAAGCGGCGCGCAAGATACGCATGAGGATGAAACTCATCAAGCTGAGGACGACGAGAGAGCCAAAGATAAGCCCCATCTCTTCGGTTAACATGGAAAAGATGAAGTCGGTGTGCTGGACGCGCAGGAAGCCCAGCTGGCTTTGGGTTCCTTGCATATATCCTTTGCCCCATAACCCGCCGGAGCCGACGCTGATTTCGGCCTGATCGACGTTGAAAATATCTTCCTCATTGGCATCTTCGGGGTTGAAGAAGGTGGTGACGCGGGCTTTTTGATAGTCGGCTAGGTTGGGGTAGACAATAACGGCCGTTACCACCCCAATAACTGCTATGGTCACAAAATGAGACAAAGGCAGTCCTGCCAACCAAACCATCACAAACCATATCACCAGATACAGCACAGACATGCCCAAATCAGGCTGAATAAAAATAAGTCCGACTGGAATGCCGACATAAACCAGGGTAGCGATGGTGTTAGAGAAGCGGTTAATACGCTTTTGGCGATGGGCCAGGAATTGTGCGAATGTCACCGTAATCAAAATACGGCCGAATTCCGACGGTTGAATCTGGAAATTGGTCGTCACCTGAATCCAGCGCCGGGCATCGTTATTGATCTGGCCGGCGGCTACAACAAAGATGAGCGATAAAATCAGGCCAATGTAGATATACCAGTGGGACGATGTCAGGTAACGGTAATCAATGGCGGCGACCACAAGCGTGATGATGATGCCGACAATAGCCCATACGACTTGTTGGCCGGGTAAGCGTTGGAAAGCAGGCGCGCCTGTGACCGCGCTGCGAATCATCAGGATGCCGTAAGCCGTCAAAAGCAACACGGCGGCTATCAACCAGATGTCGAAATGCCGCCATACGGAGGTTTTTGAGAACATGCCTAAATTTTAATAGATGTTGGGGGAAGGGCAAGAAAAAATGATGGATTATGAACGCAGAATTAGGAATTCACCGAGCATCATTTACCGCCGCCCATTTCTTGACACCAACGGAATCTCGGCCACCAGACGGCTTTCGCGCGCCGATTGGGTGAGATTTACCTCCACATTTTCTCGGTCAATCGTTAACCGCTGGGCAATGACCTCAATGATGTCGTCCTTGATTTGTTCCAACAAACCAGGCGAAACTTCACTGCGATCATGAATCAACACCATTTGCAGCCGCTGCTTGGCGACTGTACCGCTCTTTTCTTTTTGTCCCAATAATCGGCCAAGCCAACTCATTATGCACTCCTTAACGGCCGTTCACCCAGCCACGCATCCGATCCAACAAACTGCCCTTGGCGGTCAAATCCAAGAACGGTATCTTCTGGCCTTCAATGCGCCGGGCCACGTTTGTGAATGCCTGGCCGGCGCTGGAACCGTTGGCGCCGGTCATTACCACTGGCAGCCCCTGGTTGGTAGAAATGAGAATGGATTCATCTTCCGGAATCACGCCGACTAATTCAATCGCCAAAATATCCAGAATATCCTCCACCGAAATCATGTCGCCGCGGGCCACCATCTCCGGCTTGAGCCGATTGACAATGAGCTTGCCTGGCCCTTTCTCCTCCGCTTCGATGAGGCCGATGATACGGTCAGCGTCGCGCACGGCCGATACCTCCGGGTTGGTGACGATCAAAACCTGGTCAGCCGGGGCGATGGCATTGCGGAAACCGCGCTCAATCCCGGCCGGAGAATCAATGACGACGTAATCCATCTCCTGGCGCAGCTGATCGCAGACCAGGATCATGTCGGTGGGGCTGACGGCCATTTTGTCGCGCGTTTGCGCTGCCGGGATAAGGTACAGTTCCGGCTGGCGTTTATCTTTGATCATCGCCTGGCGCAGGCGGCAGCGCCCCTCAATGATATCTACCAGGTCGTAGACGATGCGGTTTTCCAGTCCCATAACCACGTCTAAATTACGCAAACCAATGTCGGCATCAATGGCGACGACTTTTTTGCCGCTTCTAGCCAGCGCCGCGGCGATATTGGCGGTGAGGGTTGTTTTGCCCACGCCGCCTTTGCCGGATGTGATGGTGATGACTTTTCCGCTCATCAGGTTCTCCTTGAAGATTGAGGATTGATGATTAAAGATTGATGATTTAACGTTAAATCATCAATCTTTAATCATTCAATTTAATCAATCAGTTTCTTGGCTGCCAGGGCAAGGCGATGATTTGCCCCTCCCGAATCATTGCTTGTTCGGGCGCTGGATTGCCGTTATTGTCGTCAGGCGGGATGGCGATCTGGTCGGCGATGCGGAGGTGGGTGGGGTTGAGGGCGAGGGCGCAGATAACGGCCGTTTCATCCCCCAATGCCCAAGCATGTACCAAACCGCGTAATCTGCCCCATACAACAACATCGCCCCCGGCAACAATCTCAGCGCCGGGGTTCACATCGCCGATAATGACGATATGTCCTTCATGATAGATTGATCGGCCTGACCGCACGGTTTCTTTTAACAGCAGACCGCCGTGAACGGGAACGGCCGTGGCCGCATCAGCCGCCGATTTATGGCTGGAAGCGGGCAAGGCGTTGCCGTCTAAATCGGTCTGGCTGCCGGGCAGACGGGTGGCCAGACCCAGTTTACGGGCGGCCGCCCGCGTCTCTTCCCGCTCGGCCAAGACGGCCCATAATTCCAGGTCATGCCGGGTAAATTGTTCCTGAACTCTGGCCAGTTGGGTGGCGGAAAACGGCCGTTTTCCGGCCTCAATCACCACCCGGCTGCCTTGTAAAAAAGCTTGCTTTTGCGTCAATTCGGCCGTTAAATCCTGCAACATGTCGTCGTAAGCCGCATTGCCAAGCGTAATCAACAAGCCGTCACGAATGCCCTTCACATTAATTTGTCGCCGGTTGTCTTGATTTATCATCGGCCGATACCTATACAAGTCGCAACTCCAGCGGGCACGTTGTACGAATCAACTGTTTTTGTGGAATTATTCGTGAGTCCAGTACAGGATACGGCCCATGCGGGACATTACAACAAAACTAATTGTTGAAATAATACAACAAAACTGAGTAAATTGCAAGGGGGTAAAGAGTTTGCAAGCGTGTATTATCCGTTCCTTACTTGTATCCGTAGTTGCCTGAATAGGGCGAAAGAACCTTAACTTAATAACATTGAGTGGCGAGTAACTCAGTCCTCACCCCTCATCCCTCATCCCTGATTATCCGCCACCAACCGGCTGATTTGGCCCGGCCCGGCTAACACCCCCAACACATCTTGAGCCGCCAGACATTTGTCGCCAGCCGGATGAAAGTCAGATTCGCCGTCGTGCCGCAGTAAGACCACACTGACATCATACTTTTGCTCAATTTCAGACGTTGAGCAGCCGATCAAGTTTGATTCAGGGGCGACGTCGAGCCGGGCCAGGCTGAATGTTTCCCCTTCCACTGTGATGGGGCGGGTGATATCCACACCGGCGGCGGCGGCGGCAAATGTTGGCCCGGCCATCCCCGTGGCGCTCATCGTTTGGAAGCCAAATTGTTCGCGCATCGCCCAGGCAAACTCATCGTCGAAAATACGAGCGACCACGCGAATATTTGGATTGAGGCGGCGGGCTTTGAAGGCGATTTGCAAATTCATGCTGTCATTTTGGGTGCAGAGGACGATGGTGCGCGCCTTGCGAATCCCGGCGCCTTCCAGCGCCTCTTCGCGTTTGCCGTCATCTTGCACAACAGGTACGCCCAATGCTTTGGCCTGGGCTACCAAATCGGCATTGGGGTTAAGTTCAATAATGACAATCTCTTGATGGAGTTCGTGGAGGTTTTCCATCACCCGGAAGCCAAGATGACCTAAACCGATGAGGATGACGTGATTGTTAAATGTGGAAGCAACGGCCATATCCCACTCCTTGCTGCGCGCGCGCCGGTTGAAAAAAAGCACGCCAAATTCAGCCAGCCCCTGGGCCAAAATGCTGATGCCGATGAGGGGCATGAGAAAGTAGAAGATTTGCAAATACCATTCGGTTGGAAAGTCGCCCAGCGGCTGCAGAAAGGTGAGCGACAACATCAAGTAGACGGATTCGGTTCTGCTGTTGACGGGATGCCCAGCAAAGTTGGACAGGGCATGGTACAGCAGTCCGCCGCCAACCATCGCCAGCGTGAACAAGAACAGGGGCCAGGCGAATTCGCGGAGCAGGAGCAAGGTGTCGCGCCAACTGGCCCGAATGTTGCGCCATCGCGTTGAGCGTTGCAGTTTTTTAGGCAGGCTCCATTTCATGATTAACATTTTAGGGCACAACTAATCCTGACACAAGTAGTTTGTCGTCTATGGGGGCGCCGTCCTGGTTGAGGACGGGCAGGCGGCGCAGGGTGGCGAGCAGGTACCAGCCAACTTGTAACCGATATTGGCCGGGCGGCAGGTCGTCGTTAAGCTGGATGAGGTAGGGGTCTTGGATGGTTTGGCCGGGCGTCCATTGGCTGGTGGGCAGGGTTCCTTGCCGAGGCCAGGCGTCTACCTGGCCGATGATCTGGTCGTTGGCGTCGAGGATTTGGATGAAGACGGTGTAATCCTGGCTGATGGGAGCCAGGCTTTGCCAGGTGAGGGTGAGGGGGAGTTGGCCGCAGGGCTGGAGGCTGGTTTGGAGTAGATCGAGGGATAGGAGGGCGATTTTGTCTTCGTAGTTGGTTGCGCCTTCTGGCAAGGGAACGCCGCTGATTTCGACTTCGCCGAGGAGGCAGCCATTTACAGAGGATGAAAACCAGCCGCAGTTTGAAATATCTGCTCTTGGCGAAACAATGAGGTAATAACGGCCGTTGCCCACATCTGTTTCTATTTCTTTACTGACGATGTAATGCTGCTTGAATCTTGTAAACCAGCGTCCCCCCAGGAATAGGCTGCTCTCCGGCCGCTGTTGTGAAAGTCTAACGGAGATAAGGGGTGATCCGTAACCTTCTAATGTAACTGGCAAATTCTGCTGCGGGCGGATGTGAATTGGGAATTGGGCGGCAGTGAGGGAAAAATCCCCAATTTGAGCGCGGTATGGCTGCGCTTCTGGCAAAGAGGCAGTTGGCGGTAGGGTAACGGCCGTTACTGTTTGCCAATTCAGTTCATCAGGCGACGTAAAGGGCAGTCCCCATGCCGCTTCCAAGTCAAAATCTTGCGGCGCGTTCAGGATGGGGCGAGGCAGGAGGTGATAATCGGACACAATTTCGCCGTTGTCCCAGGCCAGGATGGGATAGTAATTGTTGGCCGGGTGTTGGCTGTCAATCACGGATTTCTCTGCCCAGCGGATGTAGAGATACTGGTTGTTGGTTACTGGTTGTTGGTTGTTGGTTCGCCAATACAGGGTAACGGCCGTACTCGCTGCATCAATCGTCGCATTTATTTCTAATTCGTAGCCAATGAGTTGGGCGCTGCCAAAATCGAGTTCCACGGGGATGGCCGAAGGTGGCAGTTCAGTCATCGGCTGCGTGCTAACTTCTGTCAATGGGCCAACCGAGCGCAGATGGTAGATGCTCTCCAATCCCGGCAGGAAACGGGCCAGGTAAACAGTTTGTCCGGCAGCGATACGGCCGTCCAGTTCGGCGCGATAGGCGGTTTCATCAGGTAAAACCATGATGTCCAAATCAGGGCGAATGCCTTCCGCTTGCTGCAAGTAATAAAGCGGCGCGATTTTTTCGCTGTCGGCCAGGATAGCCGCGTTTTCGGCCAGAGGCATGGACAGGACGCCATTTCCCCATGCGGTCAGGCCATCGTCCTGGGAACGGTTGATTTGCGGCCAGTTGGCGACGGCGAGGAGGAGGGTAGGGAGGAGGAGGAGATTAATGATTAATGATTGATGATTGGCGTTGGGTTTCCAATCGTTAATCTTTAATCTCCAATCATTAATTTTTAATACGGCCGTTACCCCCCCCATCCACCAAACCGCTGTCACCATCTGGGCCGGGATGAGGAAGACGGCCAAATCAGGCACGTAATAGTTGAGGTTGTAGAAGACATAGCCGAGCCAGGCGACAAGTAAAATCAGCCCCATTCGCCATCGTTTGGCGAACAGGTAGACGAGGCCAATGAGGGCAATGCTCAGGTTAATCCAGCCCCAATTGTCGAGGAATAGACGGCCGACGACTTTGTAGCGGGTGGGGTCGTCAAGCCAGGCCCGCCATTGCCAAGCCCCCTGGAAACGGCCGCCAATCACCCAATCCACAAATCGGCCAAACCCCATAGCCTCGCCATTGACAACCCGCCAGCGGATGGGCAGGTAGGTGTAAAGAAGGAGGGGGCTGAGGAAAGCGGCGGCGAGTTTGAATAATGAGTGATGATTGAAGATTAAAGATTTTAGATTGTGGCGGTGGGTGAGGAGGACGATCAGGATGGTGGGGGGGAGCAGGAAGATAGTGGTGAGGTGGTTGGTGAAACCGAGGCCGATGAGGAAAAGGAGCAAAGAAAGAGTGATGATTGGTGATTGATGACTGGAGATTGGAGAGTGGTCAATCTTCAATCTTAAATCATCAATCTTTAACATCATGTACAACGCCGCCGTAATGATGAGCGCGTGCAGACTGTACACTTCGGCTTCGATGGCCTGGCTCCAGAAGGTGGGGGTCAGGCCCAGGGCGACAGCGCCGAGCAGGGCGGGGAGCGGTTGGCCCAGCAAGCGCCGTCCGAATAGATAGAGGAGGGTAATGGCGGCAAGGGCGTAAACGGCCGTTGCCACATTCAACCGCCACGCCGCCGGCCCCACTGGGACCAGCGTGAATAATTTGCCCAACAGCAGGTAAAGCGGGTAGCCGGTTGGGTGGGCGATGCCCAACTGCGGGGCGACAACTTGAAACTCGAACGTATCAGCGCGGCCGACAGTATGCGGCATGGTCAGCCAATAAACCGGCAGCAGCGCCGCCAACAACAAGAGACTGTCGCGCCGCTTGCCGTTTGCCGCTTGTCGCTTGCTGTTCGTCTGGGTTAGCAAGACGGCCGTTACCCACAGCGACGCCGCAAAAATTAGCCGGCTTCGTACCAGGTCTACAGTCGGATCGAACAGATAAAGGAGGTTGAGGAGCAGGGGAGACAAGGTGAGCGGGTGGAGGGGGAAGCAGGTAAAACGGGACCACAAAGTTAAGCTGATGATGGCAATGAACAGGGCGATGGCGATGGCCGGGAACGGCCGTCCCAACCCCAGAAAGCGCGGGAAAAATAACTCGAACGATAGGCGCGCTGCGGCCAATCCTCCCAGGAAAAGCAGCAAAAAAGATAAAACATGAACCGCAAAACGTACCCTGCGTGAACCAGATAAACTCTCCATCCGCCCCATTTTACCCGACTCTGTCACTTTGCCACGTTGCCCCCGGCCACTTTGCCGCTCCATTCCTTTGCCACTTTGCCGCTCCGCTACTATACTTATGCTCTTTTTATTAACAATTTGTTAACGGAATGGTATATGAGTCCTGCTTTTTACATCCTGCTGGTTAGCGCCCTGCTATTTGATTTTCTCAACGGTTTTCATGATAGCTCCAATATTGTTGCCACCCCCATTGCCTCGCGGGCTATGTCGCCGCGCAAAATATTGTGGCTGGTTGCCGCGGCTGAATTTGCCGGGCCATTTATCTTTGGCGTCGCTGTTGCCGAGACAATAGGCACCGGGTTAACAGACCCGGACAAGGTGACAATGCCGGTCGTCATTGCAGCTATGTTGGCAGCGGTCATCTGGAATATCATAACCTGGTGGCTGGGCATTCCATCAAGTTCGTCCCATGCTCTGGTTGGCGGCCTGGTTGGAGCAGTTGCTATCGGCGATGGACTTGACGCCATTCAAAGTTCCGGTCTCATAAAAGTATCTGTCGCGTTGTTTATTTCGCCAGTTCTGGGCATCTTATTTGGCTATTTGCTGATGAATTTGACGCTGTTCCTGGCTCGTGGGGCTACCCCGCGCATCAATCATTTTTTTAAGCGGGCACAGCTGGTAACGGCCGTTGTCCTGCCTCTGAGCCACGGCGCAAATGATGCCCAAAAAACAATGGGCGTCATCACATTAGGTCTAGTCGTAGATGGCGCGCTCAACGAATTTATCGTGCCCACCTGGGTTATTGCTTTAAGCGCCGGCATGATTGCTTTAGGCACAGCAACCGGCGGCTGGCGGCTCATCAAAACATTGGGCGGCAGAATCTATAAAATCAGGCCGGTTCATGGCTTTGTTTCCCAAATTTCCGGCGCGTCCATCATCCTGGGAGCGGCGCTGCTGGGTGGCCCGGTCAGCACTACCCAGGTGATGAGTTCTTCCATCATGGGCGCAGGCACGGCCGAACGGCTCTCTAAAGTGCGCTGGCAGGTGGGGTCGGAAATGTTAATCGCCTGGGTATTAACCATTCCCATTACGGCTATCCTGGCCGCGATTTTTTATTTTCCACTGATGCTGTTGTTGGGGGAGTAACGGCCGTTGTAAATACAAAGAAAAACAGCAACTACTAAGGCATTCTCCCGGAGGTCCACAACTGGTTGTTGATTTCGTCAGGCTAACCTTTGAGGAGGTTAGTAGTTACGGAAAAGCGGAGATTTAAGAGGTATGGAGATCAAAACTAGCGTTATTATCTTTCCCTCAATCTCCACCCTACACAGAGGTGCAATATGCAGATGGAATGGCTAAAGCGATTTCTTAAACCACGACAAAGCAACTTTATTCAACTTCTTATCGAGCAAGGCGAATACGCCATCGCCAGTGTAGAAGCGCTGCAAGCTTACTTCAATAAACAGAGCGACAAAAAAAGCATCAAGGCACGCCAGGTTGAAAAAGCAGCCGATGAAGTACAGCGAATTTTAGTCCATGAATTACAACAGACCTTCGTCACCCCAATTGACCGGGAAGATATATTTTCACTATCGCGGGCGATTGATAACTTCATTGATTACGTCTACGATACCGTCGAAGAATTAGAAATTTTTGAGATTGAAGCCTCCGAAGCGGTGTCAGAAATTGCCAGCATGCTCCTCGAAATGGCCAATGAACTGCACCTGGCATTACAACGCCTCTTAGACCATCCTGGCGTTGCCGCCGAACACGCCCGGCGCATGAAATCCTTGGAAAACCAGGTAGAAAAAGCGTATCGGCGCAACCTGGCCGCCTTGTTCCAGGGGCCGGAAGATATGCATCACGTAATGGATATGCTAAAAATGCGCGAAGTACAGCGCCATCTGTCAAACGCAGCCGACCAGGGCGATATGGCCGCTGACATCATCATGGATATTGTCGTGAAATGGAGCTAAACAGGAGATTGGTTCAATCTCCTGAATTGAACCAATCTCCTATCCCCTATACCTTCTCCAAAGCG
>JAJRYT010000116.1 GCA_024275635.1 Chloroflexota bacterium | reverse complement strand
GCCCTTAGGCAACGATCTTGATGGGCCGTACCTTGTTCTACGCGGTCTTTCTGCGCTTTTTCAAATGGTTGTTACCCTTTCTTTCTTGGCTCTTCATCCTTTCCCTCGGCCTATCAAGACTTATGGGTAATCACCAATACGAAATGCAGATTTCAAGATATATTGCGTGTTGCGTACTGCGTATTCAGAGGATATTACGCAATACGCAACACGTAATATGGTCGAATCCCATGAAATCCCAAAGAGCCAACAATTGAATACACTTCGGCACTATTTGTGAAATTCAGAACAATCTTGATTTGCAGACATCAAACCTTTTACACTTATAGAAAGTCATACGCATTTATTAACATCACGCGCGGTTTAACAAAGCAGTAATGTATAGGCCACATCGTCGTATCCACTATACGCCGCTGACGAATAGATTATTGGCGGCTTTTTGGTATTTTTACGTTGTTACCGGATTACTGACTTTAGGAGATGTTATGATGAATAGGCAATATCATGTGAGTGGTTTGTATCAGGCGCGTTATCCAAACGGCTTCCACACCGGACAATTAGGCATCAGTACCAGCGTTCTGGCTGAAAACAAGAAAGCGGCCAAAAGAGCCGTTAGTAAAAAAGCGATTGCCATGCATGGCTACGTCCAATTCAACTGGCTGAATGTAGAAGCAAAACCTATTTCCACTGAAGGCTGATTATTGAATAAGCGCCTGCTGTTTGGCTGGATATGGCGATTCAGCGGGTGGTAGAAACGGCCGTTCCCACTCCGCGCCCAATTGCGACCACATTATCCAGCTCATCACTCCCCTCCACAACGACCACAACCAGATAGCGATTTGTAAATCCCAGATACCAGCCGTTGGTGGAGTCTTCTGGCCCGGAAAGGACTAAACGGCCGTATTCGCGCATATTTTTGTACTGCGGCAGCGCCTCGCGCAGAATACGGGCGGTAGAGGCGGTGACCGGCTGATTGGTTGACTCGCTGGCCGGCTGCCCCGTTTCTTGCCAGGCTCCGGTTTTATCTTGAACGGCCATTACCAATCGTGGGGTGGGGAAACGGCCGTCATTCGCCACTGCCGCCAACGCCAACCCCACCTGCAGCGGCGTCACCGTCAAATTATCCTGACCGATGCCGGCCAGCAGCGGATCGGCCAGCAGTTCACTCTCCAGGGCTTGAGTATCTAGCGCCAATTGGGGCGGCGTCGTAAGACCAAAATCGTTAAAAACCTGATCTAATCCGGCGCGGCCCAACTGGTCGGCTAAATCTTGCATGGGGCCGGGGCAGTGGAAGGCCAGCACATCGGCCCAGGTAGCCGGTTCCGGCGGCGGGATGCTACAGCGTATGCCGATGCCGTTAATAGGGACGGGCCGGTTGGCGTTTTCGGCGGCGCCGCTGAGTGTGATGAGGTTTTTGTCCAATGCCGCTGCCAGGATGAACGGTTGCAAAACGAGGCCGGGTTGGTACTGTCCTTGCGTAACCCGATTGAGGAGCGGGGCGCTTTTGTCGGCCAACAATGCATCAAACTGCTCGTCTAACTGGTTGGGATCGTAGCCGGGATTGCTCACCATAACCAAAATGTCGGCGGTTTCCGGTTGGCTGATGTCGAGTAAGAGAATGGCCCCGATTTGGTTATTGAGCAGGGCAACGGCCGTTTCCTGCAGCCGGGCATCCAATGTCAGACGAACATCCTGACCGACCTGGGGCCGGTGGAGTGTCTGGCGGGTAAATTCGGCCGCAAAATCATCCGTTTCGCCGCGTAAGATGGCGTCAAAACTTTCCTCGACGCCGGCTGTGCCATGCCGAAAACTGTAGTAGCCGACGGCCGGGCCAATGTGGGGCCGGGGGTAGGAGCGAATCTGGCGTTCTAACGTTCCGCCATTTTCGGCCAGAACAATATCATTCCGATCTAGAATACGGCCGCGTTGAATACGCAGTTCCGCTTCAACCAGGCGCGGGTTATCTTCGCGGGTCAGGATGCCGGGGCGGAGAGCGCTCCAGAAGAGGAGGGCCAGGACAACGGCCGTAAAGCCCCACAAGATAACCTGGTTAAGGCGCTGTAATTCGGCGTCACGTTTCACGAGTTATGTTTCACGCCTCCAATGCGTAGGCAGCGGCCGTTTCCGCATGAATGACCGTCGTGTCAAACAAAGGAACCGGGCTGTCTTCCTGACTGACCAGCAGCCCAATCTCCGTGCAGCCCAGAATGATGCCTTCAGCTCCGGCAGCGGCCAATGCCGTCATAATCTGCCGGTACTGCGAACGTGAATTTGTGTTTGTCACGCCCAGGCACAATTCGTCATAAATAATGTCATGGACAATTTGCCGCTGTGGACGCTCCGGAACCAGCGCTTCCAGGCCAAACGTATCCGTCAGCCGCCCCTTGTAAAATGCCTCTTCCATGGTGAAGTTTGTGCCCAATAAACCGATTTTTTGCAGTCCGCGGGCCTGAATCACGGCGGCGGTGGCGTCGGCAATGTGCAGCAGGGGGATGTTGATGCCTGCCTGCACGTCAGCGGCCATTTTGTGCATTGTGTTGGTGCAGATGATGACGAAATCGGCCCCGCCGCGTTCTAACTGCCGCCCGGCCTGTACCATCAACCGGGTAGCTTCGGCCCAGTTTCCAGCGCGTTGTAACTGCTCGATCGTCTCAAAATCGAAGGAGAACATCAAGCTTTTGGCCGAATGTAGGCCGCCTAACCTCGCTTTAACTGTCTCGTTGATGATGCGATAATATTCTAACGAGGATTCCCAGCTCATTCCGCCGATCATGCCTATGGTTTTCATAATTTCCTTGGGTAACGTCTCAATAGTACTCGTAACCCGAAATCCGTATACCGTTATCCGTAGTAATCTCCAGAGGCAGGCATAACGGATTACCGATTACGGGTACTAGTTCCTAACAGGCTCCCCTGACAAGTACAGCAGCAATCCGGCCATGACGCTGCTAATCAACAAAGAACTGCCGCCGTAGCTGACGAAGGGCAGGGTAACGCCGGTTAAGGGCAGCAGCTTGGTGACGCCGCCCATGATGAGGAGGGCCTGGGCGCTAAACAGGATGGTGATGCCGGCGGCCAGGTAACGACGAAACGGCCGTTCTGTCAGCAGCCCAATCCGCATTCCCCGGTAGGCCAGCAGAGCAAAAGCGGCCACTATGCTCAAACTGCCCACCAACCCCCATTCCTCGGCGATGGCCGCAAAGACGAAATCGGAATGCACAACCGGGATGTAATCGGGGAAACCCTGCCCGATTCCTTGCCCGATGAGGCCGCCGTTGGCCAGCGCGTAGAGCGACTGCACAATCTGGAAGGCGCGGTTGTCGGCGTCGGGCCAGGGGTTCCACCACGCTTCGACGCGCAAGGCGACTAAATCGAAAGCAAAATAGGCGACGATACCGGAGACGAGCAGCAAAATCAGCCCGCTCCACACGTAACGCTTTTCGCCCGTTGCCAGGTAAAGAAGGGATAGGAATAGGATGAAGAACAGGGTCGCCGCGCCCAAATCGCGCTGCCAGACGAGCAGAATTATGCATAATCCCCACATGAGCAGCAAGGGAGCCAGGTAAGGCAGGTTTCCGAAACGGCCGTTCCCCAGGCCCAATTGCAGCAGCGGCTCCCGTTCATCAAAATAACTGGACAGAAAGACAACCAGCAGCAGTTTGAGCAGTTCCGACGGTTGGAAAAAGACGCGGCCAATGAGCGGGATGGGCAGCCACAAAGCCGCGCCAAAGCCAG
>JAJRYT010000115.1 GCA_024275635.1 Chloroflexota bacterium | reverse complement strand
TGCATGTCACTCTTTTTATGCGATGTTCAAATATTCGTACTCGAGTAAAGTTGCATTGACTAAAATCAGATTCTCACTCTGGTTACAAAATTATCTGGAAATATTTCTGATTTCGAATTTTGTACAAAGTCGAGCTAAGGGCGCGTTCGTTTATGACTTTGGCGTTTGAAAAGTTGTAACCAAGTAATTGGTAACTAGAATTACCCAATTACCCAATTACCCAATTACCCAATTACTCAATTACTCAATTACTCAATTACCAGCAAACTGCAAAGTTAATTTTGAACGAACCATAACCAATAACTATTATACCTTCCTCCCCAGGATTAGGGGAAATTGCGCCGGTTCGCGGCGGCGGCGCAGCCGGGCGCGCCCGCGCCTGATGGCCCATCGCCAGCGGGGAACCGGCCAGCGCAGCTGCCACAGAGCGCCAAGCTGCCGGCCCAACTGCGCTAGCTGCCGGTAAGTCAGGTAGTTTTGGCTGGCGATGGCGTTGGAAGGGAAGCCGTAAGTTTGTTGGAAATGGGCCTCGCGTTCCTTGACCATTTGCGCGCCGCTGGCGGCGTTGTGGTAAACGGGACTGTCCACAATGGCGAGATATCCGCCCGGCTTCACTACGCGCCACGCTTCGGACAGGGTGGCGGCGAAATCGGGAGCGTAGTGCAAAGAGGCGTTGAAAATGACCCAATCGGTCTGGCTGTCGCTGAAGGGCAGGCAGTCGAATTCGGCCTGGATGGGCAGAAAATGAGCGTCGTACTGGGTATGCGCGCCCAGGCCGTCGAACGGGTTGACGGTGAGATCAACGGCGGCGAGCTGGTGGCCTCGTTTGGTTAATTGGTAGGAAAGCCAGCCGTTGCCCGCGCCGAGATCAAGGATGAAGGATGAAGGATGAATTATGAATGATGAAAGAAGCGCTTGGAAGGAGCGGGCGCGTTCTTGCCACATGGCGGGCATGCGGCCGCTCAGGTCACGGAAGGGGAGGGCGCGGTAGTAGGCGGGGTCGTCGCTTCCGCGCCCTTCGGCCTGGCGCACGGTTTCGTATTCGTGGATGAATTGGGCGTAGTGAGCGGCGCGCCCCGGCCGCAGCAGCCGCCAGATGCCGGCCTCGCGCCGGTAGGTCTGGTTGTCTTGCTGGCAGTGGGCATTGTCGCCGTTTACATTTAGTTTGTTTTTACAAGTTGGGCAGGCCAATTCCCATTCTGCTTTCATCCTTCTGCCTTCATGCTTAAAATAAAGAAGTCGCCCCAGCCGTTGAACGGCCGTTTCTTGGCCAGCCAATCATCCAGCCGCGCCAGCCGCTGGTAGAGGGCTGGATGGCGGCGGGCGAAGGTTTTGTTGTCGGCGGTGGGCGTAACGATGGACAATCCCTCCAACTTCACCTGGCGGAAGCGCGGCCCGAAGGCGCGGCGCACCTGCCGGGCGGAAAAGTAGGTGGTCATAAACTGCACGCCTTCCACGTTAGCCAGAACGCCATGCGGCCGTAAACGGCGCGCGCCCACGCGCCAATCTTTGAGGGTGAGGGCCAGTTCCCAGGGGCAAATACGGGGCATGATGACCCAGGTGACGATGCCGCCGGGTTTGAGGAGAGCGGGGAGGCAGCGGGTAACGGCCGTTAAATCAGCAATACAATTTAAGCCGCCCGAATTGGAGTAAATGGCGTCGAACGGCCCCGTCGTGACCTGTTCCAGCTCGGTAAAGGAACATGGCTGCACTGTCAGCCGGCCTTGAAGATTGTATTGGGCGATTTTTTGCTGAATCTCAGCGATCATGCCCGGCGCCAGGTCGGTGGCGTGGACGCGGTAGCCGCGCTGCACCATTGCCAGCGCATCCAGCCCCGTCCCGGCGTTTAACTCCAACAGGCGGCTGCCGGGCGGAACCAGATGGCTGATGTGGTCGTATACTTTGCGCCGCATCCGGGTCAGGTTGGCATGGTCGTCGCCAAAAGCGTCATACAAGTCCGCTTTGCGCGAAAAGGCTTCGGCGACATTGTGGAAATGGTTGGTCATGGCTCTCCCTGCGGCGTTGGTTGGGCGGCGTCGGCCAGGCTCATGTGGGGCATGGGAGCGAGGCCGGTGTGGGGAACGGCCGTCAGCTTTCGTAACTTTCTACGCGCCGCTGGTAAAGTCGCCATCCGGTAAACGCTGGCTGCCGCTTCCCGCAAATGGCGGCGCCGCCACCGGCCTGGGTGTAAAGTCACTTCCTGTAATTCTTGCCATGCCCGCTGTGAACGAAACTCCTTGTGTAAAACAATATGCAACTGCCGGTAAAAACCAGTCGCAAACGGTCCCTGATACATCATCGCCAGGTCGGCTGAATCCGTCCAGTTTTGCTTGTCGCCCAGTTGCAGCTTCACATTTTCATGAAACTTGGTTCCCGGCAGCGGATAAGAGACGGACATGCCCACATCGTCGGGTTGGCAGTCGCGCACCATTTGCAGCGTGCTTTCAATGTCGGCCCAGGTTTCGCCGGGATAGCCGAACTGGAGGAAGAAAGCCACTTTGACCCCGGCTTCATGCAGCCGCCGCGCCGTCTCATAGATTTGTTTGATTGTCGTCCCTTTTTCCATCGCGTCCAAAATTTTTTGGGAGCCGGACTCGGCGCCAATCCAGATGATGTCACAACCGGCGCGGGCCAGGGCGGCGACATTTTCCTCGCTGCGCACGATGAGGTCAGCGCGGCTGAGGCATTTGAAGGGGAGACGCGCATCTTGCCGCTCTACTTCGTCGGCAAATGTCGCCCACCAGCCGGGTTTCAGCCCCATGATGTCGTCTACAAACCAGATGTGGTCGGGCTGGTAGGTTTCTTTGAGCCATTTCATCTCACGAGCGACATTTTCCGGGCTGCGCGATTGGTAGCGCTGGCCCCAAATGGGCTTGGCGCACCAGTTGCAATGGTAGGGGCAGCCGCGTGTAGTGACCATGTTCATGGAGAAGTAGCCGTGCCGTTCCTGCCAGATGCGTTTGTATTTGTCCACATCTACTAAATCCCAGGCGGGGAAGGGCAGCTGATCTATTTCTTTTAGCGGCGGGCGGCTGATGGTGTGGGTTGGGCCTGTTGGGGTGGGAAAGGCGAGGCCGGGAACGGCCGTTAAATTGTGAATTGTGAATGGTGAATTATGAATTGTTAATTGCTCGATTAGGTCGGCCAGGGTTTGTTCCCCTTCGCCCAGGATGACGAAATCGGCCCCGGCGTCGAGGTAGTCGTTGGTGTGGTCAGTGGCGTCGGAACCGGCGACAATGACGGTGCAGCCGCGCTCCTGGGCCATCTTGATCATATTGAAGGCGGCTTGGCGCATGTTGAGCAGGTACATCTTGGAAAGGTAGTTGAAGTTGTCTTCGTAGATGACGGCGTAGGTGGGTTGGCGCTGGTCGAGGGCGGCGGCCCATTCTCCCTCGGATGTGGCCAGCATGGCGTCGAAGAGGGCGACACTGTAGCCGCGCTCACGCATGAAACTGGCGGCGTAGAGCGTACCCAGCGGCGGGTAGGGCTGCATCGCTGCGTACAGTTTGGGGTCAAAATGGAGGTAGTAGGATTGGCCAAAGAGGATGTCAGTCATGGGTTGGAAATCGTTTGTTCGTTATCCGTGTTCCGTATTCCGTGAACCGTGTTCCACTCCAGACGGGCAACGGAATACGGATAACGGAATACGGATAACGGAATCAGTCATTAGTCTACTCTCTGCCGGTAAGCGTGCATGGTACGGCCGTTATAACCGTCAAAATGTCCCTTGCACCAGTCAGGGCTAAAATCAGTCTCTGTAAATTCGGTCTCGGCTTCCTGGCGCTGCAATTTGCGGATTTTGCGGGTCATTTCCCACTGTTCCAACCAATGACCAACCGGGGTGCGGAGGGGCAGTTCAGCCGCTTTTTGCGGCCAGCGCCGCCTGATCGGGGCAAATGTGTGGGGCGGTCCGGCGGCGTTGGGCAGAAAATCGTCGGCCCACTGGTTGATCTGGCGGATGCGCCGGTACATGGTTAAGCCGGAGAGGGGAACCATTTGGGCGAGTTCGTGGGCCACATACAGGTTGCGGTCAGGGAATTCCAGAGCTTTTGCGGACAAAATGTAGTTGGGGCACAGTTCGACTTGATCGCGCCGCGCCAGCCGGACGATGGCGATGATGAAGGCGCGGCTTAACCAGACACGGCCGTTTTCCGTCACGATCAGGTAATCAATGTCCCCATCTGATTCGGCGTTGTTCATGGTTAAAGAGCCGGTGACGGCGACCATGCGTACAAAGGGGAGGTGGGCCAGGATACGGCCGTAACGCACCGCTTTGGACCACAATCGTTGGGCAATCTGCTCTCGTTCTTGCCGCAGGGCAGCGATTTCCTGGCGGTCAGGCAGCATGAAATAGCCGTTTTGATGGTGAAGTTGATGGGGGATGAGACGGCCGTTTGCCAAAACGGCGGCCACATTTTCCTGTGAGGCCGGAACTCCTTCCAGGTAGCGGTGGACTTGGGCTGCTGTTAGCGGATAATTAAACAAATCGGCGTAAGTAACCGTTCTGACAACGGCAGCTTCAAGGTCAACGAGTGAAGGGTGAGGGCGGCCAGACGAAGATGGTACGGAAGTCCGGTTTTTGACCATAGCCTAATTATTGCGGTTTAGGCGCTAATGTCAAACGCTCCAGCAGGGCGATTGCATATTCCAGATTTCTGCCACGAATTTCACGAATTTCACGAATAAAAACCGTCTAAATTCGTGTAATTGGTGAAATTCGTGGCGAAAAAAAGGAAAACCAGCGAGTATGCAATCACCCTGAACGCTCCAGGTTAATGTTTGGTGATAAATGATCCCTAAGAATCGTTCTGTCAAAAAGATAATTAAAAAGGTTGGGCGAGGAAGTTTCACGTTGTTTTTGGCGTTGACTTTTGCGACGCCGTCGTGGCGGTATGGACCGTTTACCTGGCTGCCGTTGTGGCGGGCTGAGGAAATCGCCGGCGCGCCGGTTACGATTGGTGTTTTTAATTTGCTGCCGCTGATGGCGCTGGCGGGGCTGCTGGCCGGCCGGGTTGGCCGCGCCGGAGGGGGCGGCTGGCAGTGGGGACGCCGGGAGGTGACGCGGCCGTTATTAGGGCTGACCGGACTGGGCCTGTTCAGCTTGACGGTGCAGTCGCCCCGGCTTTTGTTTATCCACGCCGGCGGATGGGCGATGGCCTGGCTGGTGTACTTGTATGTGTTGAATGAACGGCCGTTCCTCCCCCTCCCTTTAGCATTTATCCTTCTTATCCAGGGGGGAGATGCCCTGGCGCAGTTTTTCTTACAGCGCGATGTGGGTCTGGTCGGCCTGGGGGAACTGCCGCTGAACCCGGCCTTTTCCGGTGTGACGGTGTTGTGGGCGCGCGGGGCGCGATGGCTGCGGGCTTACGGGCTGACGGCGCATCCCAATTTGCTGGGGGCGGCGCTGGCGGTGATTTTACTGCTGTTGTGGCCGCGGTACGGCCGTTGTCGCGGCTGGCGGCGCGTTGGTCTGGGCATGGCCCTGGCGGTGGGCAGCGCCGGGCTGTTCGTCAGCTTCTCGCGGGCGGCCTGGCTGGGGTTTGCTGTGGGGCTGGCGGCCTGGGCGATTTTGGTTGCCAGAGAGACAGGAAATGCAGCCCCTTTTAAGAGTCGTTTGCTGCTGCCGCTTATCCCGGCGCTGCTGCTCAGCCTGGCTTACGGCGACCTGGTTTTGAGCCGGTTTGTGGCTCTGGATACGCCCATCGAAGCGCGTTCCCTGGATGAGCGTGTGTCTGACTCCCGTCTGGCGCTGGCTTTGATTGCCGACCATCCCTGGCGCGGCGTAGGGCTGGGCAATTATACAGATTATGCCCAGACGATGGCGGCGGGCGCCCGTCGGGTACACAATGTGTTGCTGTTGGTCACGGCCGAACTGGGTTTGCCGGGCGGCTTGCTGTGGCTGTGGCTGGCCCTGGCCCCTTTGCTGGCGGGGCGGCGGTCAAAGAACCGGGCCTTATCGAAAGCGGTCTGGCTGGCGATGCTGGCGATGAGTCAGTTGGATACGATGGTGTGGGTGAGCGGTAATTGGCAAACGGCCGTTCTCTTTGCCCTTTTAGCCGCCAATATGACAGTCGAATCAACTCTTTGGGATTTCACGGGATTCGGCCGTATTCCGTAAACCGTGTTCCGTGTATAGATTTTGCCAGAGATTGAAATAAACTGCCTATCTTGACAAAGTTACTGAATTAGCCCTCTTTGCGACAGTTCGCCCCAATACTCCCTTCACCAGAGAAAATATCCTTGCTGAGACATCCAATCAGAGGATTTCAAATAACGGAAATGGCTTCTCTGAACGCAAATAATATCCGTCACGGCATATACGTAGGGTTCGTTCAAAATTAACTTTGCAGTTTGCTGGTAATTGGTAATTGAGTAATTGGGTAATTACCAGTTACCAATTACCTGGTTACAATTTTTCAAACGCCAAAGTTATAAACGAACGTGCCCTTAGCTCGACTTTGTA
>JAJRYT010000114.1 GCA_024275635.1 Chloroflexota bacterium | reverse complement strand
TCAATGCAACTTTACTCGAGTACGAATATTTGAACATCGCATAAAAAGAGTGACATGCAAATATTATTTGAATACAAACCCACGCGGTCGAGTACGGTTTGGAAGCAATCTGTTAGGAATGTACAAAGTCGAGCTTAGGACCGAGGATTTAATAACTTACGAGAGATTGGAGACTGGCGGTTAGAGATTAGCCCAGTCTCCAGTCCCTAGTCTCCGTTCAGTTGCGTAGGTTATTTACTTCTCATTCCTTAAGTCACTTTGAACTTTAGTCACTTCCCATGACGCCATACAAATTCTCTACCCAACTCCGCGTCCGCTTTTACGAGACGGACGCCCAGGGACACGTCAATTTTGCCGAGTATTTCAACTATTTTGACGTGGCCTTGATCGAGTATTTGCGCAAATTGGATTACAGCTATGGCGAAATGGTGAAAGAGGGCGTGGATTTATTTTACGTGGACGCCCACGGCAGCTACAACGCCCCCTCTTATTTTGACGAGATGCTGTCCGTTCACTGCCGGGTCGGACGATTTGGCAATACCAGCGTCCGTTTTGATTTTCAGGCGTTTGGCGAGGACGGGCGGTTGTTGGCGACGGGAGAGATTACGGCCGTCACCGCCGCCCCCGACACCAAAGCCAAAATCCGCGTCCCGGAGCGCCTGCGGCAGGCAGTGGCGGCGTTTGAACGCGACCCGTGAACCGTAAACTGTAATCCGAAAAACGGAATACGGAATACGGACCACGGGTCACGAAAAAGGAAGGAACCGATGAAAGCAGCCGTTTTCTACGCGGCCAAAGAACCATTACGAGTGGAAGAAGTGCCCACCCCGGAGCCGGGGGCGGGCGAACTATTGGTAAAGGTGGCCGCCTGCGGGCTGTGCCACACCGATTTACATTACACCGATCACGGCGTGCCCACCTTCAAAAAGCCGCCGCTCATCCTCGGCCACGAAGTGTCCGGCACGGTGGCCGGGCTGGGAGCCGGGGTGAGCGGATGGGCGGAGGGCGACCGGGCGCTGCTGCCGGCGGTGTACGGCTGCGGCCAGTGCGCCATGTGCCGCACCGGCCGCGAAAACGTCTGCGAGAACATGGTCATGTTCGGCAACAACGTAGACGGCGGCTACGCTGAGTACCTGCTGGCCCCGGCCAAAGACGTGCTGGCGCTGCCTGACGAAATCCCGTTGGTGGAAGGGGCGATCATCGCCGACGCCACCACCACCCCCTACCACGCCGTCGTCAACCGGGGCCGGGTCAAGCCGGGGGATACCGTCGTCGTCTTTGGCTGCGGCGGCATCGGCCTGAACGTGGTGCAAATCGCCGCCGCCGTCGGCGGCAACGTCATCGCGGTGGACATCGTGGATGAGAAGTTAGCGTGGGCGAAGAAGCTGGGAGCGCAGACGGTCGTCAACTCGGCCAACGTGGAGCGGGTAGACAAGGAAATCCGCAAACTCACCGGCGGCGGGGCCGACGTCGGCTTCGAGTGCATCGGCAACCCGGCGGTGCAGGGGCAGACGTTTAATTCGATTCGGACGGGCGGCCGTTTCGTCGTCGTCGGTTTCGCCAGCAAACCGACCACCCTCAACCTGGGCAAAGTGATGTACCGGGAAATGGAGATCGTCGGTTCGCTCGGCTGCCGGGCGGTGGATTACCCGCGCGTCATCGAGCTGGCCCGTCAGGGCAAAATCAAAGTCAAGGAATTGGTCACGGCCCAATTCCCGCTGGATCAGATCAACGAGGGGCTGGACGTGCTGCGGGCGGGCACGGGCATCCGCTCCGTCGTTGTGCCGTAGGTGGACAGCGAATAAAAGAAGGAACGAATTAGGTGAGGCGCGCAAAGATTTGCGTGAAATGTGAAATGTGATGCGTGACGCAGTTCTGGTCAAGTTTCAGGCAAAGCTTTGATGTCTGAAAGACCCAAAATTCGTTCCTTAAAAAATTCATTGTCATATTTAGGGGCAGCCAATGGACAGGAGTTGAACATGCCGCTACTGCGGCGCTACGGTGGATGAAAATTCATAATTCATCCTTCATAATTCATAATTTTCAGGACAGAATATGGAAACAAACGCCAAACCCAAAACCGAAACCCAGCCCGTCCGCGAGCTGCTGCTGGCTAACCAGGCCATCGCCCGCGGCGCGTGGGAAGCGGGCGTAACCTTCGCCGCCGGCTATCCGGGCACGCCCAGCACCGAGATCATCGAAACGCTGGCCAAGCGATACCCGGAAACGAATCCCCGCTGGTCAACCAACGAAAAAGTCGCCTTTGAGGAAGGGATGGGGGCGGCCATCGGCGGCCTGCGCGTCCTGGTGACGATGAAGCACGTGGGGCTGAACGTGGCCGCCGACGCTTTCATGGTCTTCCCCTACTCCGGCACAAACGGCGGCTTCGTCTTCATCTCCGCCGACGATCCGGGGATGCACTCCTCGCAAAATGAGCAGGATAACCGCTATTACGGCCGTATGGGTAAAGTCCCCATCCTCGAACCCAGCGACGCCCAGGAATGCCGCGATTTCGTTATCGCCGCCTTTGACCTGTCGGAACAGTTCAGCACGCCGGTGATGCTGCGGACGACGACGCGGCTGGCGCATCACAAGGGGCTGGTTGACGTTGGCCCGCGCCGGGAGGTATCTCAGCGGGAGTTTGTGGCGGACGCCAAACGGTTCTCCGTCCCCATTTACCGCAAATTACACCGCCCCAAGGTGGAGGAGCGGCTGGAGGCGCTGCGGGCGTATGCCGAAACCTGCTCCTTTAACCGGGTGGAACACAGCGACAACGCCGTCGGCGTGATCACGTCCGGCATTTCTTACCAGTACGTCAAAGAGGTGCTGCCGGACGCCGGTGTGCTGCGCCTGGGGATGACCTATCCGCTGCCGCCGGAGATGCTGCGCGATTTCTGCGGCCGTTACCAGACGGTGTACGTGGTAGAAGAAGGAGAATCCTTCATCGAAGAATACATGCTCAGCCTGGGCATCAACAACATCCAGGGCAAGGCGTTGTTCGGCGTGATCGGCGAGTATTCGCCGGGGCGGCTGCGCCAGGCGTTGAATTTAGGGGCGGCCGTCCCCCAGCCGTTTACCGAGGACATCATGCTCTTGCCCCGGCCGCCGATGTTTTGCGTCGGTTGCGGCCACCGGACGGTGTTTTCGGCGCTACGCCAGTTGAAGGTGACGGTAGCCGGGGACATCGGTTGTTACACGATGGGCGCGCTGCCGCCGTTTGAAGCGGAGCATACGACGTTTTGCATGGGGGCCAGCATCGGCACGGCCGTTGGCCTGGAGCGCGCCGGGCATGACAAAGTGGTCGCCATCATCGGCGATTCCACCTTCATCCACGCCGGCATCCCGCCGCTGATTGACGCCGTCTACAACGGCTCCAAACTCACCCTGGTCATCCTGGACAACTCCACCACCGGCATGACCGGCGACCAGCCGCACGCCGCCACCGGCTACAACGCCCTGGGGCAGGAGACGCACAAGTTGAACCTGGTGGCGATGTGCAAAGCAACCGGGGTGGAAAACATCACCGTCGTGGACACCTGGCAGCGCAAGGAAGTGGCCCGCGCGCTGCGCAAAGCGGTGAAATACAACGGGCCGTCGGTGGTCATCGCCCAGGGGCCGTGTATGCAACTGCCGGAGATGAAGCGCCGCGGCATCCCGCCCTACACCGTCATCGAGGAGTTGTGTACCCAATGCGACGCCTGCTTCAAGGTATGGTGTCCGGCGATCAAACGGACGGCGGCGAATTTCCCCCTGATCGCCGGGGATGAATGTACCTCCTGCACCGTCTGCGCCCAGGTTTGCCCCACGGAGGCGATTGTGTTGGCGGAGACGGCCGTTGTCGCTTAAGGGGTAATGGTAATTGGTAATTGGTAATTGGGTAATTGGTAATTGGGTAATTGGTAATTGGGTAATTGGTAATTACCCGATGACAAACGAGAGGAATTATGAGCAAAGTCTACAACCTGATGTTCGCCGGGGTTGGCGGTCAGGGGTCGTTGTTAATCGCAGAACTCACCTCCATCGCCGCCGCGCACGCCGGTTACGACGTCAAACAAACGGAAGTTCACGGCGTTTCCCAGCGCGGCGGCAGCGTGGAAACGCACGTCCGCTTTGGCGACAAAGTGTACTCCCCCATCGTCACGCCGGGCGAAGCGGACGCCGTCATCGCTCTGGAGAAGCTGGAAGCGCTGCGCTTCGCCCATTATCTCAACCCAACCGCAGGCGTCATCCTGGTGAACACGTATGAAATCGTCCCCGGCTCTGTCGTCAACGCCGACAAGATGTACCCGTATGAGACGATTGAGTATTTGCGCGGGAAAGGGCTGCACGTGCTGACGCTGCCCGCTTCACAGATAGCCAGGGATTTGGGCGACGGCCGTATGGCCAACGTCGTCATGATCGGCGCCCTCTCCACCCGAATCCCCATCCCCGACTCTTCCTGGCAAAAAGCGCTGCACCTGCGTCTACCTGCCCGCTATTTAGAAGGAAATCTGAAAGCCTTTGCCGCCGGGAAACAGGCGGTAGAAGCCGAAATAGTTAGTAATTAGTAATTGGTAATTACCCAATTACTAATTACTAAAGAGGAGATTCCCATGTCTGAAAACCCACTCAACTCCCACGAACTAATTTACGACTGGAACCTCGTTGAAGAAGAACCGAAGCCTGCTCGCCGCATCCTTGTCACCGATGAAACCCTGCGCGACGGCCTGCAATCCCCTTCCATCACCCATCCCGACATCCAGGATAAAGTCTACCTGCTCTACCTCATGCGCGATTTGGGCGCGGACGCCGCCGACCTGGGATTATGCGGCGCCGGCGAAAAATTCAAGTACCACGTCTGCGTCCTCGCCCGCGAAATCGCCAACCAGAATATGCCCATCCAGCCCCAGAGCGCCGCCCGCACCCTGATCAGCGACATCGCCCCCATCGTAGACGCCTCCGAAGAAGCGGGCATCCCCATCGAAGCCTGCATCTTCCTGGGAACCAGCCCTATCCGCCAGTACGCCGAAGGATGGGATCTCGATTTTCTGCTCCGCCAGACCGAAGAATCCGTCCGCTTCGCCGTCGAACACGGCCTGCCCGTCATGTTCGTCACCGAAGACACCATTCGCGCCCACCCGGAAACACTCAAAAAGGTGTATACTACGGCTATTCGAGCTGGAGCACAACGGATTTGCGCCGCCGACACTGTCGGCCACGTCACCCCTAACGGGACGCGTGCTTTAATCAAATTCCTCCGAGAAATGGTAGATGACATTAACCCTGAGGTGGGCATAGATTGGCACGGCCACCGCGACCGCGGCTTGAGCATCGCCAACACCCTGGAAGCGGTCAAGGCCGGGGCTGACCGCATCCATGCCTGCGGCCTGGGTATCGGCGAGCGCAGCGGCAATACCCCGCTGGAATGGCTGTTGGTCAACCTCAATCTGCTGGGCTGGGCCGACCGTGACCTGACCCATTTACCTGAATACTGCCAGGTCATCGCTGAAAAATGCGGCGCGCCGATGCCATTCAATTACCCCATTGTCGGCGCCGACTCATTCCGTACAGCCACCGGCGTTCACGCTGCGGCCGTCGTCAAAGCGCTTAGTTCAGACGATCAGTGGCTGTCCGACCGCGTTTACTGTGGCGTCCCGGCCAGTATGGTCGGCCGTAAACAGGGGATCGAGATCGGCCCTATGTCTGGCGAACACAACGTCCGCTACTACCTGCGCGAGCGCGACATCCAGGAACACCCCGTCTTTGTCGAAAAAATATTGGCGGTAGCTAAACGATCCAGGCGTCTGCTGGCCGAAGAGGATGTGTTGCGCATGGTTAAAGTGATGCGCGAACGCATAATTGCCGGTCAGGAGATTGAGGATGAAGACCTTGATTAGGAGTCAGTTTTCGGTTGTACTAACTTATGGTTCACTGACAACTGTTTACTGATCAACCTTGGCCTCTAGGTAACTTCAGGCAAGAATGTTTTACAATAAAGGAGGTGGGTGATTATTGATAAATATGATGGGAATATATACGCATCGTAATTGAGAAATTTACTCGTTTTTAGATGTGTGATTTTTAGGAGGAGTTTGAAGATGAACAGCAGATTTTACAAGTTCTTGATCTTACTATTGTTATTGTCACTTGTACTTGTCGCCTGCCAATCAGGTGCAGACGACAGCGGTGAAGATACCACAGAAGCCCCAGCCGCAGCCCCCACCACAGCCCCAGAGCCGAAACCTACCAATACCCCTCTCCCTGCCGAACAGGTCGGTGATCCTTATAAAATTGGCGTCTTCTTTTCCGCCACCGGCCCGGCCTCTTCGCTGGGCGTGCCAGAGCGGGACACGGCCATGATGGTTGCTGATCAGGTTAATGCGGCCGGCGGTATCGAAGGCCCCGACGGCTTGATGCACCCGCTGGAGATCATCATGGAGGATGATCAGACCAGCACCGATGAAGCCCTGTTAATTGTCAAGCGGTTCATTGAGCAAGAAAACGTCCCGATCATTGTGGGCGGCACGGCCAGCGGCATTAGTCTGGCAGTGATAGATACCGTCACTGAAGCTAAAGTACCCTTTATCTCTAACGCATCATCGTCAGCCATCATCCAACCGGTAGAGGAACGACACTGGATATTCAAGACGCCGCAAACGAACCTGCCGGTAGCTCAGGTGCAAGGCGACTGGATGGTCGCCAGAGGCATTACAAAAGTTGCTTCCTTTGGAGTCAATAACGGTTTTGGCGTGGATTCAATGGCCGCCTTACAAACCGTAACCGCCGATCTGGGCATCGAAATCGTTTGGGAAGGCACATTCGAGCCGGGCGACACCGACTTCTCGGCCCAGTTGACACAAATCGCCGGTTCTGGCGCAGAAGCGTTAATCGTCCATGCTACGCCGGGCGAAGGCGCGCCGCTAACGGTGCAGTTCCGCGACTTAGGTCTGAATGTTCCCATCGTTCAAAATCACGGTATTGGCAACCAGGCGTTCATTGACTTGGCCGGCGAAGCGGCCGAAGGCGTGATGTTCCCCATTGGCAAGCTACTTGTCGTTGATGATCTTCCTGCGACCGATCCTCAAAAGGGTGTCCTGACACAATACATTGCTGATTATACAAACTATACGAGCGGCGCTACTCCGAGTACGTTTGGCGGCCACGCCTGGGATTCGATGCAGATGGCGATCAAGGCTCTGGGCGCAGTCGGCCCGGACCCGGCAGCGATCCGCGATTATCTGGAAGGCATTCAGAACTTTGCCGGCATCTCCGGCGTCTTCAATATCTCTGACCAGGACCACAACGGCATCGGCAAAGAAACGCTGGTGCTGGTAGAGATCAAGGACGGTACCTGGCAATACGTACCGCCGGCCACTTACGCCCAAGCGCCAACGGTCGGCCTGCGGGAAACGGGCGAGCCGTACAAGATCGGCGTCTTCTTCTCCGTCACCGGCCCGGCCTCTTCGCTGGGCGCGCCGGAACGGGATACGGCGATGATGCTGGTGGATCAGGTGAACGCCAAAGGCGGGCTGCTTGGCCCGGACGGTAAGCTGCATCTCATCGAGGCGCTCATTGAAGATGACCAAACCAGCACGGACGAAGCGCTGCTGATCGTCAAGAAGTTCCTGGAACAGGAAAATGTGCCCATCATCGTGGGCGGTACGGCCAGCGGCATCAGCCTGGCGGTGATTGATACTGTCACTGAAGGGGAAGTGCCCTTTATCTCTAATGCGTCGTCCTCGGCTATCATCCAGCCTGTAGAGGAACGACATTGGATTTTCAAGACGCCGCAGACAAATCTGCCGGTAGCTCAAGTGCAAGGCGATTGGATGGCAGCGAACGGCATCACCAAGGTGGCCTCGTTCGGCGTCAACAATGGCTTTGGTGTGGATTCGATGGGCGCGCTGCAAACAGTGGCGGCTGATCTGGGCATTGAAATTGTATGGGAAGGGACGTTTGAACCGGGTGACACCGATTTCTCGGCCCAGTTGACCCAGATTGCCGGTTCAGGCGCAGAAGTATTAATCGTTCACGCCACGCCGGGCGAAGGCGCGCCGCTGACGGTACAGTTCCGTGACCTGGCGCTGGATATGCCCATTCTGCAGAATCACGGCATCGGCAACCAGGCGTTTATTGACCTGGCAGGCGATGCTGCCGAAGGTGTGATGTTCCCTATTGGCAAGCTGTTGGTGGCCGATGGGCTGCCGGATACTGACCCGCAGAAGGCAACCCTGTTGCAGTATATTGCTGATTACCAAGCGTATACTGGCGGCACACCCAGCACGTTCGGCGGCCATGCCTGGGATTCGATGCAGATGGCGTTCTCAGCGCTGCAGGCGGTTGGGCCGGATCCGGCGGCGATCCGCGATTACCTGGAAGGTATTCAGAATTTCGCAGGTATCTCCGGTATCTTCAACCTGTCTGACCAGGATCACAACGGCATCGGTAAGGAGTCGTTGGTGCTGGTGGAAATTCAGGACGGCACGTGGGTGTATGTGGCGCCTGAAATGTATACGGAAGCGCCGTAGTTTTTAAAGACTGGGGACTGGAGACTAGGGACTGGAGATTGAAACTCTCCAGTCTCTAGTCAACCAATCGCCAGTCTCCTTCGTAGGAGACGAGCGTGAGCTTACAAGACCAACTGCTGCAATTTCTGCTTTCCGGCATCACGCTGGGCAGTATTTATGCGCTGATCGCGCTGGGGTTTGTGACGATTTATAACGTGACCGGCATTATTAATTTTGCTCAGGGAGAGTTTGCGGTGTATGGCGCGTTTATGGCGATCACGGTGTTCCAGGAAAGCCGTCTGTTGAGTGGGAATGTGGCGGTGAATCTGGGCTGGTCGCTACCGGCATCAGCGCTATTTGGGGTGGTAATAACGGCGCTGCTCGGGCTGCTGCTGTATCGGCTGGCGATCCAGACGGCGCGCCATGCCTCGGCGCTGAGTATGATTATTATCACGATTGGAGCGGCGTTTGTATTGCGCGGCGCGGCGCTGTTGGTCTGGGGCACGGATCCGTCCCGGCTGCCGGTGTTTACCAAGGGGTCGCCGTTTAAGATTGCCGGAGCGATTTTGACGCGGCAGAGTGTGTGGGTTGTGGGGGTGACGGCCGTTCTCCTCGTCCTCCTCTATCTCTTCTTCAACCACACCCTGACCGGCAAGGCGTTACGCGCCTGCTCGATTAATCCGGGGGCGGCCCGGTTGATGGGGATTAACACCAAGCGGATGGCTTTGTTGGCGTTTGGGTTGAGTGCGGCAGTCACGGCCGTTGCTGGCATCGTCATCGTCCCTTCCACCTTTATGACCTATGATCGGGGGCTGACCCTGTCGCTTAAAGGATTCGTCGCCGCCATCGTCGGCGGCATGTCCAGCCCGGTTGGGGCCGTCGTTGGCGGCCTGCTCCTGGGCGTGTTGGAAGCGTTTAGCGCCGGGTTGCTCTCCTCTGGCTACAAAGACGCCATCTCTTTCATCGTCCTGTTCATCGTCCTGGCGGCGCGGATTGGCGGGCTGTTACGCGGCCGGGCCATTGTCGCCGAGCAGGCAGGACTGTGACAGGTATGCGAATGAGTGAACGTACAAGACACTTTTCACTTTTCACTTTAGGCGCTTTTCACTTTAGGCGCTTCCGCTTGAGGTAATGATGTTAAACCAGATTCGTCGCACCCCAAACCTGTTAGCCTTGATCATCGTTAGCGCGGCCCTGGCTGTGCTGCCGCTGACCACTCAAAACAACTATATCCTCACCATCTTCATCCTGGTGGGGCAGTTCACCATAATCACCGTCGGCTTATCCTTGTTGATGGGCTACGCCGGGCAGATTTCATTGGGGCAGGCCACCTTTTACGGTATTGGGGCGTACACAATGGCGATTTTGAGCGCCCGCTTTGAATTATCCCCCTGGCTGTCGCTGCTGGCGGGCGTGATCCTGGCAGCGGCCGTTGCTTATCTGGTAGGGTTGCTCATTTTCCGACTGCACGGCCATTACCTGGCGATGGCGACGTTAGGAATGAACGTCATCCTCTTCCTGATATTGACGCAGGAAGTGGAGTGGACCGGAGGGCCGTCCGGCTTTCGCGGCGTGCCCGATTTGAGCCTGGGATCGTTCACTTTTTCCAGCGACCTGCATTATTACTACCTGATGTGGTTCTTCACGCTGATCGTGATCGCCCTGTCGCTGAACATTGTCAACTCGCGGGTGGGACGGGCGATGCGCGCCCTGCATACCAGCGAAGTGGCGGCGGAAGCGGTGGGGATTGATACCAATGCGTTCAAATTAAAAGTGTTTGCTCTGAGCGCGGCCTATGGCGGACTGGCTGGCGGCCTGCACGCTACTTACCTCGGCTTCATGAGTCCGGGATCGTTTACCATCAACGTTTCGATTGAGCTGGTAGTGATGGCGGTGGTCGGCGGACTGGCCAGTGTGTGGGGGGCGATGTTTGGCGCCGGCGCGGTACTGGCGATTGAGCAGTATTTGCGCACAGCGATTAAGTCGCTTATCCCCAATGCCTCCGGCGAACATGAAATTATCGCTTTTGGCCTGATTTTGATGCTGATTATGATTTTTATGCCGCAAGGATTATTTGCCGGATTGGTAACGGCCGTGCGGCAGCGAAGAACCGTATTCCGTAAACCGTAATCGGAATACGGGACACGGATTACGGATTACGGAACACGGAACACGGATTACGGAACACGGATTACGAAAAATGTACCAACCAAAACTCGAAACAATGCCTCGCGACCAACTGGCCGCTTTGCAATTAGAACGGCTCCAGGCCACCCTGCGCCACATCCACGCCAACAACCCGCGCTACGTGGCACACCTGGGCGGACTGGGCGCGGATGACGTACACAGCCTGGACGATCTGCGCCGGTTCCCCTTTATGGCCAAAGAAACCTTGCGCAAAGCGTACCCCTTTGGCCTGGCCTGCGCGCCGCAGTCGGAATTTATGCGCATGCACATGAGCTCCGGCACGACCGGTACGCCCATCATCTGCCCGCACACCCCGGCCGACGTGAAACAGTGGGGCGAAATCATGGCCCGCTGCCTCTCAGCAGCGACCGTCACCCGCGCGGACGTACTGCAAATCACCCCCTCCTTTGGCCTGTTCAACGGCGGTTTCGGCTTTCACTACGGGGCCAGCACGCTGGAGACGATGATCATTCCCATCGGCGCGGGGCGGACGCAGTTACAGCTTCAATTTATGAAAGATTTGGGGACAACGGCCGTTGCCGCTATCGCCTCCTACCCCCTGCGCCTGATAGAGATCGCCGCCCAGGAAGGGTTCGATTTTCGCCGGGACACCAACCTGCGGGTGGGCGTCTTCGGCGCTGAAATATGGAGCGACGAACTCAGGAAGCGCATTGAAGACGTGATGGGTATCGAGGCGTTTGACATTATCGGCATGACTGAATCAGGTGGAGTGGGCATGGGAATTGACTGCACTGCTCACGCCGGCATCCACGTCTGGGAAGACCATTACCTGATTGAATTTGTAGACCCCGATGGCGACGAGCCGGTGGCAGACGGTCAATGGGGGGAGATGGTGATCACGACGTTGACCCGCCAGGGACTGCCCCTCATCCGCTTCCGCACCCGCGATATCAGCAAAATCCTCAGCCGGGAAACGTGCGCCTGCGGCCGTACCTCCCTGCGCGTCGAGCGTATCTCCTGCCGCAATGACGACATGCTCAAAGTGAAAGGGGTCAACTTCTTCCCCAAACAAATTGAAAGCCTGCTGCTGCGCCACCCGGAGGTGGGCAACGATTACTTGATCGAACTTGACCGGGTACAGGGGGCGGATCATCTCACCCTGCACGTGGAAACAGAAAACGACCTTCATCCGACACTGGCACAACAACTTGATGAGGCGTTGTACAACTTATTGGGGCTGCACGCCGAAATCTTACTGCTGCCGTTAGGCGGGCTGCCCAGGCCAGCGGGTAAGGCAGTGCGAGTAAAAGACAAGAGGGAACATGGGCGCTAAACCACTGCTTGAAGCTCGCGGGCTGCTGAAAAGTTTTGGCGGCGTTGTGGCTGTCAATCACGTTGATCTGGACATTCACCGCGGCGAAATTCTGGCGCTGATTGGCCCTAACGGAGCGGGCAAAACAACGATGTTCAACCTGATTTCCGGCACGCACCGCGTGGATCGGGGCGAAATTTTCTTTGCAGGGGAGGACATCACCTACCTGCGCCCCAGCGAGGTGGCAGCGCAGGGCATTGTGCGCACGTTTCAGAATTTGCAGATTTTTGGCAACATGACGGTTCTGGAAAATGTGATGGTGGGCTGTCATCTGCACGGCAAGGCGGGCTTTTTTGCGTCGGCGCTGCGGCTGCCGGGCACGGCCGTTGAAGAAACCCGAATACGCCAGCGCGGCATGGAATTTTTGGAGAAGGTGGGGTTGGCTGACCAGGCCGACCAGCCCGCCGTATCCCTCCCTTTCGGCCAGCAGCGGATGGTGGAACTGGCCCGCTCGCTGGCCGTCAACCCTAAACTACTGTTGTTGGATGAACCGGCCGCCGGGCTGACCCGCGTGGAGGCGGAGGAACTGGACCGGCTCATCTGCCAGGTGCGCGATGACGGCGTCACCATCTTCCTGGTGGAGCATGATATGAACCTGGTGATGGGGATCGCCGACCGGGTGATGGTCGTGCAGTATGGCACTAAAATCGCTGAAGGTACGCCGGCTGAAGTGCAGGCAAACACGGCCGTCATCCAAGCGTACCTGGGCGCAGACTGGCATCAAGAACCTAAATCCCGGCAACCGGCGGAGGTGGAAAATGCTTGAAATTAAGGCTATTTCCACGTTCTACGGCCACATCCAGGCGTTGAAAGAAGTCTCGCTGGAAGTGCAAGGCGGCGAAATCGTCTCCCTTGTAGGAGCCAACGGAGCCGGGAAAACAACCCTGCTGAACAGCGTCTCCGGCATTGTGCCGCCGCGCCGGGGAGAAATTTTGTTGAACGGGCAGGCGATCACCCATTTACCGGCGGAAAAAATCGTGGGGATGGGGATCAGCCAGGTTCCGGAACGGCGGCAGGTGTTTGGCGAGCTGTCGGTGCGGGATAATCTGGTGTTAGGCGGGTATTTGCGGTTGAGGCGGGGGAAGAAGACGGCCGTCACCCAGGACATCGAGCGCGTCTGCGAGATGTTCCCCATCCTCAAAGAGCGACAAAACCAACTGGCGGGAACCCTTTCCGGCGGCGAACAACAAATGCTGGCGATTGGCCGGGGGCTGATGGCCCAGCCCAAAGTGCTGCTGCTGGACGAGCCATCGCTGGGGCTGGCCCCCCTGCTGGTGCGCGAGATTTTAGATGTTCTGGTTAATTTGCGGGAAATGGGAACCACCATCCTGCTGGTGGAACAGAACGCCCGCGCCGCCCTGGAAATTTCTGACCGGGGCTACGTGTTGGAGACGGGCAGCGTGGTGTTGAGCGGCAAAGCGCAAGAATTGATCACCAATGAAGATGTACAGAAAGCGTATTTAGGGCGGGTGAATCATAAGAGACTAGAGACTAGAGACTAGAGATAGAGATTGGAGACTTAATCTCCAATCTCTAATCTCCCATACGTGGAGGTTGACTATGGATAAAGCATTGATGAGTGGCAACGAAGCATTGGCGCGGGGAGCCTGGGAAGCGGGCGTGGAGGTAGCGACGGCTTATCCGGGCACGCCCAGCACAGAGATTTTACAGAACGTCGCCCTGTACGACGATATTTATTCGGAGTGGGCGGCGAACGAGAAGGTGGCGCTGGATACGGCCATCGGCTCAGCCTACGCCGGGCGGCGGACGATGGCGGTGATGAAACACGTCGGCCTCAACGTCGCTTCCGAAGCGCTGTTTTACGCCTCCTACACTGGCGTCAACGCCGGGCTGGTCATCATCACCGCCGATGATCCCGGTATGCACTCCTCGCAAAACGAGCAGGACAACCGAAACTACGCCCGCTTCGCCAAAGCGCCCATGCTGGAGCCGTCGGACAGTCAGGAGGCGAAGGAGTTTGTGGCCCTGGCGTTGGCGTTGAGTGAAGAACATGATACGCCGGTTCTGATCCGCACCACTACGCGCACCTCGCACGCCAAGTCGGTGATCACGTTGGAAGACCGGGAGACGAAGGAGAAACGGCCGTACATCAAAAACCCGCCCAAATTCGTCATGATCCCCGCCTACGCCCGCCGCCGCCATCCCGTCATCGAGGAACGCACTGCAAAACTGCGCCAGTGGGCCGAAACCTGCGCCATCAACACCATCGAATGGGGCGACAAGAAAATCGGCATCATCTCCGCCGGCGCCGCCTTCCAGTACGCCCGCGAAATCTTCCCCAACGCCTCCATCCTCAAATTAGGAATGGCCTGGCCCATGCCGGAACAAAAAATCCGCGACTTCGCCGCCCAGGTAGACCGGCTGCTGATCATCGAAGAGCTGGAGCCGTTCATCGAAGAGCACGTGCGTCAAATGGGCATCGCTGTGGAAGGTAAGAGCATCTTCCCGGCCATTGGCGAATTGACGCCGGAACGGGTGCGGGCGGCGGCGGTTGAAGCCGGCGTTCTGGCTAAAAACGGCAACGGTCACACGCCGGATGTAGGCGCGCTGCCCATCCGCCCGCCTGTCCTCTGCGCCGGCTGCGGCCACCGGGACGTGTTCTGGACTCTGCGTCGGCTGAAGGTGACGGTCAATTCCGACATCGGCTGTTACGCCCTGGGCGTCCTGCCGCCGCTGGAATCGAGCGATACCATCGGCGCGATGGGGGCCAGCATCGGCGTGGCCATGGGAATGCGGCACGCCGGGCTGGAAAAAGAGAATGTGGCGGTGATTGGGGACAGCACCTTTTTCCATTCGGGGTTATCGGCGCTGGCAACGGCCGTTTACAACAACACCCCCATCGTCGTCATCGTCGTAGACAACCGCACCACTGGCATGACCGGACACCAGGGCAACCCCGGCTCCGGCGAAACCCTGCGCGGCGAACACGGCCACCGCATTGACATCGCCGCAGTCGCCCGCGCCCTGGGCGTCAAACACGTGTACGAGCTAGAAGCCCGCGAACTGAAAGAGATGCAGAACACCATCAAAGAAGCGCAAAAATCGGGCGAACCGGCCGTCATCGTCGCCCGCACCATCTGCGTCTTCGAGACCAGCCACAACCGCGAACCCTACATCGTCCATAACGACGACTGCAACGGCTGCACCCTCTGCTTCCGCATCGGCTGCCCGGCCATCTTCAAGAGCGACGAATTAGACGAAAAAACACAGCGCCCCAAAGCGTGGATTGACCCGGTTCAATGTGTCGGCTGCGGCCTCTGCTACGACGTCTGCGCCCGGCAGGCAATCGAACCCGGCAAAGAAATCCCGGTGATGGCTGCATGAGAGAGATTAGAGACTGAAGGCTAGAGATTGGAGATTTGGAGACAGGCAGTCTCCAGTCTCTAGTCTCCACTCTTCAATCTCCAGTTTCCCAATCGAAAAAGGAGAAATTATGACCAACAAAAAAGCCAACTTTCTACTCGCCGGCGTCGGCGGGCAGGGGACCCTGCTGGCCAGCGACATCGTTGCCGAAGTAGGCCTGCGCCAGGGGCTAGAAGCCAAAAAATCCGAAGTACACTGCATGTCCCAACGGGGCGGCGCCGTCACCAGCCACGTGCGCTGGGGCGAAAAAGTCGCCTCCCCCCTCTGCGAAAAAGGAACTGTAGATTTCTTTGTCGCTCAGGAAATGTTGGAAGCGATGCGCTGGCTGGAATATTTGCGGCCCGGCGGAACCGTCATCCTCAGCCAGCAAGAGCTGCCGCCGACAGGCACAGTTTTTGGCAGCGCCGTCTACCCGGATAAAGAGCGGATATTCACCACCATCGGCCAGATCGCCGGCAAACTGCTGGCGCTCGACGCCGTCGGCGTCGCCGAAAGCCTGGGCAACCGGCGCACCGCCAACAGCGTCCTGCTGGGCGCGCTCTCGGCCGAACTGGCCGAAGACGAACAGCCCTGGTTAGAGGTAATCATGGAAAAAGTGCCCGCCCGTCACAAAGAGGTCAACCGCAAAGCCTTTTTAGCCGGACGAGAAGGAGCGTGGGAACTAGGGGACTAATTGTAAATGATGAATTGTGAACGATAAATTGTGAATGAGACCTGGCGACAAACAATGAATTAACAATTGTCAATTGACAATTCACAATTGACAATTACTTTGGGAGGAAAACTATGCCAATGTGGAACCCTGAATTTGAGAGTATGGAACGCGGCGACCTGGAGAAACTCCAGGGGGAACGGCTGAGCAAAATCGCCGCCTACACCTTTAACAAAATTCCAATGTACCAGCGCAAATTTAAGGCGTTGGGCATCGCGCCGGATGAGATTAAAGGGCTGGATGATCTAAAACGACTGCCATTCACCACCAAGCAAGATTTGCGTGATGAGTACCCGTTCAACAATTTCGCTGTTCCTCTGGAAGAAGTGATTCGCCTGCACGCTTCCAGCGGCACGACCGGCAAGCCGGTTGTTGGCGGTTACACACAGAATGATTTGAAATTGTGGGCCGAGGTAATGGCGCGCACGGTTACTTCCTGCGGCGTAACGGACAAGGACGTCGCTCACAATGCGTATGGCTACGGGTTGTTCACCGGCGGTTTGGGCTTCCACCTGGGGTTCCAAACAGTGGGGGCAACGGTGGTGCCTGTTTCCGGCGGTATGACGCGGCGGCAGATTATGCTGCTGGAGGATTTCGGGGCGACGGTGATGACCGCCACCCCCTCTTACTCGCTGGTGCTGGCCGAGGAAGCGGCCGAACTAGGTATTGATTTTAAGTCTCGGATGAAAGTACGGGTGGGCATTTTTGGCGCAGAGCCGTGGACAGAAGAGATGCGCCAGGAAATTCAGGCCCGACTGGGCATTGAGGCGTATGACATTTATGGCCTGACGGAGATTATCGGCCCCGGCGTGTCGGTGGAGTGCGAGCATCACAACGGGCTGCACATCAATGAGGATCATTTCCTGGCCGAAATCATTGACCCGAACACGGGCGAGCAGCTGCCCTACGGCGAGGAAGGGGAACTGGTCTTCACCACGCTGACGAAGGAAGCGATGCCTATTCTCCGCTACCGCACTCGCGATTTGACGGTGCTGCACGCGGAGAAGTGCGCCTGCGGCCGGACGATGGTGCGCATGGAGAAGATTCGCGGCCGTTCCGACGACATGTTGATTGTGCGCGGCGTGAACGTGTTCCCGTCACTCATCGAAAAAACGCTCCTGAGTGTCGAAGGTCTGGAGCCGCAGTACCAGATTATTGTAGACCGGACTCAGGAGCAGTTGGACAAGCTGGAAATCTGGGTCGAGGCGAACCAACGCTTCTTTGAGCCGATTGACACGGGCGCGTTGGAAAATTTGCGGGCCGCCACTGAAGCACATCTGAACGACGCTCTGGGTATCCGGGCTGAGGTGAAGCTGACCGGGCCGCATTCGATTGAACGCTCTATCGGCAAGGCGAAGCGGATTGTGGATAAGCGGGATTTGTATAAGGGCTGAGATTTCAACCTCCGGGAGGTTCGGAACCTCCCGGAGGTTTTTTCACCGATGAACGTACACGTGCGGCTGGCGGAACCGTTTTGGCGGGTCGTGGGTCAGCGTAATCTGGACGTGGAACTAGCGGCCGGATCGCGGATGGCGGATTTGCTGGCGGCGCTGCTGGCGCAGTACCCGGCGCTGGCGCAGGAGTTTGCCGATGCGCCGCCGCTGTTGTTTGTGGGCGAGGATGAGGCGGATGAGGCGACGGTGTTGGGGGACGGCCGTCACGTCCACCTCGTCTGGCCCATTGCCGGCGGGTAATAAATGAGCAATGAGTAATGAGTAATGAGTAATGAGTAATGAGTAATGAGTAATGAGTAATGAGTAATGAGTGAATCAACCACAGCGATTATCAACCTGACAACGGGAGAGGTGCGGGTCGGAGAAACGCCGCCGGAGCTGGTGCGGGCGTACCTGGGCGGCCGGGGGCTGAACATGGCCTACCTGCGCCGCTACCTGCACGCCGCCGGCGATCCCCGCCAGGTTGATCCGCTGGGGCCGGACAACCCGCTCATCTTCGGCGCAGGGCTGCTGACGGGGACGATTGCCCCCAACGCCGCCCGCTTCAACGTCTCCGCCAAATCGCCGGAGAGCGGTATTTTGGGCGACGCCAACTGCGGCGGCTTTTTTGCGGCGGCGATGCGCAAGGCGGGCTTTGACCGGCTGGTGATTTTGGGGCGGGCCGAACGGCCGTCGCTCATCCTGCTGGAAGACGGCCGTGTCCACGTCCAGGACGCCAGCGACCTGTGGGGGCTGGAAAACATGCCCGCCCAGAACGCCTTGAAAGAACGGTTCGGCCGGGGGACGATCTCGGCCGTCATCGGCCCGGCCGGCGAAAACAAAGTGCGCATGGCCGGCGTGATGACCGGCCAGAAAAACACCGCCGGCCGCGGCGGCATGGGCGCGGTGATGGGCAGCAAAAACCTCAAAGCCGTCGTCGCCCGCGGCGGCAAAGCGATTGCTGTCGCCCAAAAAGAGACGCTGCGCGCCGTCCGCATCCAGCAGCAGAAATACCTCAAAAGCTCCAAAATCGTGCAGGTGCTGGGCCACGTCGGCACGCCGCTCCTCTACGAAGTCAGCAACCGGCTGGGGGCGATCCGCACCCGCAACAGCCAGGACAACTACTTCGAGGACAGCCTCAACGCCGAGGAGATCGAGAAATACTCCGACAAGATGCTGGCCTGCACCTCCTGCGTCGTCCACTGCCGCCACCGCAACACCCTGGGCGGCGAAGGGCCGGAATACTCCACCATCGGCCTGCTGGGGGCCAACCTGGGCATCGCCCCTACCGACCAGGTGATCACGCTCAACAACCTGGTTAATGATTTGGGGCTGGACGCTTCCTCGGTGGGCACGATCATCGCCTGGGCGATGGAACTGTACCAGCGCGGCCTGATTGGCGACGACTTGACCGGCGGGCCGCTTAATTGGGGCGATTACGAGACCGTTCACGGCCTGATCGAGGACATCGCCCACCGGCGCGGCTTTGGCGACGTGCTGGCGGAAAGCACGCGGGCGATCCGTTTTTTTCCGCCGGAAGCGCAGGATTACCTGATCGCCGTCAAGGGGCTGCCCCAGTCTGACCCGCACGACGTGCGTTATTTCAAGGGGTTTGCCCTGGGCATCGCCGTCGCCAGCCGGGGGGCGGATCATTTGCGCAACCGGCCGACGCTGGAAGTATTCAAGCTGCCGGATGAGGTGAGAGAGAAGATTTACGGCCGCCCCAACGACCCCGATCCCACCGGCTACAAAGACAAAGGGCTGATCGTCGCCTGGGGCGACGACATCTTCGCCGTCACCGACAGCCTGGGCATTTGCAAGTTCGTGACGCACGGTTTCAACAGCCCCCATTTGCTGGGTTACGACCATTTTTGCGACCTGATCGCCGCCGCCGCCGGGCTGAAATTTACCCCGGAGAGCCTGCGCGAAGTCGGCCGCCGGGCGCTGGATACGGAGCGGCTGATCAACGCCGACTTCGGCCTCTCCCGCGCCGACGACACGCTGCCCAAGCGTTATTTTGACGATCCCATGCCCGCCCGCAAAACGAAAGGGCATCACGTAGACCGGGAACAGTTCCAGCGAATGCTGGATGAGTATTATGAAGAAAGAGGTTGGGACGCGGACGGCCGTGTGCCGACTGAACGACAGGCGGAAATTGAAGGACTAGGCGAGAGACTAGAGACTGAAGATTAGAGATTACCAGTCTCAAATCTCTAATCTCCAGTCTCTAATCCCCAAAATCATGGAAACTACACCCGCTACGCATCGCCTCCACTACGGCTGGATCGTACTCATCATGGGCACGCTGGTCGTGTTTGGCGTGCTAGGATTGGCCCGCTTCGGTTACACGATGCTGCTGCCCGCCATGCAAACCAGCCTGAAGTTGGACAACACCCAGGCCGGCGTCCTGGCCTCGGCCAACGTGGTCGGCTACCTGGCGCTCTCCTTGATTGGCGGGATGCTGGCCGCCCGCTACGGGCCGCGCCGGGTGATCGCGCTGGGCGTAGCGCTGGTGGGCGGCGGCATGGCGCTGACGGGGTTGGCGGGAGGCTTCCTGGCGGCGGCCGTCTGGCGCTTGCTGACCGGCGTCGGCAGCGGCGCCAGCAACGTGCCGGTGATGGGCTTGATGACCGCCTGGTTTGCTCCCCGGCGGCGCGGCCTGGCGTCGGGAATCGTCGTCTCCGGCTCGTCGCTGGCCATCATCCTCATCGGGCCGACCGTGCCCCGCATCCTGGCCGCCAACGGCGAGAATGGCTGGCGGCTGACCTGGATTGTTTTCGGCGGCGTCACGCTGGCGTTAGCCGTCCTGGTCTGGCTGCTGCTGCGCGACCATCCCGGCGACAAAGGGCTGGGGCCGTTGGGCGATGAGTCAGACGAACCGCCGCCCCCCCGCCCCGCCCGGCGGCCGGTTGATTGGCCGCGCGTTTACCGGTCGGGCGCGGTCTGGCATCTGGGATTGGTCTATTCCGCTTTTGGGTTTGCTTACATCATTTACATCACCTTTTTCACCAAGTACCTGATCGCCGAAGCGGGCTACACGGCGGCGGCAGCCGGGTCGTTGTTTATGACGATGGGCTGGTTCAGCCTGCTGTGCGGCCTGCTGTGGGGGACAGTGTCGGACGTGATCGGACGTAAACTGGCGCTGATGGGCGTCTACCTGTTTCACGCAATTGCCTTCAGCCTGTTCGCCCTGTGGCCGACGCCGGCCGGGCTGACGGTATCGGCCGTTTTGTTCGGTCTATCAGCCTGGAGTATCCCGGCCATCATGTCGGCCACTTGCGGCGACTTGCTCGGCTCCCGGCTGGCCCCGGCGGCGCTGGGATTTCTCACGTTATTTTTTGGCATTGGGCAGGCATTGGGGCCAGGCGTCGCCGGGGCCATCGCCGACGCTGCTGGCTCGTTTGCGCCCGCTTTTTTGCTGGCCGGGGGCGTATCCGTCTTGGGTCTGGTTGGTTCATTTTTGCTCCGGCCGGCCGTTACCATACAGGAAGCGTAATATGTTTGCACAACGATTATCCGGTATGCGCGAATCGTTTATCCGCGAAATGACGCGGCTGGCAATTCAGCACCAAACTATCAACCTGTCGCAGGGTTTTCCCGACTTTGGGCCGCCGCCAGAGGTGATTACCGCGGCGCACCGGGCGCTGGACGAAGGGGCCAACCAGTACACCATCACCTGGGGCAACCCGGCGCTGCGCCAGGCGATTGCCGCCAAGATGGCGCGGTTGTACGGCCTGGATTTTGACCCGGATAAGCACGTCACTGTCACCTGCGGCGTGACGGAGGCGATTGCGGCGACGCTGATGAGCCTGTGTAATCCGGGCGACGAGGTGATCATCATTGAGCCGTTCCACGAGGGGTACGCCCCAGCGGTGACGTTTACCGGAGCCAGCCCGCGCTTTGTGGCCCTGGAAGCGCCGGATTATGCCCTGGATTTAGAGCGGCTGCGAGCGGCGTTTAATCAAAATACGAAGGCGATCATCCTGAACACGCCACACAACCCGACGGGGCATGTCTTCACCCGCGCCGAACTAGAAGGGGTAGCCGCGCTTTGTGATGCGTTTGACGTGGCGCTGATCACGGATGAGATTTATGAGTTTATCGTGTATGACGGCCGCGCCCACATCCCCCCCGCTACCATTCCCGGCCTGGCCGAACGGACGGTGACGATTGGCGGCCTGGGCAAGACGTATGCCGCTACCGGCTGGCGGTTGGGCTACGCCTGCGCGCCGGCAGCATTGAGTACCGCTCTGCGTACCGTCCACGACTTTACGACCATTTGCGCCGCCGCGCCGCTGCAGGCGGCGGCCGTGACCGCTCTTAATCTGCCGGACGATTACTACACGCAGCTCAAACGGGATTACGCCGAACGCCGGGCGTTGATGATGAAAATTTTGGACGACATCGGCCTGGCCGCCCAACCACCGCAAGGAGCATACTACGTCATGGCCGATTTCAGCGGCTGGGCGTTTGATGGCGACGATTTTGACCTGGCCCGCTGGCTGCCGCAGCATCTAGGGGTGTCGGTTGTGCCCGGCTCCGCCTTTTTCGGCACGCCGGACATGGGGACGAATCTGATTCGCTTTGCCTTTGCCAAGAAAATCGAAACGTTGCAGGCGGCGGGGGAACGGCTGCGCCGGAGGGTGCAGGATGTTTAAGCCAGAACAGATGCGCGGCTCGATTGTGCCAGTGGTGACGCCCTTCCGGGATGGAAAGCTGGACAAAACGGGGCTGGCCGATCTGATTGAATGGCAGATCGCCAGCGGCAGTCACGGCGTCTCGGTGACGGGGACGACGGGCGAGCCGAGCGCGCTCAGCCGGGCCGAACGGGAGCGGGTGATTCAAATCGGAGCGGAAACGGTGAACGGCCGTGTCCCCTTCGTCGCCGGAACGGGCAGCAACAATCTGGAGGAAACCCTGCATTACTCCCGCTTCGCCCAAAAGACCGGGGCTGACGCCTTGCTGCTCATCGTTCCCTACTACATTCGTCCCAGCCAGGAAGGGCTGTACCGGTTCTTTAAGGCAGTGGCAGACGCGGTGTCGCTGCCGATTATCCTCTACAATATTCCCGGACGGACGGCCGTCAACCTGGGAATTGATACCGTCGCCCGCCTGCGCGATGATTGCGCCAATATCATCGGCGTCAAGGAAGCCAACAAAGATTTCTCCCACATCACCCGCCTGCTGGGAAAGCTGGGCCGCGATTTCCTGGTTTACTCCGGCATCGAACTGCTCTGCTTCCCAGTGCTGGCCATCGGCGGGGCCGGATACGTCAGCGCAACGGGCAACATCCTGCCCGCCAAAGTAGCCCGGCTGTACGACCTGACGGCGGCGGGTAGATGGCAAGAAGCCCAAAATTTGCACTACCGCTTGATGCCGCTCAATGACGCCATTTTTATCGAAATCAACCCCGTCCCGGCCAAAACGGCGCTGGGCATGATGGGCAAAATCAGCCCGGAGGTACGGCCGCCGCTGGCCCCGTTACGGCCGGAAAATGAAGCGAAACTGCGGCAGGTGTTGGCGGAGTATGGAATAGTGGAGACTAGGGGCTAGAGACTGGAGACCGGGCGACTCAATTTCTAGTCTCTAGTCTCCAATCCCCCAATCATGATGAATTCAGATACCCAAACCATCCAGGTCAACGACATCACCCTGGCCTACAAAGAATGGCCGGGGGAAAAGGGGCCGGTGATCTGCCTGCACAGCCTCATCGGCCATAAGGGGACGTTTGACCAGGTCGCCGGCCGGTTGGCCCCGGAATATCACCTGTTCGCCCTGGATTTGCGCGGCCGGGGGGACAGCGACAAACCGGCGGAAGGGTACGGCTTTTCTTACCACGCGCGGGACGTCATGGCTTTTGTGGAGGCGATGGGATTTGAGCGGTTTCACATCATCGGCCATTCGTTTGGGGCCACGGTGGGTGTGTATCTGGCTTCTATCCGGCCGATGCAGGTGCGTTCGCTGACGCTGATTGACGGCGGCGCGGACCCGAAAGAGGAAGTGATGAAGGCGATGTATCCGGCGATTGAGCGGCTGGGGCACGCTTATGAATCGGCGGAGGCGTACCTGGCAGCGATGCGGGAACTCCCTTTTTACGCGCCCTGGAATCCGGGATTGGAGCGGTTTTTGTTGGATCATTTGGCGGAGGCGGGGAACGGCCGTGTCCAACCCAAATCTTCCGCCGCCGCCATCAAAAAGGATTTAGACGTTCATTTTTACTACAGCATGTGCGTTCACTTTCCTACCTTGCAATGCCCCACACTGTTTATCCGGCCGCAAAACGGGCTGCTGGGCGACAAGGCGCATGTGCTGGACGAACGGGAAGCGGCCGCTTTCGTGGCCTGGATTCCCAACTGCTGGCGGGTGGACATCCCCGGCGTCAACCATTTCACGATGATCCTGCACGATAACCCGCGCGTTGTGCCGCCGATCCGGGCGTTTTTGGGTATGGTGTTCGAGGAGGAAGGATGAGTGGGACACAGAGGACACTGAGGATACACGGAGAACACGGAGATTGGAGAGATTTTTCTCCTTATCTCTGTGAATCTCTGTGTCTTCTCCGCGCCCTCTGTGTCCCAAAAAGGTCTAGACGATGAAACTGGCTCGCTTTGCCGTAAACGGCCGTATCCACGAGGGCGCAGTCAACAACGACGGCCAACTGGCTGCCGCCGACGGCGCCATTTACGCCCCCGACGATGTGGTCTGGCTGCCGCCGGTTACGCCTACCAAAGCCATAGGCCTGGCCCTCAACTACGCCGACCACGCCGCCGAGTTGAAGATGGAGTCGCCGCCGGAACCGGCCCTGTTCTTCAAGCCGACCAGCTCGCTCATCGGGCACAAAGGGGAGGTGACGGCTCCGGCAGGGATCGCGTACATGCACTATGAAGTTGAACTAGTGGTAGTGATCGGCCGTCGCTGCCGCCGCGTGAAGCCGGAACGGGCGCACGAAGTCATCGCCGGCTACACCATCGGCAACGACGTTACCGTGCGCGACTTTGTGATGGATTTTTACCGGCCGCCGGTGCGCGCCAAAGGGTACGACACCTTCGGCCCCGTCGGCCCGTATCTGGTGACGGCCGATGAAATCCCCGACCCGGCCGACCTGAACCTGCGGGCATTCGTCAACGGCGAACTGCGGCAGCAGGGCAACACCGGCCAACTGATTCGCCCCGTGCCCGACCTGATCGCCTTCATCTCCATGATCATGACCCTGGAACCGGGCGACATGATCTGGACGGGCACGCCCAAAGGCATCTCCCACGTCTATCCCGGCGACGAGATGCGGTTGGAAATAGATGGGCTGGGCGCGTTGGAGAATCGGGTGGTGGCGGAATAAAAATCCGCTGATTACGCGGATTGCGCCGATTTAAGACCAATTCATCTGCATAATCGGCGCCATCTGCGGATTGTGGAAAAAGGAAACGCAAAAATGATTCATCATTTTATTGAGAACGAATTTGTCCCCCCCGTTGAGGGGGAGACATTTGAGACCTTAAACCCGGCCACCAACCAGCCCATCACGGCCGTCGCCTCCGGCAGCGCGGCCGATATTGACCGGGCCGTCCAGGCGGCGCGCCAAGCGTTTGACGAAGGCCCCTGGCCGCGCATGACGGCCGCCGACCGGGCCAAAGCGTTACGCAAAATCGGCAACCTCATCGAAAAGCGCGCCGAAGAAATCACCGATGTGGAAATCACGGACACCGGCGTCCCCGCCAGCCAGCTCAGGAAAGGGGTTATCGCCCGCGCCGCCCAAAACTTTTATTTCTTCGCCGAAATGGTGACGCAAATCAGCGGCGAATCTTTCCCCAAAGACGGCCAGTTCATGAATTACACCGTCCGCCGGCCGGTGGGCGTGGCCGGGCTGATCACCCCCTGGAACGTCCCCTTCATGCTGGAAACGTGGAAGGTGGCCCCCTGCCTGGCGGCGGGCAACACCTGCATCCTCAAACCGGCCGAATGGGCGCCCCTCTCCGCCAATAAGCTGGCCGAAATCATCCAGGAAGCCGACCTGCCGCCGGGCGTCTTCAACGTGGTGCAGGGCATCGGCGAAACGGCCGGGGCCGCCCTGGTGGCTCATCCCGGCGTGCAGTTGATCTCTTTCACCGGCGAGACGACGACGGGGCAGGAGATCATGCGCAACGGCGCGGCCACATTGAAGCGGTTCTCCATGGAACTGGGCGGCAAGTCGCCGACGATGGTGTTTGAGGACGCCGACTTGGATCGGGCGCTGGATGGGGCCATCTGGCAGGTGTATTCGCTCAATGGCGAGCGCTGCACGGCCGGATCGCGGCTGCTGGTTCAGGCCTCCATTTACGACGATTTTGTAAACAAATTGGCGGCCCGCGTGGCCAAAATCCGGGTGGGCGACCCGATGGACATGAACACGGAAGTCGGCCCGCTGATTCACCCGGAGCATTGGGGGCGGGTGCGGGCGTACATGAATGTGGCCCGTGATGAGGGGGCGGTGATTGCGGTGGGCGGGGAACGGCCGTCGCACCTCCCCCACGGCAACTACTTCCAGCCCACCCTCATCACCAACGTGGACAACCGGATGCGCATCGCCCAGGAAGAGATTTTCGGGCCGGCGCTGGTGGTCATCCGGTTCCAGGACGAAGCTGAGGCGCTGCGCATCGCCAACGACATCAAGTATGGCCTGGCCGCCTACGTCTGGACGGGCGACCTGACGCGGGGGCATCGCGTCGCCGAAGCGATTGAGTCAGGCATGGTCTGGATCAATTCCCAAAACGTGCGCGATTTACGCACCCCGTTCGGCGGCAGCAAGCACAGCGGCATCGGTCGGGAAGGCGGCCGTTACAGCTTTGATTTTTACACCGAAGTGACCACCATTCACGTGGCCTTGGGCGAACACAAGATACCAAAATTAGGAGCAGAATAATTGTGAATTGCGAATGATGAATTGTGAATGGTGAATGATCCCGTTCATAATTCACAATTGACAATTCACAATTCATAATTTTTGGAGGTTAGAATGCCAGCGAGACGAGGCGAACAGGTCATTCAAAAATTGCGCGAGGAAGGGCCGGCAATCTGGTACCGGGGGGAGCGGGTGGCGGATGTGACAACGCATCCGGCCTTTAAGAACGGCGCGCGCAGTCTGGCGGAGCTGTACGACGTGCAGTGGCAGCAGCCGGACGTGATGTTGTTTGATTCGCCGACGACGGGGGAGAAAGTCGGCCGTTCTTTCCTGATCCCGCGCACCCAAGAGGAACTGCTCAGCGTCAGCCGGATGATGAAGGTGTGGGCCGACCATCATCACGGCATGATGGGGCGCGCGCCCGATTACCTGAACCGGGCCATGACCGGCTATGCCGGCGGCGCGGCGTTCATCGCCGCCCACGACCCCCGCTTCGGGCAAAATGTCACCGATTACCACGAACACATCCGCGAAAACGACCTTTGCCTGACGCATACGCTGATCACGCCCCAGGCCAACCGGGCCAAAGGCACGGCCGATCAAGCGGACCCCTTCCTCGCCGCCCGCGTCAAAGAGGAAACAGACGCCGGCATCGTCATTCGCGGCGCGCGGATGCTGGCCACGCTGCCCATGGCCGACGAGATCATGGTCTTTCCCTCCACGCTGCTCAAGAACCGGCCGGAGGACGCGCCCTACGCTTTTGGCCTTTCTATTCCCTGCAACACGCCGGGGCTGAAGTTTATTTGCCGGGAGAGCCTGGATTACGGCCGTTCCCACTACGACCACCCCCTCGGCTCCCGCTACGAAGAAATGGACGCCGTCGTCATCTTCGACGACGTTTTCGTCCCCTGGGAGCGCGTCTTTTTGTACCGCGACGTGGAAACCTGCAACAAAGCGTACTCAGCCACCGGGGCCATCGTTAACATGGCCCACCAGGTGCTCGTCAAAAACATCGCCAAGACGGAATTCCTGCTGGGGGTGGCATCCCTGCTGGTACACACCATCGGCATCGAGGTCTTCCAGCACGTGCAGGAGAAGCTGTCCACGATTTGGGTCAACCTGGAGACGATGAAAGCGTTCCTGAAAGCGGCCGAAGCCGACGCCGCCCTGGACGACTACGGCGTCATGCGCCCCGCCTGGGATCCGCTGGACGCTGCCCGCAACCTCTACCCCCACCTCTACCCGCGCATGGTGGAGATCATCCAGCAGTTGGGAGCCAGCGGGCTGGTCGCCGCGCCCACCGAAGCGGACGTCAACGGGCCGCTGCGTGAGGAAATTCAGCGCTTTTACCAGGCCGCCCGCGCCGACGCCCTGGAGCGCATCCCCATCTTCCGCCTGGCCTGGGATACGGCGCTGTCCGCCTTTGCTGCGCGGCAGGCCCTGTACGAACGCTACTTCTTCGGCGACCCGGTGCGCATGGCCGGCGTCCTGGTGCGGAGTCATGATATGACACCGTATATGGAGATGGTGAGGGAGTTTTTGCGGCGAAATGATGAGAAATTGTGAATGGTGAATGGTGAATTGTAAATTGTGAATGAGGATGGTTTCTGGGGAGACAAATGTAATGGCGAAAGGGGACGATATTGAGGATAGAGAGGATTGAACCACGACGGCAGCTCCTCTTTTACGGCGGCAGGTACGGCCGTCTTCACACCACCGAGTCTCCCCCCGCCCCTGACCTGGGCTGGGAAGCGGAGCCGGTGCAGGTTTTCTACGATCCATGGCAGCGAGGAAATTAACAATTGACAATTCATAATTCACAATTGGCAATTCTCTTTGGAGGTAAACCATGACATTCTCCATCACCCGCGCCGGACACATCGAGTTCCGGGTGACAGACCTGGAGCGGGCGCGCCATTTTTATGTGGAAGTATTGGGGTTCCTGGAAAACGGCCGTGACGACCAACACCTCTACCTGGGCGGCCTGGAAGAGCGGGAACATCACGGCCTGACGCTGCGGCTGGCCGACAGCCCCGGCGTCTCTCACCTCGCCTTCCGCGTGGCCGACCCCGGCGATTTGGAACGGCTGGCGCGGCTGTATGCGGAAAACGGCCGTCCCACCCGCTGGCTGGCTCCCGGCGAAGAAGCGGGCCAGGGGCGCGCCCTGCGCGTGCAAGACGCCACCGGCCTGCCCCTGGAGTTTTACCACGAGATGGAGCGGCGCGACTGGCGGCTGCAGCGTTTTGATCAATATCGCGGGGCCAACGTCATGCGCCTGGATCATTTCAACGTCCAGGTTCCCCAGGTGCAGGCCGCCTACGACTGGTTCACCCAGACCCTCGGCTTCTACTGCTCCGAACTGACCGTCACCGAGGAGGAGCCGCCCAGCCTGTGGGCCGCCTGGCTGCACCGCAAGCAAAACGTCCACGACATCGCCCTCATGAACGGCGTCGGCCCGCGGCTGCACCACGCCGGCTTCTGGCTGGCCAACCAGGAGAGCGTCCTGCGCGCCTGCGACGTGCTGGCCGCCAGCGGCTACGCCGACAGCATCGAACGCGGCCCCGGCCGGCACGGCATCAGCAACGCCCTCTTCGTCTACCTGCGCGACCCCGACGGCAACCGCATCGAGCTGTACACCAACGATTACATCATCCCCGATCCCGATTGGGAACCGATTCGCTGGCGCATCAACGACCCGCGCCGGGCCACCTTCTGGGGCCACAAGCCGCCCTCAAGCTGGTTCGACGAGGCCGCGCTGGTGGAATCTATCGAAACGGGCAAATTACTGCCGACTTCCCCGCCGCCGTTAAGGGATCGGCCGGAGTTTGTGACTTGAGAGAGACTAGGGACTAGAGATCGGAGACTGTTCTAATCTCTAGTCTCCAGTCTCTAATTTCCAATAACCAACTCGTTAATTAAGGAGACAGTATGGGACACACCCTTGCCGAAAAAATATTGGCTGCTAAATGCGACCAGGATGAAGTGTATCCGGGGGAATTCATCAATGCCCGCGTAGACGTGGCGCTGGCTTCGGAACTGTCCGGCGTCCTGGCAATTGAGGAATTCGAGAAAATCAAAGGGGCGCGGGTGCGCGAGCCGGAGAAGGTGGTCTTCGTCATGGATCATTTCACCCCGGCCAAAGACATCAAAAGCGCCCAAATCGTCAAACGCTGCCGCGACTTCGCCCGCAAGCACGGCATCCGCTTTTACGACGTGGGCCGGGCCGGGATTCAGCACGTCCTCCTGCCGGAACAGGGGATCGTCGTCCCCGGCGACCTGGTGGCCGGAGCCGATTCGCACACCTGCACCTATGGTTTCCTGGGCGCGTTCGGAACCGGCATCGGCTCGACGGACGCGGCGGCGGCGATGGCGCTGGGGGAAGTATGGCTGAAAGTGCCGGAGAGCATCAAATTCGTCTATCACGGCCGTCCCCCCAAATGGGTCGGCGGCAAGGATTTAATTTTGCACACGATTGGCGACATCGGCGTGGCCGGGGCGCGCTACCAGGCGATGGAGTTCACTGGCGAGGCCGTGCCCCATTTGAGCATGGCCTCCCGTTTCTCGATGGCCAACATGGCGATTGAGGCGGGGGCGATGGCCGGGCTGTTTGCCGCCGACGAGGTGACGCGGGCATTTGTGCGCCAGCGGGGCGACCGGGAAGGATTATATTTTGAGAGCGACCCGGATGCGGAATATGCGGCCGTGTACGAATACGACGTGACACAGATGGAACCGTTCATCGCCGCCCCCTTTCTCCCCTCCAACGTCAAGCCGGTATCGGAACTGGCCGGGCTGGAAATTGACCAGGTGGTCATCGGCATGTGTACCAACGGCAACCTGGCCGATTTGCGGGCGGCGGCCGAGGTGCTGAAAGGGCGCAAAATTCACCCACACGTGCGCGCTGTCATCGTTCCTGGCACCCAAAAAGTGTACCTGGACGCCCTGCGCGAAGGGCTGATCGAGATTTTCGTGGACGCCAACTGCTCGGTGACGACGCCGACCTGCGGCCCCTGTCTGGGCGGGCACATGGGCGTCCTGGCCGAAGGGGAACGCTGCGTCTCCACCAGCAACCGTAATTTCCACGGCCGGATGGGACATATTGAGAGCGAGGTCTACCTGGCGAATCCTTACGTGGCGGCGGCCTCGGCCATCACCGGCGTGATTACGTCGCCGGACGAGGTGATGAATTAGGACACAGAGAGCACGGAGGGAAGACACAGAGAACAGAAAGAAAGGAGAGAAAAGAAAAACAACAACTTTGTGTCCTCTCTATGAATCTTTGTATCCCCTCTCTGTGCGCTCTGTGTAATTCTTAGAAAGAAATAATGGTTATGAATGGAATCCGGGCTAAGATGAACAAGTTGACAGAGCAGATTATCGGCGCGGCGATTGAGGTGCATCGGCATTTGGGGCCGGGGTTGCTGGAATCTGCTTACGAGACCTGTCTGGTTTATGAGTTAGAAAAGTTAGGATTGAAGGTTGAGCGACAAAAGGCGCTGCCGCTGGTTTACAAAGAAATTCGTTTGGAGCAGGGCTACCGGATTGATTTACTGGTTGAAGACAAGATTGTTGTCGAACTTAAAGTTGTTGAACACATTTTACCCGTTCACGAAGCCCAAGTTTTGTCCTACTTGAAATTGTCTGGCTGCAAAGTTGGCCTGCTGCTCAACTTCCAGGTCAAACTGCTCAAAAACGGGATTCGACGTTTTGTAATGGGATAGGACGCAGAGGGCACGGAGATGACACAGAGAACACGGAGAAAGAAGAGAAAAAAGGAACAAATCTTTGTATTCTCTCTGTGATCTCCGCGTCTCCTCTGTGCTCTCTGTGTAGTCATTGATGAACGAAAACGAAACGGCCGCGGCCGTCCACCGCTTTATGGCAGAACGAGACCAGTTGGCCCGGCGCTTGGGGGTTGAACTGGTAGCGGTGCGGCCGGGGTACGCCCGGACGGAGATGCGGATGGCTCCGCACCTGACCAACGGGCACGGCCTGCTGCACGGCGCGGCCGTTTTTGCTCTGGCCGACGTCGCTTTTGCCGCTGCCTGTAACTCGTCGGGGCAGACGGCGCTGGCCTTGAGCATGGACATCCATTTTGTGACCACGCCGAAACCGGGGGCCGTGCTGACGGCCGTTGCCGTTGAAATCCGTCGCGGCGGCCGCACCGCCCTCTGCCGGATGACGGTGACGGATGACGAGGAGAACTTGATTGCCGAGCTGCACGGCATGGCTTACCGGAAGAAGGAGCAGTTTTTGGAAGATGGTAATTGGGTAATTGGTAATTGAGTAATTAACCAATTACCAATTACTAATTACCGATTACCAATTACTAATTACCGATTACCAATTACTAATTACCGATTACCAAATACACAGGAAATATTATGACCTACGAACCTACCCACCAAATGACCATTGGCGAACTACTAGCTACCCAGGCGGCGAAATATGGCCAACGGCCGTTCTTGCGCCTGGGAAATGACCGCATCACCTACGCCGAAGCGGAGCGACAGGCCAACGCTCTGACCGCCGGGCTGCGCCGGCTGGGGCTGGAAGCGGGCGACCGGCTGGCCGTCCTCCTGCCCAACCTGCCGGAATATGTGCTGGCGCTGTTCGCCGCCGCCAAAGTGGGGCTGATTTTAGTCCCCATCAACGTCCGCCGCCACGAGACAGAGGTGGCCGCCCGGCTGGAAAAGACCCGCCCCCGCGCACTGCTTACCTTCTCCGACCCGGATAATTTTCACGGCGTGGATCACCTGGCTCTGGCCCGCCGTTTGCAGGCCGATTTGCCCGACTTGGAGCGCGTGATTGCCGTTGGCAGCGCGGAATGGGCGGATTTGTTGGGAAGCGCGGCCGTTCCCCCCGCACCTACAACCAGACTGGAGGACACGGCCGTCATCGCCCATACGCTGGGCAGCTCGGGCCAGCCGCGCGGGGCGATGTTGACGCACGGCGGCCTGGCGCGCAACGCCGCCGCCGTCGCCCAGATACTGGCCGCCACACCCGACGACGTCTTCCTGGGAGCCGTCCCCTTCTCCAACGCCTTCGGCATTACGCCCACCATCCTGGCCGGCGCCATCGCCGGGGCCGAACTCGTCTGCCTGCCCCGCTACCGCCCCGGCGACGCCCTGCGCCTCATCCGGGAAGCGAGCGTCACCATCCATCACGGCGTCCCCACCATGTTCAGCCTGGAATTGAACCACCCCGATTTTGACCCCGCCGCCTGCCGGATGCGCACCGGCATCATGTCCGGCGCGCCCTGCCCGCCGGAACTGGTGCGCCGCGTCCGCGAGGAGATGGGCTGCCAGTTGCTGTTGGCTTACGGGCTGACGGAAGCCTCCCCCGGCGTGACGATTACGCGCTTTGACGATGGCCCAGTGACGGCCGTGGAAACCGTCGGCCGTCCCCACGAGGGCATTGAGCTAAAAGTGGTGGACGAGCAGGGACGCGATTTGCCCCCAGGGGCGGAGGGCGAATTATGCGTGCGCGGCTACAACGTGATGAAGGGGTACTGGGACGACCCGGAGGCAACGGCGGAGGCGATTGACAGCGACGGTTGGCTGCGCACCGGCGACCTGGCGGTGATTGACCCCGACGGCCCGGCGCGTATCGTCGGCCGCAAGGATGAGGTGATCAACCGCGGCGGCTTCAAAGTGTACCCCGGCCCGGTGGAAATGGTTTTGCGCTCCCATCCGGGGGTGAAGGAAGCGGCCGTCGTCAGCATCCCCGACCTGATTTACGGGGAAATATCGTGCGCCTGTGTGGTGAAACGGCCGTCGGCCGATTTCAGCGAGGGAGATTTACTCAACTTCGCCGCCGAACATTTAGCCGATTACGCCCGGCCCGACCGCGTCCTCTTCTTCGACGCCCTGCCCCGGCGCGGCGGCGGCCCGGTGTGGAAGGAATATCTGCGGGAACGGGTGCGCATCCACGGCACGGCCTGGAAATTCGGCCAAAACATAGACACCGACGCCATCATCCCCGCCCGCCGCTGTAACACGGCCGACCCGCGCGAACTGGCCCTCTACTGCATGGAAGACGCCGACGCGGAGTTCGTCAATAACATGAGCCGCGGCGACCTGATCGTGGCCGACGCCAATTTCGGCTGCGGCTCCTCGCGGGAAGTGGCCCCGTTGACGATTAAAGCGGCGGGGGTATCGGCCGTCATCGCCAAATCCTTCGCCCGCATCTTCTTCCGCAACGCCATCAACATCGGCCTGCCCATCCTGGAATGCCCGGAAGCGGTAGACCGCATCCAGGAGGGCGACCGGGTGGAAGTGGAACCGGCCGCCGGCGTCATTCGCAACTTGACGCGAGACGAAACCTACCGCGCCCAACCCTTCCCCGACTTCCTCCAGCGCATCATTGACCGGGGCGGCCTGTTGGCCTACGTCGAGGATCGGCTGGCGCAGGAAGCATAATTGCCTCATTCCACGCGGAGCGTAGACTGAACGGGCAGACGCTCCGCGTCAAGTAAAATACGGAGCGTTCCGGCAAGCATCTCTACACAGAGTGTGAGAATGAGAAAAATGAGGAAACATCTTTTTGTAAGACTTTGCTTTACATTTACATACTCACTTATTCTTCTATTGCTCACAATAAGGTTTGTTTCGCTTGGTAATCAGTCGACCAAACCGATTCTCGCATTTTCATTTGCACCATCTAAGGGTAACTGGCAAGGTAATACAAGCGAGGGATATTCGATTAGTTTCACAGTTAATGAAACCCGCACCCATGTGACTCCTTTCGAAATTAGTTATGATGAACGATGTGGCACGTTGATCAGACCTGCAATCTTTAGCTCCATTACCCTGGGCAATGCTCCCGGAACTCCAATTGTTGACGATACTTTCATAATCGATGGCTTTGGAAAAGTCTTTACAGGAACCTTCACATCAGCAATTACCGGAACGGGCGATTATTATGTCTATTATTATGATGAGACTTTACAAAGTCTGTGTAGAGCGTCTGGCACTTGGATAGTGATTTCACAGTTAGGGTCTACAAAAATATTCCTGCCTATTGTCTTGAATAATTCTGCCTCTTTTCATGCTGAGCGTAGGAACAAGTAAAGCGAGAGAGTGAGGGCATATGATTGATTTTGAACTGAGTGACGAACAGCGCGAAATGCGGGAGATGGCCCGCCGCTTTGCCGAGAAAGATATCCGGCCCGTCGCCGCTGAATACGACGAGCGGGAAGAAGTGCCCTGGAAGGTCATCGAAAAAGCGGCCGAAGCCGGGTTCTTTTCCTATTACATTCCCAAACGGTACGGCGGCGGGGACGTGACCGATAAGGTGACCCAGGCGCTGGTGAATGAGGAGCTGGCCTGGGGGTGTACGGCCGTGCGCTCCATCATCGGCGCTACCGCTCTGGCCGCTACTCCCATCATCCTGGCCGGCAGCGACGACCAGAAATTCAAGTTCCTGTCCGAGTTTAGCTACGGCCGTAAACCGGCCATCGGCGCCTTTGCCCTGACAGAACCTTCGGCCGGGTCGGATGCGGCCAGTTTGGCGACGGAAGCGTGGCGGGACGGCCGTCATTACATCCTCAACGGCTACAAACATTTCATCAGCAACGCCCCCATCGCTGACATCTTCGTCGTCTTCGCCACCGTGGACGTCAGCCGGGGACACCGGGGGATCACCGCCTTCATCGTGGAGAAGGACACGCCCGGCCTGGTCATCGGTAAGAAGGAGAAGAAGATGGGCATTCGCGCCTCGCCCACAGCGACGCTGGCATTTGAAGATATGCGCGTCCCTGTCGAGAACCGGTTGGGCGAAGAAGGGGAAGGGTTCAAGCTCGCCATGAAGACCTTCGAGATCACGCGGACACACATCGCGGCTGCGGCCGTTGGGCTGGCCCGCGCCGCCTACGAATATGCCCTGCAATACGCCCAGGAGCGGGTGCAGTTCGGCAAGCCGATCATCCAGCGCCAGGCCATCGCCTTCATGCTGGCAGAGATGGCGACGCAGATTGATGCTGCTCGCCTGCTCACCTGGCGCGCCGCCCGCCTGGCCGACCGGGGGAAGCCGTGTACGAAAGAGGCGAGTATGGCTAAATTGTTCGCGGCCGACGTGGCGATGAAGGTGACGACGGACGCGGTGCAGGTACTGGGCGGCTACGGCTTTATCCGCGACTATCCGGTGGAAAAGTGGATGCGGGACGCCAAGATTTTGCAGATTTATGAGGGAACAGCGCAGATTCAAAGATTGATAATTGCGCGGAAGTTGGCGGGAAGTAGATGATAAGAGATTAGAGATTAGAGATTAGAGATTAGAGATTAGAGACTAGAGACTAGGAGACTAGAGACTAGCGGCGAAGATTTACAGTCTCCAGTCTCCAGTCTCCAATCTCCTGTCACATCAAACACAAAGTGGAAAAAGGAGCAACCATGACAACTTACAATATCGGTGTACTCGGCGGCGACGGCATTGGCCCGGAGGTAGCGAATGAAGGGCTGAAGGTGCTGCGCACAGTGATGAAGGATGAAGGGTTCGACTGCAACCTGGTCGAGTACCCCTATTCCGGCGAATATTATTTGAAGACGAAGGAGCTGGTGCCGGAACGGGTGATTGAGGAGTGGCGCGGGCTGGACGCCGTTTACCTGGGAGCCATCGGCCACCCGGACGTGGAGCCGGGGCTGGTGGAACGGTCAGTCATCCTGGGGCTGCGCTTTGGCCTGGATTTGTATATCAATCTGCGCCCTATCAAGCTGTACGCCGCCCATTTGTGCCCGCTGAAGGATAAGGGGCCGGAGGACATTGACATGGTCGTCGTCCGCGAGAACACCGAGGGGCTGTACGCCCAAATCGGCGGCATCCTGAAGAAAGGGACGCCGGATGAGGTGGCGACCGTCACCGGGGTGTACACGCGCAAGGGGGTGGAACGGGCGATCCGCTACGGCTATGAGCTGGCGCAGACGCGGGCGGCCGAATTGGGCAAACCAGCCCGGCTGACGCTGGTGGATAAGGCGAACGCGGTACGGCCGCACGACATCTGGACGCGCGCTTTTGCCGAAGTAGGCGAGGAGTACCCGGACGTGCAGCAGGATCACGCTTACGTGGATGCCTGCACCATGTGGATGGTGAAGAACCCGGAATGGTTTGAGGTGATTGTGACGACGAATCTGTTTGGCGATATCATCACCGACCTGGGTTCGATGCTGCAAGGGGGGGTGGGCATCGCCGCTTCCGGCAATTTGCATCCGGGCAAGACTTCGATGTTTGAGCCGATTCACGGTTCCGCGCCCAAGTACGGCGGCAAGAATGTGGCCTGCCCATTGGGGGCGATTATGGCGGTGAGTATGATGCTGGATTATGTGGGGGAGAAACAGGGGGCGCAGCGGATTGAAACGGCCGTCGCCCAACTCCTCTCCAGCGGCAAGATTCCATCAGTCAATGCCCGCAGCGGGCTGAGTACAACGCAGGTAGGGGATATGGTGGTGGAAACAGTGCAACAAAACAGCGCAAAATCATAACGCGGTAAACCGCAAGTGGGAAGTGACTAAAATGGGAAGTGGCTAGAGTACTAATCGCCACTCATCATTATTTGCGCGGTTGAGGCAAATGTTTGAGGGTAATTCTCAAACAGCTTACAATATCTCGCCGGAAGGTATCGAAGCGAAGGCGGTTGAAACGATTTATAGATGGCACCGAACGAATTATGGACTACTCTGCAAAAATCGCGCAAGCATTAAAGTTACGGCCGTCCCAGGTGACGGCCGTTATCAATCTTCTCGACTCAGGCAACACTATCCCCTTTGTCGCCCGCTATCGCAAAGAGATGACAGGCAGCCTGGACGAAGAGCAGCTGCGCCAGATTAACGCATTACTGAATAAATTGCGCAGCCTTAATGAGCGCCGCCAGACCATCATCGCCGCTGTTGAAGCGCAAGGCAAGTTGACGCCTGACTTACATAAACAGATCATCGCTGCGGCAACGCTGACCGCGCTGGAGGATTTGTACCGGCCGTACAAGAAAAAACGCAGCACCCGCGCCAGCCTGGCCCGCGAGAAAGGCTTGCAGCCGCTGGCCGACATCATCCTGGCTCAACCACGCACCCATAAAACGGCCGTTGCAATCGCCGCTCCTTTCATTACCGATGACGTTCCCACCGAGGAGGAAGCGCTGGCCGGAGCGCGTGACATCGTCGCCGAAACCATCAATGACAATACCGATGTGCGCCGGCTGGTGCGCCAAAAAGCGCGGCAGTGGAGCTTTTTAACCAGCGCCATGATCAAAAAAGCCGAAGACCCCAAGGGCGTTTATCGGCTTTACTATGATTTTAGACAACGTATAGACCGGATACGGCCGCACCAAACCCTGGCTATCAATCGCGGCGAGAAGGAAAAAATCCTGCGCGTCAAATTGGAAATCGCCGAGCGGGACTGGCTCATTCCCCTACGCACTGTCTATCGGCCCAACTTGCGCTCACCGCTGGCTGGACAAATGCAGCAGGCAATTGAAGACTCCGCCCAAAGACTGCTGCTGCCCGCTATTGAGCGCGATGTGCGCCGCTATCTGACTGAAACAGCAGAAAGTCATGCCATTCAGGTATTCGCCCAAAATTTACGCGGACTGCTCAATCAGCCGCCTCTGACCGATCATACCATTCTGGCTATCGATCCCGGCTTCCGCACCGGCTGTAAAGTTGCCGTGGTGGATCCCACGGGCAAAGTGCTGGATACGACAACCATCTACCCGCATCCTCCCCAAAAAAGATGGGATGACACTTTGAAAACAATGGCCACCCTGATTGACCGGTACAACATCAGTCTAATCGCCATCGGCAATGGGACGGCTTCCCGCGAGACGGAAAGGTTGGCGGCAGAACTAACGCGCAAGCTAGAGAGGGTCAGTTATCTCATTGTCAACGAGGCCGGGGCCAGCGTCTACAGCGCCAGCCCGCTGGCCCGCGCCGAGATGCCCGACCTGGATGTCACGCTGCGCGGCGCAGTTTATATCGGCCGTCGGGCGCAGGATCCGCTGGCAGAATTGGTCAAAATCGATCCCAAATCCATTGGCATTGGTCTGTATCAACATGATGTGAACCAGAAGGCGTTGGCTGAATCGTTGGCCGGTGTGGTGGAATCGGTGGTTAACCAAGTGGGCGTAGATGTGAACACGGCGTCGCCGGCCTTGTTGGCCTATGTGGCCGGTATCGGCCCCAAACTGGCGGAACGTGTGGTGAAGTATCGGGAGGAAAACGGCCGTTTCCCCAACCGCCGCGCCCTCATTAATGTCAACGGGCTGGGCAGTAAAGCGTTTGAGCAGGCAGCCGGATTCTTACGCATTCATAACGGTGAAGAACCACTTGACGCCAGCGCCATTCACCCAGAAAGCTATAAAGTAGCCAGAGCCGTCCTGCGACAAGCTAATCTCAACCTGCAAACCAATCTCAGCGAGCGAGAAACAGCCTTATCCAAACTCGCGCCAACAACCGATCTGGCAGCCAAATTGGGGACCGGCGTTCCCACCCTCAGCGACATTTTCGAGCAGTTGGTACGCCCTGGCCGCGATCCTCGCGCCAATTTACCCCCTCCCATCCTGCGCAGCGACGTGTTGTCGCTGGCTGACCTCAAGCCGGGAATGCAGCTCAACGGCACCGTGCGTAACGTGGTTGATTTTGGCGCGTTCATAGACATCGGCGTCAAGCAGGATGGCTTGCTGCACCGCAGTCAGATTCCGCGCCGCCAGCAGCTCAACGTCGGCGACGTGCTCAAGGTGGAAATCCTGCGCATGGACGCCAAGCGCAACCGCATCAGCCTGGGATGGCCGGGGAGGAAGTAATTAGAAATCCGATTTCTCCAAGAAATCGGATTTCTGGTAACGATGGACGCCGCTTACTTTCGATTTTATGCAGAGTTGAATGATTTTGCGCCGCCGAAGAAGCGGCAACGCACGGTCGTCTACCCCTTTCAAGGCCCGGTCTCTGTCAAACATATGATTGAGGCGGCGGGCATCCCCCACACCGAAGTCGAACTGATTCTGGCTAACGGGCAGCCAGTGGGCTTTAATTACCTGGTGCAGGATGGCGACCGGATCAGTATTTACCCGGCCTTCGCCACGATTGACGTGTCGCCAGTGACACAGCTGCGCCCGCCTTTACCTAAACCGCACCGCTTCATTCTGGATAATCATCTGGGACGGTTGGCCCGTTATTTGCGTTTGCTGGGTTTTGATGCGCTCTATCTCAATGACACAGCCGACGACCCGGAACTGGCTCAAATTGCACATGATGAGGGGCGTATTTTGTTGACGCGGGATCGGGGTTTGCTGAAGCGTAGTCTGGTGACTTTTGGTTATTGCTTGCGGACGAAGGATTCACGGGAACAGGTAACGGCCGTTCTCCACCGCTACCAACTCTACAACCAAATCACCCCTTGGAGCCGCTGCCTGCGCTGTAACGGCCAACTCCAGCCGGTGAAGAAAGAAACGATCATGCACCGGCTGGCGCCAAAAACAAAGTTATATTTTCACGAGTTCCGGATTTGCCGCGGCTGCAACCAGATTTATTGGAAAGGATCCCATTACGGCAAGTTAAAATCCTTGATTACGGCGGCAATCAGCGATGGGAATCGAAAAAGTCAAAAAAGCGCGCCCCATCTCCCAGGCTCTGAATGACATGACCTTCGCCAGGCACAATTTCCAATGATACATCAGCTCCTAACCGGCGTAACTCCTCTTTCGTGGCCTGCATCCGGACCAGCCAGGTTGTATCATTTTCACCCACAAACATGGCGATGGGCAGGTCTACCAACCTGTCGAGTCGGGCAAAGTCGTCATCTGTCCCCGGTAAGCCAGGCACGACCAGCATTGATTGGAACCGCTCTGGCTCGTTGAGGGCAATGCGAAAGGCGCTGATGCCGCCGTTGCTGACTCCGGCCAGGTGGAAACGGCCGTTCTCCACTCGAACCCGCGCCGCAATCCCATCCATAAACTCTGGCAGCAGCGCTTCCGATCCCTGGAAAAACAGCACGCTGTCCGGCGCGATGGGGCTGACTACCACCCAGCCCCGTTTTTGCCCTTCGGCCTGCCAATAGCCCAGACCGGCTTCCACCATTGGCTGTGTTTGCCCGCCCGGTGGCAGCGCCAGCAGCGTGGGATAGGGCTGTTCGGGGGTAAATCCGGCCGGCAAAACGATAGCATAGCGGACGGTCGTTCCAGCGAACAAGGTCATCGTTTCATAACGCATGATCGGTTTCTCCAGTGGGGCAGCGACAGGAACGGCCGTGTCTAAATTCGTATTAACGGCCGTTCCCGGTTCAATGGCTGCCGAACGGCAGGCCGCCAAAAATAAAATGAAGAACAGCCAAAAGCCAATTTTTTTAGGCAAAGGGAGAATCCGTTATATGTTCCAGTTCGCCATCCACATAAATGGCTACTTTTTCATTGTAAAAGCTCAGCAAACCTTTAATTTTGGGAATTTCGACGATGGGTTCCGGGTAGCTCCAAACAATATCTTTATGCACCTGGTCGCCTGCTTTTACCGACCAATAAGAGGCAATGCCTTTATAAGGGCAACTGGTCTGGGTGTTTGTCGGTTCCAACAACTCCTGTCTTACATCTTCGGGGGGGATATAATAACGTGTTGGTAAGCCGGTTTCAAAGAGAAGAAACGGCCGTGTTGTCTCCGCTACCGTTACGCCATCTACCACCACTTTGATATGGCGGGAACTAGGCAAAGTATCAACCCGGTGATACGGGTCACGCGGATGAACAAACAGTTCTTCCTCTTCCTCATACCAATGGTCTAGTTTGCTCCAACGGAAAGCCACATACCCTTCAATGCCCTTCAATTCTTCACGAGGTTCAAGATGGCTCCAGGCTGCATTTTCGGCTATCTGATCACCAACCTTTACGTGCCACGATTGCCGTTTCAGGCCGCTGCGTCCCGTCTCATGCAAATAATCCATGCACACATCTTGCTGCGGGAAATAGTAATGGATACGCGGCCCGCCGCCCTCCCAAACCAATAAGGCGCGTTTGCTGTCGGCAATAATCTTGCCGCCAAATTTTGCCCGGATCCAGCGCGGTGTTGGCTCAAAATAGTAGCTTTGTTTCATTGTCACGGTTGTTCTCCTTTCAGAAATGATTCACCTTCCATAAAGACGACGTGAAAGATTACAACCTTACCCTCCGGGCATAATTTCTGCGTGGTGAAAACCGCGTTTATCCAACTGATAGTTTTATGACACAATACAATTTAGTAATCGAGTAATTTGGTAATTACTCGATTCAATTACTTCTATCTTCTGTATGTGGGTTATTATTCATCACGGCCGTAACCAACCGCAAAATTTTCAACTCATCGTAGCTGACTGTTTCCCCCATCGCTTCAAACACCGGACGCAAGAAATCAGTTCCCAGTTCGGCGAAAGCGTCCAGGACACGCTGTTGTTCTTCCGCGGCGAGTTGGGAAAGTTGAAGCAGGCCGTCGGCGCGTAACGGCCGTTCCGCCTGTACCCCTTTCCATAAATGGCCTAACACCGTCCCCGTCTTTACCCCCAAATCGGCGGCAATGTCGGGGATGGCATGCCCGGCATTGTACGCCTCGATGACTGCTTCCGTGCGCCCTTTGAGGCCGGTCACGATGCGGCAGGCGGGCGATACGGCCCCGCCCCCCTTTGGTTTTTCGGCGATGTCATGTTCCCGGCAGTAGGCCTGGATGATGGGTAAAAATTCGTCCGTGTACTTTTCCAATTTAGCCTGACCGACGCCGTACATGCCGCCGAAATTCGGCCGCGATTGCGGGAAGTAGGCGGCCATCTCCACTAAGGAACGATCAGAGAAGATGACATAGGGCGGTACACCGGCAGCGGCAGCCAGTTCGGTGCGTTTCTGGCGCAGCAGGCCAAACAGAACCGGGTCGTGGGCGAGGGGGGCTTGGGTGTGGGCGACGGCCGTTTCCCGCTTTGGCAGAACCCCCATCACCTTTTCCCCTTTGAAGACGGCATACGCTTGGGGGGTCAGTTTCAGGCTGCCATGTTCCATGTCCTGCGCAATCAACCCCTGCTGGATGAATTGGCGCGACAAATGCTGCCACTCCTTCTTGGAAAATTCGCGGCCAATGTTGTAGGTGGAAAGCCGGTCATGCCGCCGCTGTAACACTTTTTGCGATTGGGAGCCGCGCAGCACGTCAATGATGTGGCTGACGCCGAACAGTTCGCCGGTGCGTTTGATGCAGGAGAGGAATTTTTGCGCCGGGATGGTCAAATCGGTTAAATCTTCCGCTTCAGCGGTGCAGTTGTCGCAGGTTTGGCAGTTTTCGGTCGCGTAGGTTTCGCCAAAATAGGCCAGTAACGGCCGTATCCGGCACACATTCGTCTCCACAAAACGCAGCATCGCCTCCAGCCGCATCCGCGCCCCGATTTGCTGGTCAGGCGCGGCTTGCATGATGAAATAATTGATCGTCTGCACATCGCTGTAGCTGAACAGGAGCAGGCAGTCGGCGGGCAGGCCATCGCGCCCGGCGCGGCCAATTTGCTGGTAATAACTTTCCAGATTTTTGGGCAGGTCGTAATGCAAAATAAAGCGCACGTTTGATTTGTCAATGCCCATACCAAAGGCGATTGTGGCGACCATCACCACCGCTTCCTCATGCGTGAAGCGGCGCTGGTTACGTTGGCGCGTCCCGGCATCCAGTCCGGCATGATAGGGCAAAACCGGCCAGCCGTTCGCCGCCAGGTCATTCGTCAGCGCGTCCACCTGTTTGCGGGTGGCGCAGTAGATGATACCCGCTTGGTCTCGATGGGCGTCCAGGAAGGCCAACGTTTGCCGCAGACCGGCCGTTTTGGGTTCGACGGCCAGGAACAGGTTCTCGCGGTTGAAGCTGGCAATAAATTCTCCGGCGGCGGGAATGCCCAACGAGGTTTTGATGTCCTGGCGCACACGGTCGGTGGCGGTGGCGGTGGCGGCCAGGCAGACGGCGTCGGGCAGACGGCGGCGCAGTTCGACTAACTGGCGGTACTCAGGCCGGAAATCGTGTCCCCAGGCGGAGATGCAGTGGGCTTCATCAATGGTCAGGCAGTCCACCCGGCTTTGTTCCAGCAGCAGCAAGGTTTCGGGGCGCATCAGGGTTTCGGGGGCGGCGTAGAGCAGGTTGACGGCCCCGGATCGGATTTGGTTGGTAGTGTACAGATATTGGTCGTAAGAGAGCGTGCTATTGAGGTAAACGGCCGTTACCCCCGCTTCCCGCAACTGCGCCACCTGATCCTCCATCAACGAAATCAGCGGCGACACAACAACGGTGAGACCGGGGAACATGAGCGCCGGCAGCTGGTAGCACAATGATTTGCCGCTGCCGGTGGGCATAATCACCAGCGAGTCCCGCTTGTCCAGCGCATTTTGGATGATGTCCGCCTGCAGCGACCGGAATTCATCATAGCCAAACACTTTTTTGAGGAGGGACTGGGCGGTAGAGAGATCAAGGGGAACCGGCGTGCGCGGTTTAGAGACTAGCAATTGGAGATTGGAGATTGGAATTTGGTCGGCGTCAATATCTGGTTGCCAATCTTCATTTTCTAAACTCTCCGGCAAATACCAGCCGGACAACTGAACGTAGCAGCGCAGTTCGCCGTCGGGCATATCTTTGGGCCGCCACCAATGCGCCAGAGAAACGCGCAGCAGCGTTCCCGCCGGAATCTCAGCCAACGGCTCCTGGAAACCGACAAAAGTCAGCGTACGTCCGCCGTCGGGTGTTGGGTAGCGATAGCGAATGCGTTTGGCGTCATCGTCGCGGGTTAAAGGTTGGTCGGGCCGCCAGAACATTGTGCTGTAGGCGGGTGTCCCTGCGCGCTCGGCAATGTACTGAACGCCTGCTTTAGTGGTCTGGGCCAACCCGTCGAATAACACAGTCGCCCCGCCTTCCTGAGGCAGCATTTGATATTCGATGAATTCCGCCACATTGTCAATGGGGGGAAGTTTGCGTTTACTGTGGACGATTACATCTTCTGTGTGCGGGGCGGGACGGTTTGCGGCGGGTGTAAAATCTACATCCCACACATCACCGATGTTATATTCCATGTTGAAATGATCATGGCTATCCATGTCGGGCGTGATGAGGCGCAGGGAACGGCCGTCAAACGTGATTCCCCCAACACAAGCCCCGCTCCCCATCCTCGTTTTAGCAACAATGACGACTTTCATGGCACGATATGCTCCATTGCTAAACCCAACTCTCGCTGCAATTTATTGGCGACTAACGAACGGTGGCAGGCGGCCGGTTCCCGTTCTACGCAGAAAAGGGCGACGGTTTGCGTATCAGGATCCAAGTCGTCCAGCAGCGATTGCGGCGCGAAATCGGCCAGAATTTCTGCCTGGTAAGCGGCGATGAAAGCCGATCCTAAGGCTGTCCGCTGCCGTTTAGCTGTTTTGTTAGCTTTGTCGGCCTCTTTTTGACGTTGGCGAACGGCCGTTGTCGGGGCTAAATCTTTGCGATGCAGGTAACGAATTCCCAACTCGGTCAATCTTTCTTGCAGCCGTTTGCTGTTGACAAACGCATATTTAGCGCCGCGCACGCCGCGCCGCTGCCGGATATCGCAAAATGTATCCACCTTTGCTTTCTGTAAGGCTTGGAAAAACCCATCCTCAGTAAAACCATAGACTCCAATCGTCACAATTTTGATCATTCTCCCTCCTCGTCGTCATTTACATATCGTTTTCGAGATGTGTATTGAAAAAAATCATTAAATAAACTAGGCTGTCCTTTGTGTAGGCGTAAAATAACGTTTTCTTGTGTGGTAAGTTGATTTTTCTCATCAATATGGGTTACGGTAATGCCTGCGCTTGTTAATGTTTCGCCAATGAGTTTGCTGCGATGACATAGTTCTGGCTTGCCTTCGCTGCACATAAGCGCCACCCGTCGGCTCTGCTGGCAGGCTGTTTGTAAACGGCCGATTCCCGCCTGAAAAAACGGCTGTTGGCGCACTTTATCATAATCTACCTTGCCATTAGTGTAACAAGCCAGGTTATCCGGTTGTCCGCCCAACAAATCCCCCATAAACACATAGCGAATGTCGTTGGTTTGGAGATGCTTTGCCAACGCTTGTTTAGAAAAATCCGGCTTGTACCGGGAATAAGGCTTGGAGCGCACATCAATCAGAAAAGCGATCTGATATGTTTTCAGGACGGCAATGAATTCGTCCACATCCCGCGCCCCGTAGCCGATGGTGTAAATGGGTGTCTGGCTCATGCGCTAATTTTAGCCTATTTTAGATTTTTGTTGACTTTTGGCTTTGAATTGGTAAAATGCCGCTATACCCCGCCGAAGTGGCGAAACTGGCAGACGCGCTACGTTCAGGGCGTAGTGAGCATTACGCTCGTGTGGGTTCGAATCCCACCTTCGGCATTCGCTTTTAACATGAGTTACCCTGGAACATCAAAATGGGAAAGTGGGGGGAGTGACATGGTTCAAAGTAGTGAATAGATAATAAAGCGGCGTCGAGATGTCTCGGCGCCGCTTTTTTTGTTCTATGGCCTGACCTGGACAAGCCAGAGAAGATTTCGACACGAATTTCACGAATAGCACGAATTAAAACCATCCTAATTCGTGTCAAAAAATTCTTGTACACAAAACAAAATTTTCATTGATAAGCTATTGGACAGCGACAATTTTTTGTCGCTACAGGCGCTGTTAGCGCCTACAGATTATGACCCAAAACACGCTCCCCGGTCGGGCCGGGGCTGCCGCCGGCCGGTTCGATGGTGACGCCAAACGCGCTGTACTCGGTTAACGGCCGTTCCGAATCAACCGTCACATCTGCCGAGCCATCAGCGTTGACAGAGAAAACAGCGCCGCTGTCCCGCTGGCCGTCTTCGATCAGCCAGAGTTGGTACTGCTTTTCCGGGGGCAAGGCGGGCAGACCGGCAACGGTGAGGGTGGCGTCACGGCCGTTAGCCGCAATCGCAATCAGGCCGTGCGCGTCCGGGGCCGCGTCCGTCGCCGTAAGTTCAACCTGATTGAGCGGGGTGGGGCCGGCCTGCTGCCAGATGAAAAAGGCGCCGGCCAGTAAAACGATGACTGCCAACGCCAGCGCGGGCTGCCAGCGCGGCCCGGCCAGGAATTCCTGAATGTAGTCGGCGATGGAGCGCTGCCAGGGAGATGCGGGAGGAACGGCCGTTTTCGGCGCGGGCGACGCCTGAATTTGTTCCAACAAGCGTTCCTTCAAAGCTGGCGAAGGATCAATCTGTGGTGCAGCCAGGGGCAGCGCGTCCACGACGGATTCATAGGCGGCCAACTCTGCCCGACAGGCGGTGCATCCCCCCAGGTGCTGGATTACCACAGCCGACTCATCGGCGTCCAGTACACCCAGGGCATAAGCCGGTATCAACTCTATGATGTGGTCATGATTTTCGTTGTGCATCGCGCTACTCTAAAAGAATTTCTGACTGATTATACGCTGCCGCCATTTAATTGGACGGTTCTTCATTACTTTCGTCACAAGATTGCGCCTATCAACTATTGAATGCTTACTATCCATCTCCCAGCAAGGCCCGCAGTTTTTGCATGCCGGCGCGAATGCGCCCCTTCACTGTGCCCAGCGGCTGGTCAAGCGCCTGGGCGATTTCGCTGTGACTGTATCCTTGAAAATAGGCCAGGGCCAGCGCTTCTTGCTGCGCGGGCGGCAGGCTGGCGACGGCTGCTCGCACGCGCTGTTGTTCCAGGCTCAAATGAACGGCCGTTTCCGGCTGATTGCTTTCTGTCACCGGTTCGGCGATTACATCAGACCAATGGACACTGTGGTGAAACGGCCGTACCTTCTCCCGGCGCAGCCGGTCAATGGCCCGGTTGCGGGCCATGCGGGTCAACCAGGTGCTTACTTTTGCCTGCTGCGGGTCATACGTGTGTGCCTTTTCCCAGGCGCGGGTGAAAATATCCAGCGTCACTTCTTCGGCCGTTTCCCGATTTTGCACCACGCCATAAGCCACGCTTAAAACGAGACGGCCGTAACGATCATACAATGCGCCCAGGGCGGTCTCATCCCCTTGGGCCGTTCGTTGTATGAGCGCAAAATCATCCAACTCCGTGACAGCCAACGCCGATTGCAACTCCTTTTCATCGCCTCGAATAGCATGAAATTTTATAGGAGTTGGGATGTTGCCGCCAATTGTTTGCGAAAGCGTCATCAACAAATAAATTGAAGATTGAGAAATTGCCATTGGCTAATTTCTCAATCTCCATTCACAACCGCGTTAATTAATCTCCGGTTCTGCGCTTAATTAAACCCGTTCACAACAAAATCAACCTCGCGCACATCAGAGAGAATGGTGAGCCCCATTGCCGCCAAGTCATCCTTATCGTAATCGCCATCGCCATCCATGTCGCTGATAGCGCTGGGGGCCATGCCATCCACCACGGCGACCAGCAGTTTCGACTCTTCCATCTGGCCTACTGTACCAAACAGATTGGGTGCGCCGATGATCCAGGCGGCCCAAATTTCCGTTTCGTCATCCTTGCGGTCGGTGACGGCCACGATGTTGAACAAATTCGCCAAATTTTGGCCGGGGCCGGCGCCTACTTTACTGGATGATAGCAAAACGATGAGGCCAGGGAAGCTGGGATCAGCGCCAGGGCCAAAATCGCCAGGAAGGGGCGGCGTGTTGGCGTGGGCGGCCGGGCCGGTCAGTTCTAAAGCGGCGCCGGTAGCGGCCAGGTCGCCTTCAAAACGGACGGCCAAATCTACTAAAAAGCCGCGGCTGCCTACGCCGGCTACATCGCCGCTGCGCGGGGCAAACAGTTCTATGTCCACTTCTTTGGAATCTGCGTTCACACTGACTGTGACTGCGGCAACAATGAGTATGACCAGTAAAATGAGGATGCCTGTTTGTCTTTTCTGCTTGAACATTTATTGTCTCCTTGTGCTTGAACTTGCTAAAACGGATTAAATCTAAAACTTCACCGGTGAATGGGGCTGACAGATCCGATCTTTTTGCTCCATCTGTCAATACATACGCAAAGCCGGACGGATTGGATGAATGGCCGCCCGAATTGGTCCGCGTTATCTTTATGGGCGGTTGTCGTGGCGGGCAGTATCTGGTATATAATCTTGCGCTGAGGAAGACGGGGATAGAATTAGCAGGAACGGCCGTTGCATAAGATAATCGATGTAACCAAACGACCCAACCATCGTCAAAAGGAAAAAGCATATGTATTCTGAACAAGAACTCGTTACAACCCTACGCCGCCGCGATCCTGATGCATTCACCTTCTTATTTGAAAGCTATTCGGACAAAGTGTACCGGCTGGCCGCCGGTTTGCTTGAGGATGACATGGAAGCTGAAGGCGTGGTGCAGGAGAGCTTCTTGCGTTTATTTGAGCGGCTGGATCGGTTTGAAGGGCGCGCCAAAATTAGCACCTGGCTGTATCGTGTGGCCTATAACGCGGCCATGGATCGCCTGCGGCAACGTCGTCCGACCATGATGTTGGATTTTGCCGCGGATGACGATGACATACCGGCGCCGGTCATCCTGGCCGACTGGCGGGATGTGCCGGAGCGGCTGTTGACGGAGGCCGAAATCAAGGCGGAACTGGACAAGGCCATCACGGCGCTGCCGGAGAAACACAAGGCGGTTTTCATCTTGCGCGAAATTGAGGGGTTATCTACGCAGGAAACGGCCGACATCACCGGCATTTCCATCAGCGCGGCTAAAGTACGCTTGCACCGGGCGCGGCTATTTTTACGTGAACGATTGGCTGAGTCGCTCGCGCAGCATGCATAAAGGAACGAAATATGACTTGTGAGGAACTGTTACAATACCTGTCCGACTACATTGATCAGAATTTAGATGAAGAATTAACGGCCGCTGCCCAGGAACACCTGGCAACGTGCCATAACTGCCGCGTCGTGCTGGATACCACCCAGCAAACCATCTCGCTTTTCCGTGAACAGGGTAAACGGACGATTCCGACCCTACGGCGGCAGCGATTGTTTGACCAACTCCAAGACGCTTTCCTGCAAGCGGAAGCGGACTGCTGAAAAAGTCAGCGCCCAATTTTGTAACCTTTTCATGACTGCTCCGTCAAAAGAGCAAACAGGCAAAACAGAGGCAGAGAATGGAAGACACAACAAGAACGAAACTCATCAAACTGGCAATCATTTGCGTCATTTGTATCGGCCTCGTTGCTGGCCTGACCATTTTAATCCAATCTTTTACTGCATAAACGGAGGTTTATCATGAAATCTAATATGGGAACGACAGATCGTATTATTCGCGCCATTTTCGCCGTCGTCGTCGCTGCGCTTTACTTCACCAATGTGATTTCCGGGACGTTAGCCATCATCCTGGGCATTCTGGCTGTTATATTTTTGGCTACCAGCTTTCTCAGTTTTTGCCCGCTTTACGCGCCTTTCAAACTGTCTACTATCAAGAAAGAATAGGCTAACAGGCTGTGTTTAGGGCGCTGATTAACGCTGATAAGAATAGATTTCAGGCCTAAAATGTAAAAAACTACGCTAATCATGAAAATTTGTGGCCTATTCATCGGTTTGAGGCGAAGCTTCGCTAGACGGTTGTGAGAAAGTAAGGGGAGTGACCAGGAAAGCCGCGCACAGATCAAAGTAGAGGACAGACCAGAAAGCGGCGCCGAGACATCTCGGCGCCGCTTTCTGGTTCTATGGCCAAAGAAATGTATAATGACCCGGCTAATTGAACATTACAACCTGATATTTTGAGGGATAGGAAATGCTTATTTACGTCATTGCTGTAGTTGTGGTCATTTTTATCATTGTCGCGGCTGTTCTTCTGTCAAAAGGGATGGCCCGCTTAGATGAAGCGGTTCAGAAAGACCGGGGGACGGCCGTAAAAACGGGTTCCCGGTATAATCCGGCGCTGACTCAAGGTTTTGAAATTCCTGTTGAAGCTGATTTAGAAACCCAATTACGAGAAGCGCGCCGTCTGGCGGCGAAGCAGGCGGCGCAGTTACCGCGCGGCGCGAACATGGGGATTAGACGTTTAGGCCAATCGAATGGACTAAAGACGGCCTGGCAGGGTGTGGCTAAGGATCCGATAACGGCCGTTAAAATTGCCGCCTATCATGGTTGGGAAGGGGTACGTACTGGAGTCGTTATCGCGGAACCTGCTGCTCCTGCCGCCGCCCCCGCTGTTGGTAAAAGTGTGGAATTGGTGCCGGGTAAGGATTATCCGGTCATCGAAATCACGGATGATATGCCTCCGGCCGAAGTGCGTAAGGCGCGCATTGCCAATGCCAAAGCCAAATCAGCGGCTAAGAAGGCGGCTAAAGCGGCTGGCGCCGTTGCGGCCGCGCCAGCCGCCCCGGCTCCGGCGGCTGTTTCTGCGTCGGCGGCGACGGCTGAACCGGCTCCGGCCAATATGCCGCTGCCCGAATTGATTAAAATCACCGCCGATATGCCCCCAGATGAAAAACGGAAGGCGCGTATCGCCAATTCTAAAGCCAAATCAGCTTACAAGAAGGCGTTGAAGGCGGCCGGGATTGATCCTAAATCAGTAAAAATATAGCTAGCAGATTCTTGTGAAGATGAAAACGGCCGTTTCCCGGTGGGGGGAACGGCCGTTTTGCTTACCCTGGAATTATTTTTCGATTAAAACATCCTCCCGGGGGTTCACGAGAGGTTAGCTGTTTTCATCGAGCTAACCGCCGAGAGGATTAATCGTTTTACTTGAACCCAACCACCGTTAAATCATAGGTCGCATAAACCGGATCGCTGGCTATGCCAAAATGAATTTGTAACTGCTGCGTTTTGGTATTATCCACCGTCAACTGCGTTTCCCCCTGGCCGCAAAGGACGATTTTTGTGGTTTTTACGCCATCTTCCCACACCGTTGCCCTGACCTGCGCCCCAGGATCGCCCGTAATTGAGCAGTTTAAGGTGATCCACACCCGTTGGGCCGTGTTGGAATTGTTCGGGAACTCAAATTCAACCCAATCATCCTGATCCCCATCCGGGAACGAAATAGCGTTGCTGTAGCTAAAGTTGCGCGTGCCTGTTGGCCTAAAGAATACGGATGTAGCTGGATTTTGCAGTGAATCGTTGTCAAAATCGGCCAACGGTACGCCCGGTTCTGTGGCTGTTGCCGTGGGCGTATTATTTTCCGTTGGTGGCGTGGCAGCGGCGGTTGGCGTCGCCTCGTTTCCAGTAGGGGGCGTCGCCGTGATAGTCGGCGTTTCGCCATTGTTGTCCATTGTTGCAGTTGCTGTGGGCGAGACCTGGGCGATTTCCGTCGCTGCGCTGGTCGCCGCCGGAACATGGGTTGGCGCAGGCGGAACGGCCGCTACCAACACACCGCCGGCATTAGCCGCTGAAGCATATTGGCTTCCGGCCGAAGACCAACATTCCGAGCCGGCGCCGGGCGGGCATTCAATTTTCCACCAAAACCCATCGGGACTTTGCCCAATGATGCGGGCGCTGCTCCCGGCCCGCAAAGCGCCAACTGAGGGATAATTTGTGCCAGGGCCAGTGCGGACATTCAAATCTACCAGGGCCGTCATTGTCGGTTCGCCTGGTTGGGCGGCGGGGGCTTCCAGAACCGGCGCATCCACAGCCGGCGCTGTTTCTTCTGAGGGTTCAGAAGCTTCCCCGATTGGGGCTGTGGTTGGCGTGGCTACGACAACCACCGTTTGTACGACAACAGGCTCGGCAGTCGGTTCGGAATCGGCCGTTTCCTCACTATTTCCCCCACAGGCGGCTAAAAGAAAGGTCAGGCTTATTACCAATAAGAAAAATTTCTGTTGTTTCAATTGTTGTATCATTATCCAATGCCTCCATGACATGAAAGAAAATTAATCCGATACGGGCGACTCGGTTTCGGCCGGGTCCGACCAACCAGTTAGTTCCTGTAAAATTGTCGGAATTTGTTCCAGGGAATTGAAGTACATAACCTCGTCAGAGTTGGCTAATTGCAATGATCCACGCATTATCGTCGGACCGATTATTGTGTGGCTTTCTGTTTCATTCCAAAGCCGAAGGACAAAAGCAAATCGTTTGGGGGACACGGCCGTTCCTTTCTTAACAATTTTTCATATCGCCTTGCTAAGGATAATAGGCGGCTGTCGTGGCTTTATCGCCTGGAGGGGACGAATAGCGATCTATTGTGACAAAAAGGGGAGAATGGCGCTGACTTTAGCAGACTTTGTATTTTTGACTGGCCCGGGGAACTTGAAATAAAGCGGTTAAATGATGCTGTAAAGCTGCTCGATAAGTTGATAAAGTTAGTCTACAACGATAAAAAGGCAGGAAACACGGCCGTTCTCCAACCAGAAACTACCCCGCCTAGCCACAGGTAGTGCGGTGGCTTGCGCTTTGGCGTAACGGCCGTTTCGCAAACTATCCCGCGTTGCCTCCAACATCATCGCCAAGGCCAGATGGTGCAGTTGCTCTCTTTCTTGCCGCAGCCATGATTCAAATTCAAGGCTGTCACAAGTGAAGCCGGGGAGCAGGTCGTCGTGATAGTGGGAAACGGCCGTTTCCAAATCCCCGTCGTCAATCGCTTGTAAAATTGACCCACATCCAACACATAATCGCTATCGGGGTTGAACTGCACTATCTGGCGCGTCGCCAGAAAATAAGGCTGCTGCGGTTCGTCTAAATCGCCCAGCAGTTTATGCAGCTGGTAAAGTGATTGGCGCAGATTGTTGCGCGTGTTCTTCTCCGATTCCTCCGGCCAAAAAAGTGCGACCAGCAGTTCACGGGAAAGCGGTTTGTCGTTTTGCAGCAGAAGCTTAACCAATAATCCCTGATTATTGGTTGAGCGAAAACGGGAAATAAACCGTCGTTCCAACATAACCTGAAATGTACCCAATAGCGAGATGTTGAGTCGAGCCATGAACCATTATATATGTTATCAAAAGTGCTAACGAAAGTTGAATGTTTTGCTAACGAAGCGGTAATAGGGTGATAACGGCCGTTTCCTAGACTGGAATCATTAAATAAGCCAGGATGAATTATGAAGGGGGAACGGCCGTTGTAGTGTACGGCCGTTCCCCTCTCCTGGATAATGAACCTAAATTCTTAGAGTCTTGGGGATTTCACGGGGTGAGTCGGTATACGGGCGGTTCGCGACCCCCCCCTACATTTGGTGTCAACCCCATGTAATCCTAAAGAGCTAATTCTTAATCTTTATCATCTCCTCCATCTCACGCTCCATTCTCTAGCTTCCCCGGTTCAACCAGGCTACGCTGGAACAGCCGCTTAATCCATGCGGGATAAACTGCCGGTAACCATAGCTGGGTGCGACCAAGGTTAACATCTGGTTATCCTGCACAATGACCAACCATTCGCCGTCAGCCGACCAGGCATAGGTGGACGAAGGGGCGAAAGCCAACGATGTGCTGGCAAAGGTTTCTACCTGACCGCCGGTAATATCGTAAAGGAACAGCGTGTAACTCTGGTCGGAGAACGGCCGTTCACTGCTCTCAGGCGCGGTCCCGGTTAACACCAGGAAACGGCCGTCCGGTGAAAAACTCAACGAATGATTCTCCCCCGGCCCCACTTGCAAATGGTAACGCACCTCTTTCGTCCGCACATCATACGAAAAAATGTAGAACTGCTGCGCTTCCCCCAAAGCGACAATAAAAAGCAGGTTGGGCTGCCGCGGAGGAGCCACGACATACCGCATCGTGGGCGCCGGAATGGCGTTGTTGTCCGGCAGCGCCAGCAGCAGTTCGGTTTCTGTCAGGCCGGGCTGCTGCGTTTCGTCGCCGGTAGACATCAAAACCAATTGGTGACGATTGGTGTCGGAGGAGGTCGGAATTTGCCAGATGTAGCCAAAAGTCGTCTCATCCAGCCAGAATGGTGAGTATCCAATGCCAATTCGCGTTAATTCGTTGATGCTGGTCGTCACCTGGGTGACATCGCCGCGATACAGCGGCCACTCGAACGGTTGGCTGGTTAGATCAAACAGGACGACACGGCCGTTTACCACAAACGGATTTTGACCGATAGCCTCTGCCGAGATCAAAATAAACCGATCCCCATCCGGCGACCAAACCGGAATTCCCGCCGCCAACAAGAGGGGACAATCGGCCTCTTCACAACCATCCTTCTCTGCCACATGCACAACAACTGTTTCCTCTTGGTTAAAGCCATACACAAGAAGTCGCCGATTAGGGGGATCAAACTGCCCGAAAGTCAAATAACCGGTTGGTAAATAGGGTTGGCTTAAGTCGTCGCGCCAGAGGATCGCCTGGCTCTCACCGTTTTCACTGCCGATTGTTTGCAGCAGGAGAGTGTCAGCCTGGGGCAGGGCGCTCATAAAAACGGCCAATGAATCAAACTCATGCTCTGTCCATTCCGCAGTTGCCAAGTCATATTGATACAAGCCAGTTATCGGCGATTCTTGTGGCGGCGTACAAAGCAGGTAGATGTCCTGCTCCGGCAAAGGAACGGGCGGCGGCCCTTGCTCAGCCTGGGTCTGCGCCAGGGCGAACTGCTGCCATTTTTGGTATAGATCAGCCGCGGCGGTCACGTCGGCGATGGAGGCGGCTGTTTCACTGGTCACAACCAACAGCCAGGCGGTGAGTGAGCGGCGGTTGTTCATATTTCGCTGCATATGGGCCGGGGAGAGCGTGGGAAACTGCTGGCGTATGAAGTCAACGGCCGTATACACCAGCCACCCATTTTCGCCGGCCAGGTAATCAATCCGGCTGCTGCGCCAGGGCGTGTTCATCTCCTCAAAGGTGATGCCTTCACCGATTACTCGGGCATAGTCAACTTTATCGTGCGGGAACGGCCGTAACCCCAGCCTATCCAGTTGGTAATCGAGCAGCGCCTGGTAAAAGGCTACATGATCACAACATTGATACGCCGCCAGGTTGGTGATAACGGCCGTTACCACCTGGGCGGCGTAGCCGCGAAATAATGCCTGGTAGCCGGCCTCATCCAGCGGCAGCCCCACCAGCGTCGGCGCTGGCAGTTTGATCTGTAAGCCGCTGCTCGATACAAACAAGGGGGCCGCTGCATCCATCAAACTTTCACTATTATTGTCAAAGCGTAAATGAATTCGCAAATCATCGGGGCAGATTATATCAATAACAGTCCGGCACATTTCGTTCAGTTTAGCATCCAGATCAACGGCCAACCTTGCGGCAACTGCGGCATCCCGCTCCGGGTAAGCCAGGGTCAAAACGCTGCCGGCGTTGGTTGTATACGCTCCCCAAAAGGCGTCTTTCGGCGGCGAATATAACCAGCGCTGGGTTCCGCGCCGGTAAACGGCCGTTTGCCGCAGCGTCACCGTTTTTGTCAGCCCATTCCCAATCTCAATTTCATATACCTGATTAAAATGCAGTTCGGCGGCGCTCAATTCCGGATTGAGATCAATGACAACCGGGGCCCTGTCCCCCGTCAAATCGGCCAATGTCAACGGGGCTTGCGGCGGCTGCCAGCGCAAGCCCAACGCCGCCCGCTCAAACAACCAGCCCTGCGCCACAAGCTCCCCCTGCAAATCAGCCCAGGCCGGATCGCGCCCCGATAACAAGGTCTGGAACAACTCAACATCTACCTGCCGGCCAGCCTGCTGAATCAAATTTTGGGAGGCCAGGATATCGCTCTTGACGCTGCCAGTTGCCGTTTCAATACGTTCGTTCACCTGACGGTAAATAACAACCCCGGCCGTGATAACGGCGGCCACGATGATGATGAAGGTGAACCAGGGGCGGCGGCGGGAAACGGCCGTTTCCTCCGCCGCTGTCTCATCATCCCAAAGTACATCATCTTCGGTTTGCCAGTTGAAATTAGACATGGAAAGCTGTCAGCCTGTCAACGGTTAGCGATCAGCCAACGCGCCGAAAATCTATCCGGAAACACATCATCCATTTTACGCGAGGAACGGCCGTACACAACCCACGATACCCCATCATTAACTAAACGCTAACGACCAAACGCAGGTTGACAGGTACGGCCATCTCCTCTAAAATGTGCTTCATCATTTGATTAGGTAAAGTCATGAATCAGTTTTCGTCAATCATCCAAAACAGCGCTGCCGCTGCTGCCGGTCAGACCTCCGGTCTGGATCGTTTGTGTGCCTGATTGACGCGAGATAACCAAACGCAGCAAACGCCGCCAGACTGGACATCATCAGTCTGGCGGTTTTTTGTTGCTACGGTAAAATTCGGAGGATTCATGATTGAAGATTAAAGATTGACGATTGACGCTAGCCTATCAATCTTCAATCATCAATCTTTAATCCACAACTAGGAGTGAAGATGAAACCAACAACCAGCAACGAAATCCGTCAGGCGTTCCTTGATTTTTTTAACGAGGTTGGACATGAAATCGTGTCCAGTTCGCCTTTGCCACAGCATGATAACCCTACCCTGCTGTTTACCAATGCCGGAATGAACCAGTTTGCCGACGTCTTTTTAGGGAAGGAGAAACGGCCGTACTCCCGCGCCGTCACCGCCCAAAAAGTGATGCGCGTCCAGGGCAAGCACAACGATTTGGAGAACGTGGGGCCGTCGCAGCGCCACCACACCTTCTTCGAGATGCTGGGCAACTTCTCCTTCGGCGACTACTTCAAAGCCGAAGCGATTGATTACGGCTGGACATTCCTCACCCAGGTCATCGGGCTGGAACCGGAACGGTTGTGGGCTACCGTGTACACCGACGACGACGAAGCATTTGAACTGTGGCGGCGCTATTTGCCATCGGAGAAAATTCTGCGCTTCGGCAAAAAAGAAAATTATTGGGAGATGGGCGACATCGGCCCCAACGGCCCTTGCTCCGAAATCCACTACTATCGCGGCGATTTGGACAAAGTTGACCCCCGCCTGCTCAACGATGACGATGACCTGGACGAAAACTTTCTGGAAGTCTGGAACCTCGTCTTCATGCAGTTTGAGACGGACGAGGAAGGCCGCACGACGCCGCTGCCCCGACCCTCCATTGACACCGGTATGGGACTGGAACGGCTCGTCCGCATCCTACAAAACGGCAACAGCAATTACGACACCGATCTTTTCACCCCGGCGATGGACAAAGTACAGGAACTGCTGGGCGATTCCAACGAACAGCGGGCTGAAAAATATGTCGGCTACCGGGTCATTGCCGATCACGGCCGTGCCGCCACCTTCATGATCGCCGACGGCGTGCGCCCCAGCAGCGGCGGCGCCGGCTATGTTTTGCGGATGATCACGCGGCGGGCGGCCCGCTTCGGCCGCAAAATCGGCTTCACGGAGCCGTTTTTGGCCGCAATCGCTCAGGTTTACATTGACCAGATGGGCGGCGCTTACCCGGAATTGAAGCTGCGCCGCGAACATATTTTACGCACCATCACCCAGGAGGAGCGCAAGTTTGAGCGCACGCTGGACACCGGTCTGGCTCATTTGGACGCGGTCGTAGCCGAGATGAAGCAGCGCGGGGCGACGGAAATCCCCGGCGGTCAGGCGTTTGATTTGTACGCCACTTACGGCCTGCCGTTGGAGATCACGCGGGACGTGGTGCAAGAGCAAGGCATTACGGTGGATGAAGCCGGCTTCAAGCGGGCGCGTGACGCCCATGCGGCGGCCAGCTGCGCGGGCAAGTTCGGCCAATACGAGACGGGCGCAAATGTGTATGCCGATGCGCTGTATGAATTAATGGAATCGGGTCAGTTAGAAAACGGGGTAGAGTATGATCCCTATGCGGGCAGCACGGCCGTTTCCGAAATCATCGCTATGTTCAAAGACGGGAAACGGGTTGAATCGGCCGGTAAAGGCGAGAAGGTGGAAGTGGCAACGGCCGTGACCCCCTTCTACGTTGAATCCGGCGGCGAGGTCAGCGACACGGGCCGCATCGAATTTGAGGGCGGCCAGTTCCGCGTGGACGATACGCGCCAACCGGCAGCGGGCATGGTTGTGCATGTGGGGGAAGTGATAAGTGGCCAGTGGAAAGTGGGGCAGTCGGTGACGTTGGTTGTGGATAACGGCCGTCGCCAGGACATCCGCCGCAACCACACCGCCACCCACGTCCTGCACAAAGAGCTGCGCGCCCATCTGGGGACGCATGTCACCCAGGCCGGGTCGCTGGTCGCCCCCGACCGGCTGCGCTTCGATTTCACCCACGACGAGGCCGTAAACAAAGCCGCGCTGGGTCAGATTGAAGCGGCCATCAACCGGGCGATTCTGTCCAACTACCCGGTTGCCGTGACTTACATGGGCCAGGAAGAAGCCATCGGCATGGGCGCGATGGCGTTGTTCGGCGAAAAGTACGGCGACATCGTACGCACCATCAAAATCGGCGCTGATGGGCCGGAGAATGCCTACAGCTTCGAGTTGTGCGGCGGCCTGCACGTCAGCGAAACGGCCGAAATCGGCCTATTTCGCTTTGTCAGCGAGGGGGCGTCGTCGGCCGGGGTGCGCCGTGTGGAAGCGGTGACCGGCCCCGGCGCGCAAAGACTCATTGCCGAACGGTTGGATACGCTGGACGCGGTCGCCCGCAAACTCAACGCGCCGCTGAATGAGTTGGAGTCACGGCTGGACAGCCTGCTTGCGGAGCATCGCGCCCTGCAAAAGGAACTGGAAAAGTTGCAGCGACAGTCGGCGCAGGGACAGTTTGAATCGCTGCTGGATCAGGTGCAGCCGGTACACGGCGTCAACGTCCTGGCGGCGCAGGTGGATGTGGCCGATGTGGATGGGCTGCGCGAGATGGCCGATTGGTTCCGGGACAAGGTGGGGTCGGGAACGGCCGTCCTCGCCACCGTCCAAAATAACAAGCCCCTCATCATCGCTACCGTCACTGAAGACCTGATTAAACGTGGCCTGAAAGCGGGCGATATCGTGCGCGAGGTGGCTAAGATGGTCGGCGGCGGTGGCGGCGGGCGGCCCAACATGGCCCAGGCCGGCGGCCGCGACGCCAGTAAGCTGCCGGAGGCGTTGGCGCTGGTTTCGGAATTGGTTGAAAAAGCATTGAATTAGAGACTGGAGACTGGGGATTGGAGACTGGGCGAATTAGTCTCCAATCCCCAATCTATCCAAAAACATGATTCTACTCATTCCCTACACCCGGTTTACCATCAAGGCATATTTGCAAGCGCATGAGGTGGAACAACGACTGGCGGCAGAGGTGGAACCGCGCCAGTTGTTCCGTTGGGGGTTTTCACGGGATCATAAATTTTTTGCGGGGACAGTAGAAAACGGCAAATTCAACATCAATCGCATCATTCATTACCGCAACAACTTCCTGCCTATCATCACCGGTCAAATTCACAACGACCTGAACACAAGCCGCATTGAGGTCACGACGCGCTTGAGCTATTTCATTATTGGCTTCATGGCCCTGTTCATCCCCTTTTGGGCATTCATATCCTTTGGTTTCCTCGTTTCGCCGGAAACAGGCAACGGCGGCGCAGGTTCGTTTACCCTCTTTTTCAGTTTCCTGATACTCTTTTACGGAATCAGCATGGTTTTCTACAATTACGAAGTCAACAAAGCCCGCCGCTATCTGGAAGAGATTTTTCAGGCTGGCGGCTCCAACCCGATCTGAAAGCAGATATGAAAAAATGGGGCTGGAAACAGGGAACAATATTACTGGCAAGTATGCTGGTCATCTTGCTGCTGTTTATGACGGGACGCGCGGATGACACGGCCGTGTTCCATAAATTTTTAGCCGATCATGCAGAGAAAACGGCCGTTGATTGCGGCATCACCCGCGTCGGAGATGATCCAGGGCCAGGGTTTGCCTGCGCCTCGAAAGCGCAGCAGACGGGCCAGGGATTCTTCCTGCAAATCCAACAGCAGGGGATAGATTCCCACGTTGCCGACGGCTGGGCAGCAACCCATAACGGCGATATTTTCTACTTCCGATATGACAGCGACCCTTCCGGCGGAAATCGTGCGGGTGCAGTGGTTTACCAACACACTTGTGTCAACCCCACCCTAGACAGTTTACAAATCAATTGCGACGACTTTGAGTCCACCATACGCATCCCATTAAAATGATTAAAACTGAAGTAATCGTACTGGCAACGCTGCACCAATTTCATGATTCGGTGGCCAATTATAGCTTCACCAAACTGTCGGAAATCATCGAAGGCATTAAACCGCACGTATTGGCTGTGGAACTCACCTCCAGCGATCTGACGCAACAAAAAGAGCAAAAAATCAAGCAAGAGTATCAAAAGAGCGTTTTCCCCTTGCTGAAAAAACATAATTCTGTGGTTGTCCCTCTCGAACCCGCCGAGCCAAAATTCTCTGAACTTGTTAAACTGATACGCGAATCAGAAGCTCAAGAAATTGATGTCGAAAAGGAAGAAGCCTTTGGGAATTATGTTAGCGCGTTGCTTGAACTACTTTTGAAAACTTGGGATTCCCCAGTCGCGGTAAATTCACCCCTCACCGATTCGTTGTTTGCAGCCAAACATGCCCTCCAAAATGAAATTTACGGCGCAAAGGAACAACAAGGTTGGGATGGGTGGAATCAGCATTTCCTCGACGTAGTATTGCAAACCGTACAAAAGTATCCTGGAAAGCGATTGTTAGTTTTAGTCGGTGTAGAGCACGGGTATTGGCTGCGAAAACGGTTAAAAAATTATGATGCGGTTAACCTTCTCGCTATTACGCTGCTTTTGAACCAAGAATGAAAGTAATCTCCCTCACCCCCGACGACGACATCATCTCCGTGTGTGATCGGCTGGATTGGTCGGATGAAAAGCGGGTGTTGTTTGTCCTGCCGGAGGAAGAAACGGCCGTTCTCCCCCCCCTCTCTCTCATCCGCCTGCGCCGTTACGCGGACAGGAACCGGGTTGAAGTCGGCCTAGTCACAACCAATCGCCAATTATCACGACAGGCGCGGGCGGTGGGGCTGCCTGCCTTCGCCAGCGTCGCCGAAGCGGAAACGAGCCGCCGCGGCTGGTGGCGCGGCAGGCGGCGGCAGGCACGGCTGGGCCTGCCCACCTACGGCGAACCGCTGGACGACGGCAAACCGCACCAGACTGAGGCCGACGATGACGGGGAACTGCTGCCCGCACCGGTTATCACGCCGCGCCAATGGCTCATCCGGTATGCGGCGATTTTGCTCTTTTTTGTGGCTGGCGCGCTGGCCGTTATCTCCTTTTTGTATCTGGTTCCCCGCGCCACGATTACGCTGGAACCAATTGTACAACCGCTGACGGCCGTTCAGCAAATTACGGCCGTCCCCACCTTCTCCGATATTGACTACGCGCAAAACACCATCCCCGCCCGCCTGCTTACCATCACCCAAACCTGGAAAACCGAGATTGAAACGACAGGCGTGATTGATGTGCCCACCGCCCCGGGCCGCGGGCGCATCGTCTTCACCAACGTCACCAGCGAAACGGTCGCCATCCCCGCCGGAACCATCATCCGCGCCAACGACGGCAGCGACATCGCCTTCCAGACTGTAGAAGAAGTGATCGTTGTGGGCGTCGCCGGCGGCACGGCCGAAACAGACGTTATCGCCCTGGAACCCGGCCCGCAGGGGAATGTGACCAGAGAAACCATCACGATTTTGTCCGAACCGCTGGCCGAACGAGTCAAAGTCCGTAACCCGGCCCCAATGGTAGGCGGGGCGGTGCAAGCGGTCACGGCCGTTTCTGAAGCTGATGTCGCCCGTCTGCGCTCACAAGCGCTGCAATTTTTGCAAGCGGTGGCCCTGTCAGAAATGGAAACCCAGATCACGGAACGGGAATTTTTAGCGCGGGAGTCGCTGCGCGTGGTGGAGATATTCAGCGAACGATTTTCGCACGCGGTAGGTGAGCAGACCGAACGGCTGGGCGTGGAAATGGAAGCGGCGCTGCAAGGGACGGCCGTTGATACCACCGCCGCCTCTGGTCTGGTATACGAAGCCCTGGCCCGACAGATAACGCCCGGCTTCAGCCTGGTTCCCGACAGCATCCGGTTTGGCGAAAGCCAGGTCGTCAGCGCCGACGAGGCTGGTAATGTGACTTTCCTGATGACTGGCGAAGGAATGATGGCGATTGAGATGGAGTTAGCCGCCGACTTGAAAGCCATCGCCGGACAAGAAACGGAAACGGCCGTCGCCTATCTTAACCGGCAGTTACCCTTGCAAGCGCCGCCCGAAATTGAAATCCGGCCGCTCTGGTTCCACCGCCTGCCCTATTTAACCAGCCGCATTCAAACCAACATCCGGCCCGGTGAATGAAGGAAGCGATTGGGAGATTAAGAGATTAAATCTCCCAATCTCCATACTCCTGCGGTAATGGATCAGATGGACTGGCCTAATTTATCCGGTTCATTTTGGTTTAATCTTTTGGCGGGACTCTTGTCAGGTAGGAGAACGGCCGTTACACTTCTTTTTCTCACCCGGAATCGGACAACCGTAGGGCAAGCGGCAAGTGAAAACGGCCGTTATCTGGGAAAATTCGAGATTGAAGATTGATGATTAAAGCAGCGTCAATCATCAATCCTTAATTATGATGTTTGAACTCAAAGGCCGCATCATGGCCCTGGACTTAGGCGAAAAACGAATCGGCGTCGCCGTCAGCGATGAGCTGCAGCTGATTGCCAAATCATATGCCGTCCTCAAACGCAAATCGCGGGTGGAAGATTTTGCCCGCTACCAAGCCATCATCGCCGAGCAAAAAATCACCCTGCTTGTCGTCGGCCTGCCCATCACCCTGGGCGGCGCGGACAGCCAAAAAACGGCCTGGGTGCGCAATTACGCCGCCGATTTGCGGCAGCGCCTCACCATCCCCATTGAATTTTGGGATGAGAGCCTGACGACGGTAGAAGCGGAAGCCAGTCTGCGCGCCCGCAACATTCGTGGCAAAAAGGCCACAGCGCGGGTGGATGCGGTGGCGGCGGCGTTTATTTTGCAAAATTATTTGGACGCGCATCGGTGATCCGTAGACCATAATCCGTAAACCATCGTCTAAGTACAAAGCACGGATTACGGAAAACGGGTTACGAGAACGGAGGGCTTCATCAACAAAAAACGACTTGGCTGTTGGATTCGGACCGGCGGAGGGCTGACGGCGCTGGCAGGATTGGGCGCGGTCGTTCTCCTCCTCATCCTGCGCGCCGCTCCCACCACAAACAACCCCGCCCTCAATCCTATCGAACGCATCTACTTGCAAACCTGGCTGTCATCGCGGCAAGAACAGTTACAAAAGCCAGCCGGGGATGGCAGCTTACCCGTCGATTTCACCATCGCCCCCGGAGAAACGGCCGACTCCATCGCCGCCAACCTGTCTGCCGCCGGGCTGCTCAACGACGCCGACCTGTTCCGCCGCTACGCCCGCTATCACGGCCTGGACGCCCAGCTTGAGGCGGGCGACTTCACCCTCTCACCACAAATGAGCATCCCCGAACTGGCCGCCGCGCTGACCGACGGCCGTAAACGAGAAATCGAACTGCGCTTCGTCGAAGGCTGGCGGTTGGAAGAGATGGCCGCCTCCCTGGCCGAAACCCGCCCCGCAGCCATTGATGCCGATCAATTCCTAATGATTACACGAAGACAAGCTCCTTTTGACCTCTCCACCTATGATTTTCTGGCTTCCCTGCCACAGGATGCCACGCTGGAAGGCTATCTTTTCCCCGACACCTACCGCGTCCCACCCGACGCCGACGCTGCTTATCTGGTAGACGCGCTGCTGCAAAATTTTGGCCGCCGCGTGACCCCGGCGCTGCGGCAGGCGTTTGGCGTGAACGGGTTATCCCTGCGCGAGGCGGTCGTTTTAGCTTCGATTGTGGAACGGGAGGCGGTAGTGGATGGGGAACGGCCGTTCATCGCCAGCGTCTTCTTCAACCGTCTCCATCAGGGGATGCGCCTGGAAGCCGACCCCACCATCCAATACGCCCTCGGCTACCAACCGGATACGAGCCAATGGTGGAAAACGCCGCTCTATTTGGAAGATTTGGCGCTGGACTCCCCCTACAACACCTACGCCACTGCTGGTCTGCCGCCCGGCCCCATCGCCAATCCGGGGCTGGCTTCTCTGCAAGCCGTCGCCGAACCGACACAAACTGAATTTATTTTTTTCGTCGTGGACTGTACGGCCGTTACCCCCGGCAGCCACGTTTTCAGCATCACCTATGAGGAGCATCTGGCTAATGTGGAACGTTGTCGTTGAAAAGATTGAAGATTGGGGATTAATGATTAAAATATCGTCCAATCTTCAATTTTCAATCTTCAATCCTTTAATCTTTAATCTATTAATCCTTTCCCTCCTCACAAGTTGCGCCAGCGTCGCCCCTGTCGTCAAAATCGGCCTGGTTGCGCCGTTTGAGGGGCAGCAACGGGCGGTGGGATATGATGTGATTTACAGCGCCCGGCTGGCGGTGCGCCAGATTAATGCAGCGGGCGGAATTGGCGGCTATCGGGTAGCTCTAGTGGCGCTGGACGACGGCGGCGACCCGGAGTTGGCGCAGGAAGTTGCCCAATCGCTCGTCATTGATACGGCCGTCGTCGCCGTCATCGGGCACTGGCAGCCGGACACGACACAGGCCGCCGCGCCCATCTACGCCGCCGCCAGACTGCCCTTTCTCCCCGCCGGAGAGGCTCCCATCGGCCAATACGACCCGGCCCTGCTGCCCGCCGATTTCACCCAGGCTTACGAGGCCGTCACCCCGTTTGACGAAACGGCCGGGCCGTATGCCGCTTCGGCTTACGATGCGTTTCAACTGTTATGGCAGGCGTTAGAATTGACGGCCAATACGGGGGAACTGGATAGAACGGCCGTTGCCCAAACCCTCGCCAACCTCCAATACGAAGGAGTAACCGGCGCTGTCTACCAGCTAAAGACTGGCGACTAGAGATTAGGAATTCGAGAGATACCTGACCACCCGACTACTTGACTACAAGAGTGTCAATGCCTAAATTTATTCCCGGCCTCAAATTGAATGAGATGTTTTACCACTTCGCCCAGCAGCATCTACTCGGCGTAACGCAGGGCGCGCTCTTTAGCGACGGATTGGGCCAACTGGAACCGATCCGGCAAAAACTGGCCTGCTTTCCGCGCGATGTTTGGCTATACTTGCTAACCGGCAGCATTGACCAGTTCAGCCACAGCGCCGACCTGCGCGATTCCCCAGAATTTCGGCGGCGGCGGCAAACATTGTACGAACGTGCTGCGTAAATACATATCGCAGCAGAGCCGCAATCAAAAATCTCTGCTACGAATTTCACGAATTGCACGAATTTAGACGGTTTTAATTCGTGCAATTCGTGAAATTCGTGGCAAAAAATCAACGCGCATAACGCACATTCTGTGGACAAACCGAGTATTACGCAGCACATCAGGAGAAGCACATGATTCGCAAATTGATTGGCACAGTTATCATCCTCATCAGCTTAATCGGTGTGGCCTTGAGCATTGCCGGAACCCGAAAAGCGCCCAGCGTAATTAACGCCGTCGGCGCTAGTTTGGACAACACACTGGCCCTGACGGTCGAAAGCCTGGATACGGTGCAAGATTCGCTGGCGCTGGCCAAAAGAACGGTGGAAGAGACCAACAACGGTCTGGATTCGGTCAGCGCATTGGCGGCCGATTTGGGGACGACGATGGAGGAGACACGGCCGTTACTGGATGAAGTGACGGCCGTTACCAGCGAAGACGTCCCCGCCAGCATCCGCACCATGCAGGCCGCCATCCCCAATATGGCCGAAGCCGCCGCCGTTATTGACAGCACCCTCGTCACCCTGAGCAAATTCCGCATTGACCAAGAAATCCTCGGCTTCAAAATCCAGTACGATTTAGGCATCAACTACGATCCCTCCGTCCCCTTCGACGAAACCGTCATCAGCCTGGGCAGCAGCATGGACGGCCTGCCGGAACGATTGGAAAATCTGGGAGCGGAAATGGCTGTTGCCGACGAAAATCTGGCTGCCATCAGCGCGGACATGGAAACAATTGCCGGGGATTTGGAGAACATTAACGGCCGTATCGCCGAACTTCCTGCTTTAATAGACGACTACATTCGCCTCGTTACCGAACTCAGCGACGCCATCCGCCAATCCCGCGCCGGCCTCCAGACTCAGATCAGCACGATTAAAACAGGCGCTGCCATCATCCTCGTCTGGCTGGGACTGATACAGTTAGCTCCCCTGTACCTGGGGCTGGAACTGCTAACCGGACGAAGAGGAAGTAATGAATGATGAATTGCGAATGGTGAATGGTGAACGGCCGTATTCATCATTCATCATTCATCATTCACCATTCATCATTCTCCTCCTGCTCTGGCTGCTGGCCGCCTGCGCCGACGCGCCGTCCGCGCCCACCCCGCTGGCGCAAGAGCCAACCGCCGCTGCCCAGCCCACGCCTACCCTCATCCCTGGCCTGCCCACCGACCCGCCGCCGCCCACTATCGGCCCGTCGCCCACCTTCACGCCCAGCCCCACGCCGACGGCCACGCCGCTGCCCGCCACCCGCATCGCCCTGGGCGAGCAGGCTCTGGCGGAAGGCGATTGGGAAACGGCCGTTTCCCAATTTGAATCCAGCCTCAGCCAACCCGGCGCGCTAACCGACGCCCAACAAACCGAATCGCTGCTCAATTTAGGCAAAAGTTACCTGCAAGACGGCCGTTTCGCCCCCGCCGCCGACACATTTACCCAATTACTAATTACCAATAACCCACCCCCCGAAACCCGATTCCTACTGGCCTTGTCCCTCGACGGCACGGCCGATTACCAGAACGCCATCGCCGCTTATCAAGCCTATCTGGCCGCCAACCCGGAAATGGCCGCCTATGTCCAGCCGCGTATTGCCGCCGATTATCTGGCGCTGGGGGAACGGGAAACGGCCAACGGCCAAGAATTGGCCGTCGCTGCCTACGAAGCCGCCCTGGACGCGCCCGCCCACCGGCTGACCCACATCGCCATCCGGCAAACATTGGCCGATTTGTACCTGGCAGGCGAGAGTTACGCCGCCGCCGCCGCCCAGTATGACGCCATTCACGATCTGGCCATCACCGAAAACACGCGCGGGCAGATGACTTACCTGGCGGGAACGGCCGTCCTCAATGCCGGCGATGCCAGCGCCGCCTACCAGCGCTACCTGACCGGCGTCAACGACTACCCCCGCGCCTACGAAAGCTACCTGGCCCTCGTCGCCCTGGTCGAGGCCGGCGTGCCGGTGGACGAATTCCAGCGCGGGCTGGTGGATTATTACGCCAACGCCTACGACCCGGCCATCGCCGCCTTCCAACGCTATCTGGCCGCCAACCCGGACGACTTCCGCGCCGACGCCTACCTTTACCTGGCCTGGTCGTATGAGGCGCTGGGGGATTTGGCGGCGGCGCAGGCGCAGTTGGACGCTTACGCGGCCATCGAGCCGGCGGGCGCGCTGCTGGAACGGGCTAAAATGATGGCCCGCGCCGGGCAAGCGGAAACGGCCGTCACCCTTTACCTCGATTACACCGCCCAATTCCCCGACGGCCCGGACGCCCCCTTCGCCGCCTGGTGGGCGGCGGCGTTGATGGAACGATTGGGAGGCACAGAGACAGCTATCACCCTTTACCAATCATTGGCCGAAAAGTATCCCTGGCACGAAGACGCGCCGTAAGCATTGTTCCGGGCCGGTTTTTTGGCGGAGAGGCGGGGAGATGGGGAAACGGCCGTCACTTTGTGGCAGCAAGCCAGCCAAAATTACCCCGAAGCCCAATACGGCGCGGCATCGCTCGTCTGGCTGCTCAAAACCGGCCCCAGCGTTCCCTCATCGACCGTCGCCGCCACGCTGACCATCACACCCACGGCTACAATTTCGGCAACCACAACCATCACCCCCACTGACCCGCTTGCTCTCGCTTTCGCTTTAGCCCCTGCTCCCAACTACTATCCGCTGCGCGCCCGCGACCTGGCTAATGCAGCGGGCCCCTTCCCGCCTGTGCCGGATTTGAACCTGCCTGATGAGGATGACGGCCGTTCCGCAGCCGAAGCGTGGCTGCGCGATTGGTTAGAACTGGAACCGGAAACCAACGTCTCCGCGCTATCCGACGCGCTGGTCGAAGATACCCGCTTCATCATCGGCGTAAAATTGTGGCGGGCTGGCTTGTGGGAACAAGCGAAACGAGAACTGGAATCCCTCCGCGCCGACACCGCCGATGACGCCTTGCTCAGCTACCAGCTCGCCCTCGCCTTCCGCGACCTGGGCCTTTACCGCTCCTCTATTCTGGCAGCTACGGCCGTCCTTGAACTGACCAACCAGACCGTGTTTGACGCGCCAATGTTTATCGGCCGTCTCGCTTACCCCGCTTACTACGCCGACCTCATCCTGCCCCTGGCTGAACAACACGGCTACGACCCCCTCTTGCAATTCGCCCTGGTGCGGCAGGAGAGTCTGTTTGAGAGCTTCGCCCGCTCCGGCGCAGCGGCGCAGGGATTGGCCCAGGTCATCCCCGACACCGGCGCCTACATCGCCCAGCGGCTGGCCTGGCCTGATTATGAAAATGACGACCTGTTTAAGCCTTACGTGGGTCTGACTTTTGGCAGCTACTACCTGGATCAGCAGTTACGCGCCTTCGACGGCTTCACCGCCGCCGCGCTGTCCGCTTACAACGCCGGGCCGGGCAACGCCGCCATCTGGTACGAGGAGGCGGGGAATGACCATGATTTATACCTGGAAACGGTCAATTTCGCTGAAACGCGGCTGTATATTGAGCGGATTTATACCGGGTATGTGGTTTATCGCTTTTTGTATGGGAAATGATGGGGGGGACGGCCGTTTTCCCCCCAAAAAACATAAACAACACGGAAACAAAGCGAACCCTTAATACTTTTCTAATCTCTTATACGCCCCCTTGCTTATTGTGAATGTTTTTGGAGTCGGAATGGTTCCCCATCGGGGGGGTATCCAGCCAATAAGCCCAATAAAATCCCAAATCTCATCATATTTTGCCCATTTTGCCGGTTTTTCGTCCTAATTGACGGTTAACCTGGCAGCTATCCGACACCTGGCAGTATCCGACGCCCGGCGCAGGTTAACAATACTCAGGCAGCGTTTAAGCTGGCCGCGGCGGCTCGTTACCGAGCGCCGGCTTGCAGTTTTGTATCCAGAGTATATAATGAAAATCTCTAAGTTGCGCACAACCATCCCAAGCAAAGTAATTAAATCCCAGAGGTATTCATAATGATAGAAGGTTCCCAATCCGGCGTTTCCGTCTTTATTTCTTATGTCCATGAAGACGAAGATTTGAAAAAGGAATTGGATAAGCACTTAAAGGTATTAAAGCGTTCCTCAAAAATCCAGACGTGGAACGACAGGGAGCTTCTGGGTGGGCAGGAGCGGGATCAGACCATTATGTCTGAATTAAACAAGGCAAATATCATCTTACTCTTGATAAGTGTTGACTTCATCGCCTCAGATTCTATCTGGGATAACGAACTCAAGTCAGCTATGAAACGCCATGAAGAGGGAACGGCTTACGTGGTGCCGATCATACTCCGTAAGTGTGATTGGAGCAGCCAACCGTACACCAATCTGCAGGCGCTTCCCCGCAATGCGACGCCAGTCACAGAATACCCCAATCGCGACGATGCATTTACCGAAATTGCCAAAGGTGTTGAGGATCTCGTTGATCATATCTTGAAAAAGTCAACGGCCGTACCCAACAAGGCAAATACTTCTCATATCGCGCCAATTAAAGAGAAACTATTTGAGGTTCCGGTCATGCCCCAAAATGAATTACGCAAGCGACTCGGTGATAGGCTGAGTGTAAATGAGGTGAAACAAGTTGCTTTTGATCTAGATATTGATTATGAGAATTTAGAGGGTAGTGAAGCTAAGACGACCAAAATCATGGCGCTTATTGCCCACGTTGAGCGGCGAAATATGACGCCGCGCCTTTTCCAATTATTGACAAGTGATTACCCCCACGTCTTGTCCTAGCGATCTAGTACCGTAACCTTCTAAAAATGTAGGGCGATTTTGTAAATCGCCAGCCTGGGCGAATTGCAAATTCACCCTACAAAATCATAAAGTTAAGGTACTAGCCGGTCGAATCAAAAATAAGAGGGCCTGCTATTCTAAAGGTTCGTTCAAAATTAACTTTGCAGTTTGCTGGTAATTGGTAATTGAGTAACCAGGTAATTACCAGTTACCAATTACCTGGTTACAATTTTTCAAACGCCAAAGTTATAAACGAACGTGCCCTAAGGCAATCAAAAAAATGAAGGAGTTACTTTTATGACGATTACAGAAACTCGCGATTCTCAGCATAGAAACATTGAAGTGTATCTATTGGCAGCGCTGGAAGACCAGGATATCTGCGAAGGGATCGAAAAGCATCTTTCGCCCATCATCAGAAATTCGGCGATACCCATTCAGGTGAATAGTGATTTCAATGTCCCCAGTGGAGCGGATAGAGCAGAATATAAACAACGATTATTTGATGCAGATATCGTACTCGCTCTTATTAGTGTTGATTTCATTGATGACGATGGAATTTACCGCCGAAATCAAACGGTGATTGAAAAACACAATAATCATGAGACTGTCATGATTCCGATACTCGTTCGTAACTGCATGTGGACGGCAACCCCTTTTAACAGCCTGGATGTGCTGCCAAAGAATCTACAACCACTGAATAATAAACAATTCTGGAACAGCCCTGATGATGCGGCGATGGCTGTGGCAAGCGATATTTACGATTCGATTAACGAGTTGGCTCAAAGTAAAGCAGTGCAGCCATCGCTTGCTGTGGAAATGGATAGCGTTCCTGAGCTTAAGGCTACTTTAGAAACATCTCAGAGTCAGACTACGAGTCAACCAAGGGCAGCTTCTCCAGTAGATGAAGCATTGCAACTATCGTCTGCTACGAAAGTGGAAAACACCCCTGATTTTAAGGCTGCTTCAGGAACATCCAACAGTCAGACTACGAGTAAAGCAAGAGAATCGTCGCCGATAGCTGTTGATTGGCGAGAAAAGTACTACAAAACGGTCACGCTGAAACGAGCCGGGGCTATGCTTATTGACCAGCTCTTTTTATTCATTTTAACGGGAATAGCATTTGCCATTGCTGATGAGGTAGGAGCAATTCTTACGATCATCATATATGTCGTGGTCTTTCCAATTATGGAATCGTCGCAATGGCAAGGCACTATTGGCAAACGAATATTGAAGTTGCAGATAACCGATAGAGAAGGGGAACGTATTTCTTATCTGCGCGCCTTGTGGAGAAATATCATGAGGACCGTTGTGCTTTACTTGTACGGCCTTAGTGTTGGCGTTCTCTTGATCGTACAATATTTCAGATTCAAAAAGACCAAGAAATTGTTCCACGATGAATTGTCCAATACAATTATAGGGGAAAGATTAGCCAGTTCCAGTGTGGTAAAAGTCGCTGGGAATGCGGCTTGAGTGAAAAAGTGTCAGGAACCCTAATCAAAGGTACAAAACAGCAAAGAGCGAAAAAAGGGCATGGTTCAAAACTGAACAATTAATCTTTACAATATGGCCGCCATCACGGGGCATTGAAATGCCCCGCTAAGTGAGCATCTAAAAATTACTTCCTGAGACTAGGGATTGGAGATTGGAGACTGCCAGTCTCCAGTTAACCAGTCTCCAGTCTCAAAACAGGGAACTTATTTAATGGACGCTCACTAAAGAGGGAAACCTGTTAAAACAGGTTAATTGTAAAGATGATTTCAGCATAATTGAACCCTGCTTAAATATTTATTTAGAGACCGTTCCCCCGCCCAACCCCCATAAAACCCAACAAAAAATGCGTGCAAAACGGCCGTTTCCCCGCTATAATCCCCGACAATAACAAAACGAGCCATAGGGATGACCAAATGAGCCTTAGGAGCCGCCCAACAAGCCTTAGGAATAACCAAATAATGTTTAGGAATGACTCAACGCGTGTCAGGAACGGCTCAATGAGCTTTAGGGATGACTCAACGAGCCATAGGAACGACTCAACGCGTGTCAGGAACGATTAAATGAGCTTTAGGGGGAGCTAAACGACAACTTTTCACCTAATTTTCAGACCATTCTCTTGTTTTTCATCCGATTCAGCCGCGTTTCATCCACCTGAGACCCTTTTCCGGCCTCCGGGGATAAAACGTCATTCTGATTCGGTTATTTTCAAGCCCTTTTGGGCCGCCCGGTTTGGGCATTTTATCACCCCATAGGAGGTTTTATCATGGCAAAGCCAACCAAAAGTATTGCCCAGCGGCTGTTGGACGCCGAACTGGCCATCAACAACAGCCTGTCCAACCCCGACATCCTGGCCAAAGTCACCAGCTTCGGCTACGACCAGACCCGCCTGGAAGCGGCGCGCGCCCTGTACCAGGAGGCGCGAACGCTGGACGAACAGCAAAAGCAGGAGTACGGCGAACAGTACGAGGCGACCCAGGCCGTGCGGCAAGCATGGGACGCGGCCGGCGCGGCCTACAGCGCCGCCCTCAAAATCGCCCGCATCGCCTTTCGCGGCAACGAAACGGCGCGCAATGCGCTGGGGTTGAGCGGCTCCCGCAAGCAAAGCCTGAGCGGCTGGCTGGATCAGGCGCGCCGCTTTTACAACAACCTGCTGCGCAGCCCCGACTTTATTGCGACGATGACTCCGTACAGCTACGACCAAACGAAGTTGGAAGCGGAAGCGGCGCTGGTGGAGGCGGTGGCCACGGCCAGCGAGACACAGGATAAGGAACGGGGCGAAGCGCAGACGGCAACAAAAACGCGGGACGCCAAGCTGGATGAACTGGACCAATGGCTGGCCGATTACAAGGCCATCGCGCAGGTGGCATTGGCCGCGTCGCCGCAGCAGTTGGAGCAGTTGGGCTGGGTGGTGGCGTCGTAAATTAACCATCCTCCCGGAGGTTGGGAACCTCTGGGAGGATTCCGCGATTTGACGGCAGGTTAATACAACAATTTTAGAAGGTCGGACGGGGCCAGGGGGCCGAAGTAGGCGGCGATCTCCATTTGCTGCACGGCCGTTGCCAACGCCCCCCGTTCATACCGCAGCCCAATCAAACGATTCTCCAACTCGGCCACCTCCCGTTTGCCCATAAAATCGCCGTAGATTTTGACCCCCTGGATGCGCCCCCGCGCCACATCAATCCGCACGTCCACCTTGCCGATGGGGAAACGCTCGCTCTTTTGCACCGTAAATTTGGGCGAACGGCCGATATTCCACTCCCAAGTATCGTACCGCTGGGCGCGATACCGCTCGATTTGTGCCCAATCATCGGCCGTCAGATCATACGTTGCCACCTCGCTGCCGGCAAACACGCCGCGCAAAATCGCCTGCTTCAATTGGCGTATATCCATCGCTTCCGGCAAATGGTCGCGGATATTGGTCACAAAACTGCGGATAGACTGCACCGCCTTCGATTCAATCTTCACCCGGCGCGGGTTAATCGCCTTCAGCAGTTCCTCCAAATTAGAATCAAACAGCAGCGTGCCGTGGCTGAACATCCGGCCGCGCGTCAGATACTGCGCGTTGCCCGACACCTTTTTACCGGCCACAAAAATATCGCTCTTGCCATGCAGCGCAGCGTCAACGCCCAAATCGCGCAGGACATGAATAACAGGGTCGGTGAACTTGGCAAAGTTGTGCAAATCTTCCTTGCCGTTGGTGATAAAGCTGAAATTGAGGTTGCCAAAATCGTGATAAACTGCGCCGCCGCCGGAGAGCCGCCGCACGACATGAATACTGTTGGCCTCAACGTAATCAGGGTCAATTTCTTCCAGCGTGTTCTGGTTCCGGCCAATGATGACCGACGGCTCGTTGATGTAAAACAGCAAAATAGGCTCGTCCACGCGCGCGTTACGCAGCAGATGTTCTTCAATTGCCAGATTCGTGCGCGGGTCGGTGTGGTTTTGATTATCAACAAAGAGCATGATGCCTCCGTTAAGACTTTTGAAGTTTCGATCGGCACAGAGAAGCGATTCCAGAGTGGAAACTTCAAAAGTCTAGTTCTGCCTGAGCAGTTACGGCAAAAGAAAGAAGGCAGAAAACGGTGTCCTGCCGCCTACCCGCTGCCCGGAAAGATGAATGAATTGTAACGATAAATAGTCATTCTGCCATTTCGCTTTACAATCGTAATCATCCTCCCGGAGGTTCAGAATCTCCGGGAGGATCAATCAATAAACTCAAGCGGAGGTAGGAAGATGGCAAACTGGTTACTTTATGGCGCGTATGGCTACACCGGCCGATTGGTGATTGAGGAAGCGGTACGGCGCGGGCACAAGCCTGTTTTGGCGGGGCGCAATGTGGCTAAATTAGCGCCGCTAGCCGATCAATTCGGTCTGGATTGGCTGGCTTTGGATTTGGATGATGGGGATAAGTTGGTGACGGCCGTCGCCCCCTTCGACCTCGTTTTCCACGCCGCCGGGCCGTTTGCTATCACCAGCGACCCGATGATACGCGCCTGCCTGGCCGGGTCAACCCACTACGTAGACATCACTGGCGAAATCGCCGTTTTCGAGAATACGTTCCGTTACGACAAACAGGCGCGGGAGAAAGGCATCGTGCTCATGTCCGGCGTGGGCTTTGACGTTGTACCTACGGACTGCCTGGCGCGGTACGTGGCCGACAAACTACCGGGAGCAGCAGACCTGGAACTGGCGTTCATGGCCCCGGGCAGCGTCAGCGCAGGGACGACAAACACGATGCTGGAATCTATGCCCGCGCTGAAAAAGGGAAGCATTGTGCGGCGAAACGGCCGTTACCAGCACATCCCCCTCGGCCAGGGAGCCAAAAATTTCACCTTCAACAACGGCAAACAGCGCACGGCCGCCCCCATCCCCTGGGGCGACCTGGCAACAGCGTACCGCACAACCGGCATTCCCAACATCACCACCTACAACACCATGCGCGTCACCCCCATGCAGGCGCGGCTGATGCCCCTGGCGCGCGGTCTGCTGGCCGTTGGCCCCATCCGGCGGCTGGCACAGGCCATTGTCGCCCGCCGGGTGACGGGGCCGGGCGAACAGACCCGACAAACGGCCAAAAGCTACATCTACGCCCGCGCCGCCAATGGCGACGGCAAGCAAGCAGAGGCATGGCTGGAAACGATGGAGGGGTACCGGTTAACGGCCGCTGCCGGGGTGCGTATCGTCGAAAAAATCCTGGCCGGTCAGGCCCCTGCCGGAACGCCCACCCCGGCCCAGGCATTCGGCGCCGATTTCATCCTGGAAATTGAGGGGAGTAAACGGTTTGACACGCTGGGCTAATCCGAGATACATCATCCCGCCGGCGTGGGCGGTGGCGCCGGGGTAGGGGTTTTGTACGTCTCCGTGACGATTTCCACAACACCGACGCTGCCCGCGGGAACTTGTACGGAAGCGCGATACTCGACACCCTGCACTTTAGTGTACACTTCATACGCGCCCGGCTTCACATCGGCAAAAACGAAATTTTCGGCATAGCCGGGGTCAGGGTTGATAAGGTGCATCGGGTCATCCAGATATGTCCAGGTATTGCCGCCGCTGGTTTCTCCGCTTAACCCAATCAGGCTCAACCCGACGCCGCGCCAGGGCCGCCCCTCCGGGTCGAGCAGACGGCCGACAATCACACCCCGCGTCGCGCCGGGACTAATCCACAACATGGGATTTAAGGTTGCGTTAAATTCGTTTGTGTCTGCGCGAAGTTCAAAGTGCAAATGGGGCGCAGTGGCCGCGCCGCCAAAGCCAACTTCGGCCACCTGGTCGCCGGTCTGCACGCGCTGGCCCGCTTCAACCGTGATGTTGAGGACGTGACCGTAGAGGGCGTATAACGGCCGTCCCCTATACATTTGATCCAGCTCAATCACAACCAGATGGCCGTACCAATCACAGCGCCAGCCGTACCACTCATTCAGGTCATCCTGAGCCACGATAACCGTGCCGTCCCCCACCGCCAGCACCGGCGTTCCCAGCGGCTCGGCCGAATCTACCGCGTTATGCAGGAGAAGACGGCCGTTCAAATCGTAGCCATAGGGAAAATTTTGGTTGATCAGGAACCGCCCGCCGCCGGGAAACGGCTTAGCCAGCCAGAAATGAGGCGCGGCCAATGCCGGGTCGGGCGCGGGCCAGCGGTCGTTGGCGATGGTGTAGCGGTCATAAAACGGTTTGAGCGGGGCTGGGTCGGGGCAGGTGCGGCTAACGGGAACGGCCGTATTCGTCGGCGTCAACGTCGGCGAGGACATGGCCGTGGGGATAGGGGTGTTAGTGGGCGTGGCTGTGGGCGTTGTGGCGGCAGTGAGTGTTGGGGTGGGAACGGCCGTGTTCGTCGGTGGGATGGGCGTAACAGTTGCCAGTTTGACCGGCAGCGCAGTCGGCGTCAGGGTAGGCAAAACGGCCGCCTGGGCCGCCTCCTCCCCCTGCTGCCACTGCCAGGCCAGCCAGGTCAGCGGCACAAACAAAAAGACAAGCAAACCAATCAATTGTGGGCGATGTAAGCGCATAGATTTCTTCCCTGAAAATTTAGTGGGGAATTGTCTATCAGTCACAGAGGGGAGTCAAACGACGCGTGTTAAAATAACCCAGCTAAAGCGGTAGGCGTGACGGCCGTCTACTTCATGCCGTTGCCGCGAGATTTCTTGCCATTCGGCCGGGTCAATTTCGGGGAAATATGCATCGCCGATAAACTCGGCATCAATCAGCGTCAGGTAGAGCCGGTCAGCCTGGGGCAGCAGCCGGGCATACAGTTGTACGCCGCCAATCACCATCAGTTCCGGCGCCTCCCCGGCGGCGGCCAACGCATCAGCCGCAGTATGAACAACAGCCGCGCCTTCAGCCTGATACAGCCGGTTGCGGGTAACGACAATATTATGCCGCCCCGGCAGAGGCCGAAACCGCGCCGGGATGCTCTCATACGTCTTGCGCCCCATGATGACCGGTTTGCCCATTGTCTGCCGACGGAACCATTTCATGTCGTCGGGGAAATGCCAGGGGAGACGGCCGTTCCGCCCAATCACCCGGTTCCTGTCCATGGCCACAATCAACGAAATTTGCATTTGATTTATCCTGTAAGCGGGCTTCATCCTTCATGCTGAGCCGCCGCCCACGTTATCCCCCATGCGGATGGTAGAGCAGCCGGCGCACCGCCTCGTCGAGCGGCCGTTCCTCATCCGCCGCCGCTGCGGGGGGCGGTTGGCCCAATTGGGCCAACCGCTCCCTAGCCCGATCCCGGTATTGGGACTCCGCCGCCGGGTGGGCGGCAATCAACCGCAGCAGCGCCGCCGCTTCCATTGGCCGCCCGACGGCGATCTGCCAATCAACAACGCCGTCCAACACATCTATGATCGCGGGGATGACGCCTGTCTCCTGGGCCGCGTCCAACCCCTCCCGCAGCGAGGCCCAGCCAGAATGATAATCACCCAGCCGCGTCTGCGCCACCCCGACCATTTTCAAGGCGCGGGCCAGGTTGGGGCGATCATTCAGGCGGCGGGCGATGGCGACGGCCTGCCGGCAAACCGCCGCCATCCCGGCCAGGTTCTCATCCGCCAGATAAATCTCGCCCAGATTGTAGAGGGCGACCAATTTTACCTGCTCAAAGCCGATTTCATCGCAAATGGGCAGGCAGGCTTCCAGATACGGCCGTGCCGGTCCCTTCTGGTGACGCATCAAAAAGTTGGCGGCGATGTTGTTCAGGAAAAGCGCCTCGCCGCGACGGTCGCCAATCTCCCGGCAAACGGCCAACCCCGCCTGCAAAGCGGCCATGCTGGCTTCATACTTGCCCTGCCGGGCGCAGGCGCTGCCCAGGTTGGCTAACGGCCGTACAATTTCCGCTCGTTGGCCCAATTGGCGAACCAGATCAATGCAAGATCGGATCGTCTGTTCCGCCTCCGCAAACGCGCCCGCATAAATCTGGGTGATGCCCAGGATATTGGTCGCCAGCGCCACGCCCGGCCGGTCGCCCTGCGCCCGGAGCAGGCGGACGCTTTCCGCCGCCATCTCCTGCGCCGGCGCAATTTGCCCCAGCCGCGCCAGCAAACCGGCCCTGTGCGCCAGCAGCCGCGCCCGGACGGCCGGGCGCGGCGGTTCGGCGGCAACCACAGCGATGAGCGCCTGTTGGAACAGGTCGCCGCCCTCCTGAAACCAGCTTTGCGCTTCATAAAAGCGGTGCAAACTGCCCATCATGGCCGCCACGTTGTCCCAATCCTGCCCGGCTACGGCCGTCTGCCAGGCGGCGCGAATGTGGCTGATCTCCGGGGTCAGAACGGCCGTTACCTCGGCCAGCGCCGTCGTGAAACGGTTTTCCTGCCCCGCCATCAGCGCGGCAAAAAAGCGGGTGTGCGCCTGCGCCGCCGCCTGCTGTTCGGCCGGATTGGCCGCCAGCCGTTCGGCGGCGTACTGGCGCAAAATTTCGTGGGCGTCGTAACGGCCGTCTCCCACCGGCCGCAGGAAGGATTTGGCGACCAGCGCAGTCAAAATAGCCGGGGTTAATCCGGCAACGGCCGTCCCTGCCGCCAGTGAGAAATCGCCCCGAAAAACAGCCAGCCGCCGGAACACCGCCTGCTCTGCCGGGGTCAGGCGCGGCCACGATTGGTCAAAAACGGCCCGTAAGCTGCGGTGGCGTGGCGGCGCATTACGCCAAGAAACGGCCAGCGCATCCAGATTACGCTCAATCGCCCTCCCAATCTGGTCACAGCCGAGATGGGATACCTGGGCGGCGGCCAGTTCCAGGCCCAGGGGCAGCCCCGCCAGCAGGCGGCAAATCCGGGCCGCCCCGGCCGCCTCATCCGCCAGGGCGAAGTCGTGGCGGGCGTGGCGGGCCAGTTGGGCAAACAGCCGGACGGCCGGAAAATCTCCCAGCGCTTCCGGCGCGGCTTCCTCCGGGGGATAAGGCAGGCCGTCCAGGGCAAAGAGCCACTCCTGGCGCAGGTCGAGCCGCTGGCGGGAGGTGACGATGAGCTTGACATCCGGCGCGTTTTGCAGGATGGCGTCCAGCAGGTCGCCGCCGGGCAGTAAATGGTCAAAATTATCCAGCAGCAGCAGTTGTTCCTGTTGGCGCAGGTGGTCGAGCAGTTGTTCGCGGGGCAACGGTTGTGGCTCCAGGCTCAATCCCAGGGCGGCGGCGGCGGCCGTTGCCAGGAAATCGGGGTCGGGGACGGCCGTTAAGGGCACGAAGCGGATGCCGTTCAAATAATCACCGGCCAGCCGGAGCGCCAACTGCTGCCCCAGCCGCGTTTTGCCCACGCCGCCAGGCCCGGTGAGGGTCAGCAGGCGGCAGTCGGGGCGGCGCAGTATGGCGACCAGTTCGGCCAGCGCCGCTTCCCGGCCCACCAATGGCGGAAGATGGGGCGGCAGGTTGTGCCAGGGGGCGTCGCGGGCCGTTTTGATGCGTTCGTACAGGCTGATCGTTTCCGGCATGGGGAAGACGCCGAGGTCGCGTCCCAGCAGTTCTTTGCAGGTCTGGTATTGGGCCAGGGCTTCGCTCCAGCGCCCGGCGCGGGCCAACAGTTCCATCTGGCGGCGGTGAGCTTCTTCCCGCCACGGTTCAACGGCCAGCAGACGGCCGTTCAGGAGAACAGCCTGTTCGGTCTGCCCGGCGGCGGCGTAATGGCTGACCAGCCGGTGCAGGGTTTGCAGGTAGCGCAGGCGCAGCCGCTCCCGCTGGCCCAGAAGCCACGCTTCAAAGGCGGGGGCGTCGTCCAGGCTGAAACCGGCCATAAATTCGCCGCTGTAGAGGGAAACGGCCGTTTCCAGCGCCGATACGTCGTCGGGGGACAAACGGCCGTCTGCCGCCCCCGCCCGCGCGCGTTCCTGAAACGTCTTCACATCTAACCACACCGGCGACGCCTGGTTGATGACGGCCGTCTGCCGGGTGATGACCAGATAATCGCCGGTCAGTTTGCGCAAGTTAGAGAGGGCGTTACGCAGGCTGTTCTGAGCGGCCGTTTCCGGGGCCTCTCCCCACAGCAGCCCTTGCAAAATTGAGCGCGGGTGCATCCGGCCGGAGACCGCCAGGTAGCAGAGCAAGGCCAACGCTTTAGCGGAAACAAACCCGGTCACAGGCCGTCCCGCCCTGGCAATCTCCACGCCGCCGAAAAGTTTAAGCGTTAGTTCATCCATGTTTGCCCGCCGCAGATAACGATCTCTTAATGATGCGTTTCTATTATAACCGTATTCCGTATTCCGTATTCCGTATTCCGTATTCCGTATTCCGTATTCCGTATTCCGTCACGAATTACAAATTACAAATTACGAATTATACAAACACGGAGGCGCACGGATGGCAAGAACCCTCAAAATAACAACCTGGCTGGGCTATGGATTGATTGGGCTGGCGATTGTGGTCAATCTGGACAAGTTCCCGCTGGCTCTGCCGCGTCGGGAGTGGCTGGCGCTGGCGCTGGGAGGCGTGGGAATATGCTTCAGTTTTATGGATGCGCTCATCACTGGCCGGGTGGTTTTCCAGGGTGACGTGTGGCAGGATGCCACCATTACCAGCTATCGCGGTCTGGCCGGCCGCCTGTTGGGGTTGTTGGCGGCGCTGGCCGGGGGCGCGACGGCCGTTTTGGCGGCCAGGGCGTGGGCCAATCCGGGAACGGCCTGGGATTGGGCGCGCACGCCAGCCGGGATTGGGGCGATACTGACCTGGGCCGGATCGTTTCTGGCGATGCTCAGCTTCACGCAGATGATTGGACCGCTGGAAAGGCGCAGCCAACGCCGCTACTGGCTGGTCAGAGTCGCCTGGATGGGCGTCTTGATCGCCGGGGGGATCGTCGTCAGCGCCGGACTGTTACAGTTACTTCGGCCTGGTCTCATCAGCGCCAAACTGCGGCAGATCATCCCGCCGCTGCCCACGCCGCCTGTTTTTCCTGGGGATAAGCAAACGGCCGTAAACAAGGTATTACCCAATTACCAGAGGCTGTGGCCGCATCTCAGTCCCGAAGGGCTGCTTTCCCGACCGCGCCACAGCAATTACCTATTATGTCACCGAGAAGTTGGGATACAAAACCCGACGCACAGGTGACAAAGGAGATTCATACCATGTCTCGTTCAAGATTAACCAAAGGGGCTATTGCCCTGGTAATGGTGTTTTTGTTTGGTCTTCTCAGCGCCTGGGTGACGCAGGCCGGTCACAACGTTAACGCCGCGCCGGAAACGGCCCGGCCGGCAGCGCAGGTTCAGTCGCCAATCAATCGGACCGGCAGCAACGATAATCCTTCCGTTGTCGCCTCTCCCAACTTGACCTGGGTTGGCTGCACCCCGGCCAGGGTCGGCGTGTTCACCACCCGTATCCACGTGAAATGTTCAGCAGCAATTAGTGGGATCTGGTACTTTGCCTATGCCACAGCTGATGACGCAGAGGCGGCTCGCGTGCTGAGTGTGTTGAATTCCGCGCTGCTGACCGGCAGAACGTTGGTGATACTGTATGACCCCAGCGATGCGACAAGCGGGCCGCCCATTGGCTGCGCCGCCAATGATTGCCGCCTGCTGCAAGCGCTGGAAGTGGAGTGAGGCCGCCATGAACGGCATACGCAAACCGTCACGCATGACATCTCTGCTGCTGCTGGCCCTGATTGCGGGCTGGATAGCAGGGTGGTTGAGCTTTAAGACCCCGCCTGCCCAGGCGTCGTTGTACTGGTTTCAAGGTGTGCGCGGCAAGAACAGCGCCGTCTGCTTTGCCGGGAATGCTGTGGACGTGCGAGCAGACCGGGTGCGGGAGATTGCGGGCCACCTACAGCAGTTTGAATACGCCGCCAACGTTCGTTTCCTGACGATTGACGGCACGCCTATCCAGGACGCCGCTGCGCCGGGGGGGAATATCCAGAAACTGGCCTGTCCCGCGCCCACCTGGGTTGGCGGCCAAGATTACTATGATGGCGACATTCGCGTTGCCTTATTAAACACCAATGTGCCGGTAGATCCACCAGGTACGGTTCCCGGCACAGGCTGCACCGTAGCGATGGTAGGATCGAGTTGGTCAGGTTCACCCAACGATTTGGCCATCAACCGTCCGTGCCAGTACAACCTGAAGCTGGGGGACGACGACACAGACATGACGGTGGGGAAACCCGGCATTCCCACCGGCACGCCCTGGCTCAACCATACACTGCATGAATTCGGACACGCCCTGGGGTTATCACATGAACATGTACGGGTGGACGAAAACGCACAATGTGTTCCGGCGAGCGCCAATGGCTACCACACGGCAACGACGGGCTTCATCACGCCGTATGACAAGAACTCGATCATGCACTACCGGTTCTGGCCGGATGAAGTACCGCAGTGCAGCGGGCAAACGGGCACGAATTACAGCAATGACGGTCTCACGGCCTATGACGCGCTGGCCCTGCACATCATGTATCCCGAAGATGTGCCGGCGGCCGAGTTCACCGGCGTAACTGTTGTGAAAACGGGAGAAGCCGTCGTCCTGCGCGCTGCCTGGACGCAGCGCGGGGCCACCGGTTTTGCGGTCAGTAACTTCCAATGGCGCGTGGATGATCTTCTCTGGAGTACCAGCGATACGTTGAACAGCACGTTTTCTCCCGGCAACCACACGTTGCAGTTCAGCTACCAGGACTTTCTGGACCGGAACTACAGTTATACCGGAACCATTCGCGTGCTGGACGCCGCCACGTTCGACGCCCAGACAGCGGCCGTGGCACAGGCGCAGTTGTTGATGATGATGTCCAGCCTACCCGGTTACGTCTATTTACCGGCCGTTATGCGTTGAAAGTTTTCGTAATACTTTTGGGGAAACGGAAATGATTGAAGAGGGAAGTGATGGCCATGGCGGAGGAATTCCCATACCGTGTGTTTATTGTGCGCTGCTGGCGGGAACAGGGGCGGGAAACGGCCGTCTGGCGCTTCGTCCTGGAAAACCCCATCACCCGCGAGCAGATGGCGCTGACCGATTTGGCCGACGTGAAGCAAGCGATTAACCGGCAGTTGCAAAAAATAGCCGCCGCTCCAGCAGAGCGTCGGAAAAAGAAAACATGAAGCATTAAAGGGACTCCTCTCGGAGGTAGCGACCAAAGGTCACGTGAACCTCCGCGAGGATGAAGTTTATACCGCAATCGGCGCTTTGATGGGCGGATGGCATCGGTAGTTGACCAGTTCAAAATCCTCATACCGGAAATCAAAAATCGAGGTCGCGCCGGGATTGAGTTTCATCGTCGGCAGTGGCAGTGGTTCGCGTGAAAGCTGCAAATCTGCCTGCGCCAGATGATTCAAATAAAGATGGGCGTCGCCAAAAGTGTGAATAAACTCGCCCGGTTGGTAGCCCGTCACCTGGGCGACCATCAACGTCAGCAGGGCATAGGAAGCGATGTTGAACGGGACGCCCAAAAAGATGTCGGCGCTGCGCTGGTACAACTGGCAGGAGAGGACGCCGTCGGCCACGTAAAATTGAAATATCGTGTGGCAGGGCGGCAGAGCCATTTTATCCACATCGGCCACGTTCCAGGCGCTGACAATGTGACGGCGAGAGTGGGGATTGGTTTGCAGGCGTTGGATGAGTTGGGCAATCTGGTCAATGGAACGGCCGTCTGGCGACGGCCAGGAACGCCATTGAACCCCATACACCGGGCCGAGGTCGCAGTTCTCATCGGCCCACTCGTCCCAAATCGTCACCCAGTTCTCGTTCAAGGCGCGAATGTTGCTATCCCCCTGCAAAAACCAGAGCAGTTCGTGGATGATAGAACGCAAATGGAGCTTTTTCGTCGTCACCGCCGGAAAGCCTTTGCTCAAATCAAAGCGCATCTGGTAGCCAAATATGCTCAGTGTTCCTACCCCGGTTCGGTCTTCTTTACGTACGCCATTGTGGCGCACATGCCGCATCAAGTCAAGGTACTGCCTCATCGTCCGGCCTCCAGTATGATACAAAAAAGGCGCATCCAAAATGGATACGCCCTTTTGACTGCTCATTGTAAAACGATTATTTTTCTTCTTCGCGTTCCTTACGCGCCTGCTCAATAATTTGTTCCTGGAGATTAGAGGGAACACGGCCGTATTGAAGGAACTTCATGCTAAACACGCCACGCCCCTGAGTCATAGAGCGCAAATCAGCGGCATAGGTCTGCACTTCGGCCAGCGGCACTATGGCGCGAACAATAGTTTTAGTCCCTTCTTGATCCATCCCCAACACACGGCCGCGGCGGCTGTTCATGTCGCCCATGATATCGCCCATGTAATCAGCCGGAACCGTCACCGAAAGCTCATAAATTGGCTCCAGCATAACTGGGCCAGCGCCCAACATCGCTTTCTTGAAGCCTTCACGACCGGCAGTTTGAAAAGCGATTTCTTTCGAGTCAACCGGGTGTTCCTTGCCATCGTAAACAATAGCCTTGACGCCAACAACCGAAAAACCGGCCATCGGGCCGCTTTCCAGCGCCTGCCGGCATCCCTTTTCTGTAGCCGACACAAACGGAGCCGAGATAGAGCCGCCAAAAATTTCAGAGGCAAACTCAAATTCAGCATCATCATCCAGCGATTCCAAACGTAAGAAAACACGGGCATATTGACCAGCGCCGCCGGTTTGCTTCTTGTGAGTATACTCGGCCTTGCTCGTCTTGGTAATTGTTTCCCGGTACGGAACCTTGGGCGTTGTCGTCGTCAGGTTGACGCCAAACTTGGATAATGCTTTCTTTACCGCAATTGACAGATGGGTTGTCCCCATACCTGATAAAATTGTTTCATGGGTAGCTCTTTCGTTATGCCAGGTCAATGTCAAGTCTTCCCCGGTTAGCCGGTTAAGTGATTGGCTCAGTTTGGCTACATCAGATTGCGAGGCCGGATGGACGGCAACGGAAGCAATAGGGTCAGGCTGTTCAATTGGCGCTATTGTCAAGGCCATGCCGCGATCCGCCAGGGTGTCGTTAGTCGCTGCATCGCCTAGCTTCATCACTAAGCCAATATCCCCACTGTGTAATCTTTTAATGGGTAATTGTTCTTTGCCACGTGAAATTTGCAGCGTTCCGACACGTACTTCTTCATCCTGGTTCACGTCCCAATAGCGGCTATCGGATTCCAGCATACCGCCGAAAACGCGCAGGTAACTGGTTTTGCCATAGGGGTCCTCGCGGGTCTTGAAAACCAGAACTGCCAGCGGCGATTGGTCGCTGACCGGGTGGCTAACCAGTTCGCCAGATCCATTGGTCGCTTCAAATGGGCCGGATTCATCCGGAGAGGGGATGAGTTGAGCAATGGCGCTCATAGCCGGCACGACAGCAATCCCTGGTTCAGCGGCGCAGTACATAAGCGGCGTGGCCAAGCCTTGTTTCATTGCCCCTTTCAGGCCAATGATGATCTCTTCAGTGGTGAGATCGTCTTCTTCAAAATATTTTTCCATTAACGCATCGTCGCCCTCGGCAGCCGCTTCAACTAATTCCAGGCGCGCTTCTGCAACTGCGTCGGACATGTCGTCAGGGATGGGGCTGGGTTTATTATCTTCACCTAAATAGGCTTGCATCGAAAGAAGGTCAACAACACCCTTGAAAGATTCACCTTCACCAATGGGCAGCTGCACATTGACAAAGTTGCCGTCCAGATTGGCTTTGATGCTCTCTAATACCCGATTGACGCGCACGTTTTCACGATCCATCTTGCTTACAATAAGAATCCGCGGTCGCCCGGCCTTACCGGCCAACTGCCAAACAGACTCTGTACCCACTTCAACGCCGGAAATGGCTTCCACAAACACGACTGCGCCTTCTACTACTTTGAGGGCAGCGTTGACTTCGCCGACAAAATCCATGTAACCGGGTGTGTCGATGACGTTAAGTTTGTTGCCCTCCCATTCAATGGGGGCTATTGCCAATGATACAGAACCGTTGCGGTCGATTTCTTCTTCTTCAAAGTCCATAACGGCCGTACCGGCCTGGACACTGCCCATGCGTGTGGTTGCGCCAGTGTAAAATAACAAGCGTTCAACAAAGGTAGTTTTACCGGCTCCATTATGGGAAACCAGGGCAATGTTACGGATTTGTCCAGTTTGATATTCTTTCATTCGTTCGGAAACCTCGCGGGATTAAGATTTGGGCCTTTTTGTGCAGAGTATGCCCCCTTCAATTAAACAGACTGATCGCGGCCAAATCAAGGCGATGCGTCATTATCTGTTTTATGCACAAATTCAGCTATTTTTCGACTGTTAATGGGCCAGGGGAAATTCTGCTGATGGGTGTCCAATTTTATATGTTTTTGTTTAGGAAGCAGGCTGGATTTTAGTCGAAAGGAGGGGAGTTGTCAAAGCAGATTCGGAGGGGAACGGCCGTCTTTCAATCCCGTTCCTGCCCGCGATTTGCCGCCAGGTTGAGGGGAAGCGGTTACCATTATTAACCGTCCAGACTTGTTTGGAGACCAGAGACAAGAGAGTGGTGACTGGTGAACTGGAGCCTGTCAGTCTCTAGCCGCCACTCTCTAGTCTCAAGAAGTAAATTTTAAACGGTTACTGAGTTATGCCGGCGGCAAGCCGGCTGGGACTAATTAATTGTGATCGGAATTTCTGGCGACAAGGAGCGCCAGGTGCCACCACCGGCCAAACAGGTATTAAACCCATCAAAACAAATCACAAGACGCAGCGTCATATTGCCTGTTTCTGGTATCTTGATGTTGTCTTCCCAGGATAATCCACCGGGACGTACTTTGGCATTAGGGCCGCCGTAAGTCTGCTGATACCAGTCCTGCCGGTCAACCCCATCTTTTTTAGGCATGACGCCAATAGCATTGTAGGCAACATCGCCGCCGGTGGAATTGGAGACTGTGAACTCAAACCAAATGGCCTTATTCACAACAAATTGCGAACGCGATTGTAAAGCAAAGTGGGATGCAATCAATCCGGCAGCGCCGCTTGGCGCCGGAGTTGGAACGGCCGTCGGCGGTACAGACGTATTGGTTGGTGGAATAGACACAGGGACATTTGTCGGTGGAATGGGGACCGGTGTATTGGTTGGGGGAACAGCAGTAGGTACAGGCGTTGCGGTTGGCGCGGGCGTTTCTGTTGCTGGAAGTGGCGTATTGGTGGGTAATTCAACGATGACAGCCGCCGGCAAAGCACCTGAGTCGCTGGTCAGGGCTGTGTTTTCGGTTGGTTCAACAGGCGGTTCATCTGCCGTTTCCGCAGCTACAGGTTCGGCTGTGCTATCATCTGCCTGTGGCTTGAGATCGCCGAACAACAGCCAAATACCCAACCCCAGCGCCAATATGAGGACAGCGGCTAAAGCAACCAGTACCCCTTTTGTTATGTTATCCATCGTTTTTATCTCCAATTCACAATAATTCTTGCCGATGATACGCACAAGCATCTCCTGACAACAGGTGATGATTATAACGAGCAGCCGGTGGCAAGCAACTATGTTCTATCCTATGGACGCGCTGAAATGTTGTTAGAAAAGGTAGGGGCTGGCCTTGTACCTACCCTGTTGGGCGACCGCAAGGGCCCCCTACCTAATATATTTGAGTCTTTGGGATTTCGCGGGGTGATCGGTATACTTGGTAGGGGCGGTTCGCGAATCGCCCCTACATTTGGTGTCAACCCCATGTAATCCTAAAGAGCCATATATTTTTACTGCCCCCGATCCTGACAATTCATTGGCTGTGGTTTAACCTAGCACACGGTTCTAAAAATAAAAAGCCCGGCATTGTGTATGCCGGGCGCTTGGGGAAGCTGGATTTTCGATTGTTTTCTTTGCCGATCAGTCCATAATCTCAATCAATGTTGACGGATCAACCGACAAATTCACAGTCTGTCCATTACCATTTATAAAACCATTCAAAGGGCTGTTCTCTGTGAAAGCGCCATTGACGAGACCGTGTGCCAACGCGCCTTTGGATGAGCGAACAGGGAATGGCGACAGCTGTAAAACGGCCGTTGCCCAGGTTAATCCCGCGCCAAAGCTCACCAGCAGTAGTTTGTCATAGGGCTTAATCCGACCATCGTCCAGAGCTTCGGTCAGGGCCACCGGAATGGTGGCTGCTGACGTATTGGCGTAGTTCTGGATGTTGATGATGAAGCGATCTAACGACACCCCCATGCTTTTGGCAGCCATTTGGATAATGCGCAAGTTGGCCTGATGGGGAACGAACCAATCAATGTCATCCAGGGTCATCTCGGCTTTTCCCAGAACACGTTCAACACTCTGCTTGATGACGCGAGTGGCGAATTTGAACACTTCACGGCCGTTCATCCGCAAATAGTGGCGTCCTTCGGCAAATGTGGTCTCGTTGAGCGGTTCGGCCGTGCCCATTGCCGGGACGATGAGATGTTCACCACCACTGCCATCAGACCCCAGTTCAAAGCTCTCCAGGCCGCAGGGTTCACAGCTGGGCTGCATAACCACAGCGCCCGCGGCGTCGCCAAAGAGAACGGCCGTTGCCCGGTCATTCCAATCAACATGACGGCTAAGCAGTTCCGCGCCAATGATTAAAACATTGTCATAAGTCCCACTCTGAATGAACTGCTGCGCTGTCACCAGGCCGTAAATAAAACCAGTACACCCCGTCACCAGGACAAAAGCCGGAACATTGGTTGCCCCCAGCATATGTTGTACCTGGCTGGAAACCGGCGGCGTGAGGTGATCGGGGGTAGATGTGGCCACGATGATGAGATCGAGGTCAGCCGGATCCAGGTTGGCCTTTTTTAGGGCGGCAAAGCCAGCTTTAACCGCCATCGTTGCCGTCGTATCATCAGGGGCAACGATGTGTCGCCGATGAATACCGGTGCGTTGCACGATCCATTCATGGCTGGTGTCTAATGTTTTTTCTAAATCATAGTTGGTGACTACTTTTTCGGGGATAAATTTCCCCCAGCCGGTGATACGGCCGTATCGTTTACCCATCATTCACTCCTTATTCTTCATACTCAGGTATCACAACACGGTCAGCATCTAAAAGACACGCCCTATTAAGAAACCCATCGGCAACGTTCGTAATTAACTTAGCGCTTTGGTTATCCGTTATCCGTTATCCGTTATTCGTGTCGGAATACGGTTTACGGAATACGGTTTACGGAATACGGAATACGAAAACCGGGAAGTTATTTCCGAACGCTTACTTAGTAGTAGTGGTTAGCCAGCTCATGAAACCCCCTCAGAATATGCGCTGGTCGGGTTTCAGTGCTAGACTCCCATTTATGAAAACACCCTTCATTTGGCTGGGTTCCGGCCGAACCAGGAAATGGGCGGTTAGCGAAAAAGTCCGGCTGTTAGATCAAGCTGCCGGAGCGGGTTTGCCCGTGCCGCCTGGCGCAGTATTGCTGGATGAATTCCTTCATTGGGTTATAGCCGAGGGCGTGGTAGTCGAGGGCAAGAACACCCCTGCTGGCAGTTTCTCCACGCCAGACCCGGTATGGCTGGCGGAAGCGCTTTACAACGGTATTCACTTTCCCCAACCAGATAACCCGGTTGCCGTTTACGCTGCCTTTTCAAAAACGGAGGGTGATTTGCCGGTTGATCATCGTCTGCTGGCAGATGAATCTCCTCAGGAGCAGGCGCGCCCCCACTTTTTAGAGGTAGATTTTGCAGATCCGGTTCAGTTGGCTGAATCCCTGTGCCGGGTATGGTCATCAGCCCTACCAGAGGTACAACGAAAAGATATCTTGATCATGGAGATGATCCAGACCGAAATTGGCGGCGGTGCATTGATTCGGAAGGCTGAATTGATTGATGAAGTAACAGCGGCAACGAAGACGGCCGTTTCTCCCACCACCCATCGCCTACCCCAATTACGCGCCTGGCAGCGTCCCCAGGCAGACCTACCGGCTTATTTTCAACGATTACAAAAGCTGCTGCGCGGCGTGCGGCGCACATTTGGCAAAGGGGATTGGCAAATTGAATGGGCCGACGACGACCGTATCTGCTGGCTCCTGCAAGTAAAGCCCTTACCCTGGCAGCAGTCATAAAAATCGAAAGTGATTTCGTAAGAAATATCCGCTACATTTACTATTAGGAGTGACGTATTGGTGATGTAATGATACTACTCTACAATTGTCTCCGAATCTATACAAACATTCAATTTAGAAGTTAAAACAGCAATAAGCTAATTGTTTATTCAACGCTTCGGCAATGAGAAAATCAATGTATATCAAGTTTTCCAAATAACTTAATCTCCAAACGTAATCTATTGGAAACCGGCTCCATCACCACTATCAAGCGCACAATCTCACCTGGTGGAGCCGGTTTTTTTATTGCCAGGGCAGCGTCCTTTGTCAAACAATTTTGTAACATTCTTCAATGGGACGGCAGGTTGCCGCCGCCAATAAATTCACGTAAGACAGAATCGAGGGGAACGGCCGTTTCATCTTCAACCGGAATAACAGCCTCAAGCGCCTTATAGACGCGCATGGCTCGGGTGTACGCATCTTCACGCAGCGGATCATCCTTATATCCCACCGCCCACTCGGCAAATAAATCAAACAAACGCGCCCTGTAAAAAGCAAGTTCATAAGGCATAGCGCTGTTGATAACAAAATCGGCCGTGCCGTGATAAGGAATAATATGACGCATTTCACTGGCCCGAACATAATGCCAATGCTCCAGCGTTTGCTGCGGTTTATAAGCGCGATGTTCCGCATCCCGCAGCATACGCCGGATCAGGCGTAAATCAGTCCAGCGAATATACCCTTCCGGCCCCCTCATTTGCAACAGCGGCTCCAAATACAACTTAAACTTCATCTCATCGGGAATCCCCTCAGTCATCGGGGGATACAATCCATGCAAACTATCAATCAACAAAATCTCATTCGCCGCCAACTGCATTACTGTGCGTTCTAAATGACGCTTTCCCGTCTTAAAATCATAAAAAGGAGTGCGTACTTCTTCACCAGCGCTCAACATCTGCAAATGCATATTGATAAGCGCCATATCCAATGCTTGCGGTGTTTCAAAATCATAATCACCAAATTCATCTTGGGGGTGCATTTCTAGATCGAAAAAATAATTATCCACGTTCAAGGTGACAAATTTCAAGCCTTCCCGTTCCAATCTTTGTTCCAACTTAATCGTGGTTGTCGTCTTCCCGGAAGAAGAAGGCCCACTGATAATGACCATTTTTAGATCATCTCGGCGTTCAGTAATCAAGCTTGCGGCCGTGGTCACATCATCTTCATAGGCCGCTTCAGCTTCGTGAACTATTTGAGGAAACTCGCCTTTGTTGATACGTTCATTCAAGGCCGTGATCGTATGAACATTGTGCGCTGCGGCCCAATCAAGAATATGCCAGATTTTTGCCCAGGGGATATTACCGGAAGGACGGGCCGCTTTGTCAGCCGCATCCCGCCGGCGGCGATTACGCTCATCCCGGTACAGTATGTAAGCCTTAGCAACCGTAGCATGTCCATTTTCGATCAACACTTTTTCCACCGTGTCCTGGATTTCTTCAATATGCGGCACATAACCAGGAGGGCTGTTTTCACTTAACAAAACGGCGACTTGCTCGGTTAACCAGCGAGCACGATCACGATCACGCCCGCCCACAGCAACAGCGGCTCGATAAATGGCATTCATAATACGATCTGAGTTAAAGGGGACGGTGGCTCCACTTCGTTTAACAACATGAGTAATCGTAGTCATCTCTAGACCTCCTAAAATTAAGTTGAAGGCATTCCAGTTTACGCGATTTCCGGGGAAGTTGTCAAAGATGCTATTTTCCCATTGGTAAGACGCTATTTCTTGACTACAATATGATCTAATCAGGCACATCTTCCAAATGGTAAACTACTCAAGGTTGCACGGTTTTTCCTGGAACAGGCATGTCAAAGGGTATATTATAAATCATACAATTCTCGATTCTTAGGCGACATTCGTGATTAATTTAGCGATTTGGTCGTCCGTAATCCGTTATCCGCGTTATCCGTTATCTCCTGACGGAACACGGAATACGCGACACGGCTTACGAAAACCGGGAGGTTATTTCCGAACGCTTACTTAGCATATTTGACGGGGTCCACGAACTAATGATTACAATTTTAGTCATTGATGATGATCGAATTATCCGCCGCAGTTTGTCAGATGCCCTGCGTATTGTCGGCGGTTATAATGTGGAGGTGGCTCAGGATGGTTTTGAAGGGCTGGAAATGGCCCGGAGTAAGCTGCCTGATTTGATCATCTGTGATGTAGAAATGCCCCGGCTTGATGGCTATGGCGTGGTTGAGGAACTGCAAAAGGATGCCCGGTTGGCCCAGATTCCGTTTATTTTTCTAACTGGCCGTGGCGATCGGGGATCTATGCGGCAGGGGATGGCGTTGGGAGCGGATGATTACATTCCTAAACCGTTTAAGGTACCGGAACTTTTGGAAGCGGTAAAATCACGTTTTGCTAAACGGGAACGTATTGAAGAGCACTACGCCCGAAAAATGGACTCTTTGCGTGATAATATTCTTTCGGCCGTTCCCCATGAGCTGCGGACGCCGCTGACACTCATTATTGGCTATGCCGATGCGATGGCGAAACAAGCGAATACCTTGTCCCAGAAACAAATTAAAATGTTGGCTGAAACTATTGTCAACTCTGGACGCCGTCTGCACCGCCTAGTTGAAAATTATATTCTATATGCCCAGATTGAGTTGATTCTGACTGCACCAGAACGGGTGGAAAAGATGCGACTTTACCGGGAGGCGAAACCTGATGAAGTTGTTAGCGCTGTCGTCAAATCACAAATGAAAAAGTACGGCCGTTTCGCCAATTTGGATTTATGCGCCCCGGATACCCTTTTACCGATCCCCACTAATAATTTAGAAAAGATTGTATTTGAACTGATTGATAATGCCTTTAAGTTTTCGCCCTCAGGAACGGCCGTTTCCGTCTCCACCAATCTCAACAGCGCCACGTTTACACTGACCATCCATGACCTGGGGCGTGGCATGACAGCCTAACAGATACGCGATATTGGTATTTATATGCAATTCGAGCGCAAAATTCATGAGCAGCAAGGGTCTGGCGTGGGTCTTGTTCTTGCCAAACGCTTGACTGAATTGTATGGCGGCCAGCTTGACATCGAAAGCACGCCAGGAAAAACAACGCGGGTTACCGTCTCATTACCTGCCTAGCCAACTGGTTCCTCGGGCACGGCCGTTACCAATTTTGACATATTTGTTATCGCTGCTGCCGCCAACTGCGCCACCACGCCAAGCAGCGCCAAATCCCCTTCGTTAAATGCCTCCCCATCTATTTTATTCAACGCCTGAATCACCCCCAACACATTATCTGCATAAATGATCGGCACACATAACATAGAACGGGTAAGAAATTCAAATTTCCTATCAACCGATCCGGAAAAGCGATGATCAAAGTGAACATCACCCACCATCACTGCTTCCCGGTTCGCTGCCACCCATCCGGCAATACCCTCGCCCAAGGCAATTCGATGCCCCGACAGCACATCCCGTACTTCGCCAAATACAACCACAAAAACCAGCTCGCCCGTCTCCTCATCCACTAACAAAAGCGACCCATCGTGAGCGCCAATGCTGGCTAACGCTGATTCCAGTATTCGATCCAACAAACCCATCACATCCGTTTGAGCAGTAACACTTGCTGAAACTTCTTGCAGCGACCTAAGGGCATCCAACACGCTGCGCAGCATCCGCACCTCATTCTCTAATGCTTCATTATCGGCCTTCAACTGCACATTTTGCAATTGGACAAAACGCAAAACTTCACGAAAATCGTTGCTCATGCTCATCTCCTGCCAGCGAGTGAATATCAAATCATGCTGACAAGAGTATAACATAAACGGCCGTACTGTGTTCTCCAAAGAACTCGCTCTTTCTCTGCTGGAAAGCAATCTGCAAATCGCTAAATTGTTGTTACAATAACCATAATCCAACCAACGAGGGTCAACAACATCATGACAATCAAAATATTATTGCTCCAGGTCCGCCAAATAGACGATGCCGCTCGCCTGGAAGAACGCGCCTCTTTCGCCGCAATGGCCGGCGTCACTGAAACATGCGTCATCCCTTATGACCTTTTAACGGGCACGCCCACGCTGGCCGAAATACGCCAATATGATGCCCTCATGGTCGGCGGCAGCGGCGATTATTACGTTTCCAAAGGGAATTTGCCTAATTCCCAGACTGTGCTGGATTTGCTGGCCGAAGTTGCGGCCGTTGGTCATCCCACGTTTGCCTCCTGTTTTGGCTTTCAGTTGATGGCGCAGGCGTTAGGCGGCGAGATTGTGTATGACCCAGACCACATGGAGGTGGGAACGTTTACATTGACATTAACAGAAGACGGCCGTTCCGACTCCCTCTTCCAATACCTACCCAACACCTTCCGCGCCCAACTAGGCCGCAAAGATAGAGCCTCCCGCCTGCCCGACACGGTTCTACACCTGGCCGCCAGCGCCAACGCCCCTTTCCAGGCTTTTCGCGTGCCCAACCAGCCCATCTGGGCCACCCAATTCCACCCCGAACTGACCAAAGAGACCAACCTGGCCCGCTTCCGCCGCTACATGGACGGGTACGCGGCCGTGACTTCCCCCCAGGAACTGCAAACCATGTTCGACCACTTCGACGACAGTCCTGAAGCGAACCAGTTGATTGGGCGGTTTATGCGGCTTGTGTTTGGTCAGTTTTGACAAATTGGGCGGGGGTAAGTTTCAGCGGAACAACAAAGCCGAAAAGCCAAAAGCCGACCCGGCCAGGACAATAAAAGCTGCCGCGATGATGTCCAGATGCATAGACGCATCCTACCACTTGAACGGCCGGCCATTTTCCTCTACTCTATAACCATGACAACACCAGGCCAACTCGGAGCCGGCCCGCCGCCTTACCTGCAAGAGCGCTACCGTCTCGTCGAATGGATCGGCGAGGGCAGCATGGGCGTCGTTTACCGCGCCCACGATGAAACGCTGGATCGGGAAATCGCTATCAAATTCCTGCCGCCGGAACAGGTGGCCGGAACAGAAGCAAGCGACCGTTTCCTGCGCGAAGCCCGCGCCGTCGCCCGCCTCTCCCATCCCAACATCATGACGCTGCATGACGTGGGGCGGGAAGATGGCTGGCATTATCTGGCGCTGGAATACATTCCCGGCCAGGATTTACACGCGCACATGGTCGCGAATGGCCCGCTTTCGCCCCGACAAGCGCTGCGGGCCATTCGCGGCGCATTGTCCGCGCTGGCCTATGCCCACGACCAGGGCCTCATCCACCGCGATATTAAGCCGGAAAATATCATGATGACGCCGGACGGCCGTGTCAAAGTCACCGATTTCGGCCTGGCGCGGGCGCAGGGGGACGTGCGGCTGACGCAGGAAGGGGCGCTGCTGGGAACCGTTCTCTACCTGGCCCCAGAACTGATCGCCGGACAACCGGCCAACATTTGCAGCGATTTGTACGCCGTCGGCGCGGTGTTGTACGAACTGCTCACCGGCCAGCCCCCTTTCTCCGGCGATGGGCCGACGGCCGTCCTCGTCCAAACCCTCAACAACCCGGCCACGCCTCCCAGCCAGCACAGCCCGGCCATCCCCCCGCAAATCGAGCAGGCCGTTCTCAAACTACTGGCAAAAGAGCCAGACGGCCGTTTCCAATCCGCCCAGGAAGTTTTAGACGCGCTGCCCGATGAAGCCACCATCAGCCAATTGGACACCGCGCCGCTGCCAACCCCTGCATCCGCCATATCCCTGGTAGAGCGAATTGTACGCAGTTCATCCACCGACAACGCGCTGTCGCCCGACGCCGCACCGCCGCCGGACTTGTTGCCCCATTTGCTAATGACGGCCGCATTAGAGGATACGGCCGTTGCCGTGGAAAGCGAACGCCGCCGCCTGGCCGGGCTGTTGCAAGAAAGCATTGTCGAACCGCTCAATCTGCTGCTCTCCCAGGCCAACGTCTACGAGCAAACGATGGGTGGCCATCCCACCGCCAAAATGGCCGTTTCTATCCTGACGACGTTGGCGCGGCAGGTGTTGCAGCAAGCCCGCGACCTGGAAACGAATCTGCACCCCACGCTGCTGGACACGCTGGGGCTGGAACCGGCGCTGGAGGCGCTGGTCAACCAGGAAATGCGCGCTCATGGGGCGCTAATCTCGCTTCATCTGCGGCGGCTGCCGGAACGCCTGCCCCAGCCCATTGAGTTACTTTTGTTTCGCATGACGCAGGACGCGCTGGCGGGGGCGGTCGCTGGTGATTCGCAAGTTTGCGGCACAGCCGTTAACCTTCAAAGAATTGGTCCGGTTTGGCTCCCTCAGCGACCCCATCGTCACTGTGGAAAATGCGGCGGACTTACGACCGTCCAAAACCCTCAAGCGCGTCGTGCGGCTGGAAAGCCAACCAGGCAACGCCAGCGGCGAAGGCATCGTCAGTATGCGCGATCTGATCATCAACGCCATGCGGATGCGCCCCGACCGGCTCATCATCGGTGAAGTGCGCGCTAGCGAAGCCCTGGATATGTTCCAGGCAATGAACACCGGCCACGATGGCAGCATGGTCACTATCCACGCCAACGGCCCGCGCGACGTGTTGGCCCGGCTGGAAACGATGGTCTACATGGCCATGCCTTCGCTGCCCTTGCTGCAAGTGCGCCAACAAATAGCGACGGCCGTTGACCTCATCACCCACCAGGAACGGCTGCCGGACGGCTCGCGCAAAATCATCAAGGTCTCGGAAGTGGCGGGGATGCAGGGGGACGTGATTCTAACGCAGGATATTTTCAAGTTCCAGCAAACGGGGATGAAGGACGGCCGTATTCAGGGCCAATTCATCCCCACCGGCTACATCCCCAGCTTCATCAAAAAGCTCCACGCCGCCAAAGTGACCGTGCCGATGAGCCTGTTTACGCCGCAATAGTCTATCGTGAGACGCAGGACGCGAACAATATTTTTAGTTTTGATAAACATTTTGAGTGATTACCGGCCGTGCCGCGGCTGGCGTCCGGCGACTTGCCCTTAATTGTGCCGTAAACAATCCCGGCAGAAAAGAATTTTTGGGACATCACGCCCCCGGCGGCAACATCAATTCTGCGCGTAAGGGAGGCTTTTGCCAAAACCAGGCAATCCACTGTCCGTAAGTTAGCCCTTTTTGCTTGCTGCCATGCCAGATTCCGTTGGGTAAATCATGTTTTTCGTAAAAGAACAGCCAATGCCGCCGCGACACATAGTTAATTTCGCCTTGCCACAGAATACGGCCGTCGCCATCAAATATCTTCAAAAATTGACCGTTCTTTATTCGTATCGGCCGCTTGCCGTCAATGCGGTCCGCCGGGTTGTCTGGTTCCAGGGTATACTCAATACGTCCCTCCATTCCCTGTTCCCAAAAACCATGAAGGCTGCCGGCGATAACTTTACCTTCCGTCCATTCTATTTTCGATTTACGACTTCTCATTGGTCAACCTGTAGCGAGTGGCGCGTTTACCGGTAAGCGAATTACCCTTTTACCCCTTCGCCCCCTTCATCCTCACCGGGGAACCAGTTCAATTTCATATACCTGCGGCCATAATTTGCCGGTGACAAACAGACGCTCAGTTTGCGCGTCATAAGCAATGCCATTCAAAACATCTACCGGCTGGGTGACGACGGCCGGATCAAGCAAACCAGTCAAATCAATCCAGCCCACTACCTGCCCGGTGTCCGGGTTAATGCGGGCGATAAAATTCGTCTGCCAAACATTGGCCCACACTTCCCCGTCAATGTACTCTAACTCGTTCAATCGCACGACCGGGCCGTTCTCGTCAAACACCTGCACCCGGCCGATTTCGGTCAGTGTCTCCGGGTCCCAGAAGTAAAGTGTAGCCGTACCGTCGCTCATAATCAGCTTTTCGCCATCATGCGTAATGCCCCAACCCTCGGTCGGATAACTAAACGTTCGGAGCAATTCAAAGCTGTTCTTGTCATAAACAAATCCGGTGTTTTCCTGCCAGGTGATCTGAAAAAGATAGTCGCCAAAGGTCGTGATTCCCTCACCAAAGTATTGATTGGGCAGGTTGATGCTTTGGATAACTGCCCCCGTTTCTACATCCACTTTGTACAGAGTTGATTTACCCCGAAGGCCAGTTCCTTCGTAAAAGATGCCATCTTCCAGGATAAGACCCTGGGTAAAGGCGGTCGGATCGTGGGGATAGGCGTTAATGATCTGGTAAGTGTAGCGGGGAACGGCCGTTGTACTTGGCGCAGGCGTATATGTTGGATAAGGTGTGTAGATGGGCGACGGCAAGGTGTAGATCGGCTGGGGCGTGTAGGTCGGATAAGGCGCTGACGTTTTGTAAGCCGTAGACGTGGGCACAGCTTCGACCATCTTTGTAACGGCCGTTGTTACTCGATTCGTATCCATCGCATCAATTGCTCCTAGCCGCTGACCACACCCCACTAAAAACAAACTAAATCCTGTTACCATGAAAACTATGATACTCTTTTTCACCTTTTATTCCTCAATGATGTTCTCCTTGATGAACCTCTATTCAGATGGATAGGCCACCAGACGAATGTATGACCGACCTATCAGACGACCAGGGCGCGTAAGGAGCCATCGTGATCGCCGCCATTTGCAGCAGCGCTTCGTCGTAATTTACCCGCCAACCGGCGAAATCGCGCCACGCCTGGTCGCGGTCTGCTTTGAGCGGCAGTCCCCGGGCAGCTAGTTCATCATACACAACATCGTATTCACTGCGGCTGATGCTGATCGGGGCATCTGGCGTTGGATTCGGATCGTATTCAAAGCCAAAAAAGCCGGCTACCTGACGCAGCGCCAGGTAGCCGGTGCGGATACAAATGGCGGCGCGGGAGTTAAACGGCCGTTCCACTGTAGACAAATACAAAGCCGCCCCATCCAATACTGCGCCAGCGGCCGTTACCCAGGAGCGCATCGGCTGGGGAGAGCGAAAAAAAGCCAGCGGCGCTAACGACGTATGACTCTCCTCCACATCAGCAAACCAAACAGCCCACAACGACCATAACTCATTCAAACTTTCCAATTCGCCTATGCGATGCGTGCGGCTAATCAGTTCCTGGGCCGAGGGCGGCGAGCCAGCCCATGCCTCCAGCAAAGCCACGGCCGATTCCCGCCTTGTAAATGCCGCGTACATCGAAGGCAAGTAAGCGATCAGCAGCGCCACCAGAATCAAACCCAGCATTGCTTCTGAAAACTCCACAATCTTAAACAGCCAGCCGTCCACTGACGCATATCCCAAGGTTAATAAGGAGGAACCGCTTAGTTTGAACGCTTCGTATAACGGCCGTACATCCAGCGCCCAATACAGCCCCATGTACCCTGCCAAAATCAAAGTCAGCACCACCAGCGGCATCACAATCAACGTCAGCGGTGCAAACAGCGCCATGATACGATCCCGTTCTTCATAACTCTTGGCTTTCCTGGCCCGCAGGCGAAAAAGCCCGCCAACCAGGCGGAAAATCCAGCGCGTCAGCCAGACATTCACCCCACGCGGCAAGACAAACGTCTTGACGGCCGAAATCAACGTTCCCAAAATCACAACCAGGCCAGCCACAAAAACCAAGCTGCGGATAATCATCAAGATGGCATCGGTAAACTGCATAAATTATCTCCCACTAGCGGCTCAAAATGGACCGACGGCCGCAGTCGTGATTCTTACAGGTCTTTTTTATCACGCTTTTCCGGGACAGTCACTTCCGGGACACAATTTCATCGGTAAATCAACCCCTGGAAGGCTCCTTCAATAGTATTGGCAGCGCCCGCAGCCTCCCGGAAGCTGAATTCATTCCTGGCAGTGGACGTCAGTCCATGTCGTCTCCTCTGCCCAACCACGACAATTGTCGCTATAATACGTATATTAAGTGACTTTTCCTAATCAAATGGCGACATTGTGACGCATATAAGGAGATTGAACAAATGAGTAATTTATTTGCCGGCTTACTGCCAATTCTGTGTTTCTTGGGGCTAGGCTTAGTTGTTGTATTAGCTGCAGCCGTCAAAATTGTGCAGGAATATGAACGCGGCGTCATCTTCCGGCTGGGGCGCGTCGTCGGCGCCAAGGGGCCGGGCCTGTTCCTCATCATTCCCATTATTGATCGCATGGTCAAAGTGGATTTACGAACCATTACGCTAGACGTCCCTTCCCAAGAAGCGATTACCGCCGATAACGTGACCGTAAAAGTTAACGCTGTCGTTTATTTCCGCGTGATTGACCCGGTAAACGCCATAATCCAGATTGAAGATTACCGGCGGGCTACCTGGCAGATTGCCCAAACAAGCTTGCGTAACGTCATCGGCCAATCAGATATGGATCATCTGTTGCAAGAGCGAGAAAAGATTAACGAAACTTTGCAGCATATCATTGATGAAGCCACGGAGCCTTGGGGTATCAAAGTCAGCATTGTCGAGATCAAGGATGTGGAATTGAACACGCAAATGGTGCGAGCTATGGCCCGTCAAGCTGAAGCGGAACGGGAACGCCGCGCCAAAGTTATCCACGCCGAAGGTGAACTGCAAGCGTCGGAAAAGTTGGCATTGGCGGCCCGCCGTATGGGTGAAGAACCAGGCGCGATGACTCTGCGGTATCTGCAAACGCTGGTGGAGATTGGCGTGGAACAAAATACGACAACCATTTTTCCGGTTCCTATGGATATGTTGGCAAGTTACATCCAATCGGCTTCCCGAAAAGATAATTCATAACCATCTTGGCCTCCGAGGATTTTTTGATAAATTCTCGGAGGTTTTTATGCAATCATCTCTCATCCCCATTTGTTGAATTCAGGGTATTATTCTGACCAAACTTGCTGTCTTTGGAGTTATTTTGCCTCGTCGAATTTTCTTTTTATTTTCCAGTTTGATTTTTGTTACAACGGCTTGTTCTTTATTAGAAGGGCCGCAGCGTCCGGTCATTCCTACACCAATCCCCACAGCAGTCCCCTTTAGCGCCGGGACTGTTAATACAGGCGAATTGGTTTTCGATCCAGTTAGCAGTGTAGTTCCGGAGGTTGACCCGGATATCGCTTCGCTCTTGAATGCGGTTTCGCAGCAGCAGTTGATGGGCTATGTGCAGACGCTGCAAGGGTTTGGCACGCGCAATTCGTTTAGCGCGACGGAGCGTCCAGATTTTGGCATTGGCGCGGCCCGGTTGTGGATTTATAATGAGTTTTTACGGGTGGGAAACGGCCGTCTTCAAGTCCAACAGCAGCCATTCCCCCTCAGCTACAACGGGCTTCTCGCTGAGCAGCAAAATATCGTTGCTACCCTGCCCGGAACCAGCGACCAGCCCGGTATTATTGTCATCATGGCCCATTACGACTCCCGACGCGATGACATCATTGACGGCGTCAGCCGCTCCCCTGCCGCCGACGACAATGCGTCCGGCGTGGCTATGCTCCTGGAAACAGCCCGCGTGCTCAGCTCGCGCACCTGGAACCAAACCATTGTCCTGGTGGCGATGGCGGCCGAAGAGCAAGGCTCATTCGGCGCGCGTCATTTTGTTCAGGATGCATTTTTGAACGAAAAAGCCATCCTGGCTGCGATTAATTATGATACGGTGGGCGGCCGATCCGGCATTTCCCAATCTATCAGCCTCTTTGCGCCGGAACTGAACACCTCGTCATCCGGCGAACTGGCGCGCTATTACGATTTGATCAGCGGACTATATATCCCTACCTTTCCCATCACCATCATCAATGCCCTGGATCGAGACAATCGTTTTGGCGACCAGCGTGAATTTATCCGCGCCAATTTGCCGGCCGTGCGTCTGACGGAGTCGGAAGAAGACCCCTCACTGCTGAATTCGGTGAAGGATTCCTGGGAGTTGATTGACTATGCTTATTTGCAGCAAGTGACGCAAGCCAATGTGGCCGTTGTAGCCAACGCCATCGGCGCGCCGGCTATGCCGGCGCCGCCGACGATCGCGCCGATGGCTGACCCTGGCAGTTATATTCTCACTTGGCCACCCGACCCGACTGCCGCCGGCTATATCATTTCATTCCGTCCGGTTGAAGCGGCGGAATTTGTACCCTTTCGTTTTGTGGGGATTAATCAAGCGGGCAATGTGGCCCTGACGGGATATGATCCCAATGTAACGTATGCGGTCAGTCTAGCGGCGTTGGCTGAAAACGGCCGTATCAGCCTCTTCTCCCCAGAACGCCTCGTTGGCCCCTAAAATAAATAGAACACAGATTGTAGGGCGATTTTGCAAAATCGCCCTACAAAGTATTCGACGCTTAACCCCCTATTTCATTGAGCAAAACAACATAGTTGCCACCCCGGTCTGCATCCGGACTAATCGTCAAGCTAATCGACTCCCCTTCACGGCCGTAAGGCACGCGCGCCATACCCTCGCCGACAAAAGACCCGGCCTCATCCTTCACCCAGCCTTCCGCCGTTAATGCTTTATCATAGAAAGCCAGGATTTCATCGGCGGTTAAATCAGACTTATAGGTGAGTACGCCGGAGAACGAAGTGATTTCATAGGCATCATCCAGCATGGGAAAATCGTTGCCCGCTTCATCTGCGCCCGCTTCGCAGCCAGCGGGCATGGCGATTTCCACCGGTTTGTCAACATCGGTTAGATTAATCTCAACATGCAGGTTCCCGGATTGATCTGAACCATCCCCGAGGAAATTCATATTACCGGTCGCATCCACAACCATACGAACCAGGAATCCATCTTCTTTGGAAATATAAAGATGTCCGTCCACTTCATCCACCTCATCGGTATCGGAACCGGACATGGCGAATTTATCAAAGGAGTAATGCAAGGTGCGGATATCATTAATGGTCTCCTCGCCTTCATATTTCGCGTTTTCCGAGTTATTCAGGAATTGGTCTGGTTTCAACATATCGGCAAAGGGGTTATCCTGGAAAATGTCTTGACCACCGGTGGTAATACAGCCCATTTCGGGGATGACCATGTAAGTTGTATCCGCGATTTGTGCCATTTCGATTTCATCCATGCCTGCTCCAGTATCAAAGCCGGTAAAGCGCATGACCATACTGGTGGCTGGTGGCTCTTTGGAAAAGGCAAAGTCGGCGTTAAGTGTCTGCGTAACTTCAGCGCCATTAGCGTCTACCCCTACAAAATCAAGCAGCATCACAAAACGGTAACTGTCGAATGGCGACTCACTGATATTGGTAAAATCGAGAGCGCTGTCTAGTACAACGGGAGGCGCCGATACGGCCGTTTCCCCTGTAGGGGCAGTTTCTGGTTCTGCTCCCGTTGTTTCTGCCGGAGCGGCTGGTTCTTCCGTCGGCAATGGCGGCAGCGTTGGTTCCAGCGCCGGCTCCGACGCCGGTGCGCTACCCTCAGCCGGTTCAGCCACGGGAACAGCAGTGGCCTCCGCATCGCTCTTACCAAACAGACTACATGCCAAAGCCGGCAAGCTTAATAACAACAGTAACATTACAATCCAACGCATCTTCTTTATCACAATCATTACCTCCCAGGCAACAAAAAAAGTGAAGGGACAAAAGAATAAACTTCGCCCTTCTATATCAAAATTTTCCAATACTCTCCGAGTTCTTTCCCCCTTCCCAAGGAGATCCACTGTTCCGCCTGCGCGTGAACAGTCATAAACCGATCTACTCTACGAACCTAAACAGTATATGTTTCATCAACAGCCAAAACAACCGGTCTGGCTTCCGTTTCCACGCTTACGCGCTCGGCCCAAGCAGCCACATCCACGGCAATAGGTGGCCAGGTGTTATAGTGGCAAGGGATAACCACTTTGGGCTTCAAATAATCCAGCGCTAACAGCGAATCATCCGGCCCCATCGTGAAATTATCGCCAATCGGTAGAAGCGCCACATCCAATCCCATACGGCCGATAAGCGCCATATCTGAAAACAAGGCCGTATCACCAGCAATATAAATTTTCTTGCCAGCAGCCGTTACCACAAAACCACCCGGATCACCGCCATAAGAGCCATCAGGTAAGCCGGAGCTATGCAATGCTGGCGTCATTTTGACACGTCCAAAGGGGAATGAATACCCCCCTCCCGTATTTAGCGCATGGCTGTTTTCATGACCCTGGCCCGCAATCCAATTACAAATCTCGAAATTACCAATCACAAGCGAACCGGTACGCTGGGCCAACCCAACCGTATCGGCAATATGATCAGCATGGCCGTGTGTTTGTAATATAAAATTGGCAGGCACATCAGTCGCGCTGGTCTTCGCCACTGGGTTGTTACTGGCAAAAAATGGGTCAACAATAACTTTAGACCCATCAATATCCAGGGTAAATGTAGCATGACCATGCCAAGTAATTGAAATAGACATTAGAATCTCCTTAAAACCACTTTCTTGTGGACAACAGTAAAGTAATCCTACCGACCAGAAGGGAAAACGGCAGGAACTATTTTAAGTATAAAAGCCCGGTATAGCCCCGTCAACAAAATACAAAAGGGTTCGATTAAGTTTTTCGGGCAGTATCCCCCCTCCAAAGAAACAGAAAAAGCTGGCAAGTTCTAAAACTTGCCAGCTTTTAGGGGTTATTCAAAGCAATTGCCGGACTATGATCATTGAACCATGCCTAACTTTCCAAATTATTGCAAGCCCAGCCGGACTGAAGCCTGCCGGCAAAGAGTGTCTCCACCAGCCAGCATCCACCGCTGTAACGTTTCACTTTCGGGCAAACCAGATTTAGCATCTTCATAGATGCCTTTACTCCAGGTATAATAACGCTGCGTTTCGTTTACCCATGTGTTCCAATTGCCGGCGGCGGCCACATGTCCGCCATTATAACCAGCAAATGCCTGGAAAATATCACCGCCTGTCTGTTCTAGCCGTTCAGCATAATAAGCCAGACCGCGCCGGGCATTGGTATCGGGATCGAGCATGGCTTCTCCCACAGTGAAATGGAAAGGCATTACCTGGAATAAACCCTGCGCTCCTGCACGGGAACTGGCTTGCGGGTCGCCACAGGATTCAATCTGCATGATAGTGGCGGCAATATCCGGGTCCAGGCCAAATTGGTTAGCCCAGGTAACAATTTGCGGCGCCCAGTATTGCACCTGGGGTGAGAACACTGGAGAGATCCCTTTGCCGGTAACGGGGCCAACGGCCCCTTCTCCGCCACCTTCCATCCCTTCAGCCGGGAGAGCCGCTTCATCTGTGTCTGCCTGTCCAGCCGGGGTTTCAGCGACTAATTGCGAGATGAGGGAAACGGCCGTTATTACCACCAAGGCGACAAACCCCAAAATAATCAACATCCGCCGATTAGGTGAGATACTGTCTTGCCGCTGCGGTAGGAAAGACGGGTCAAAATATCCGCTCAATGGTGAATCCACCACCTGATATGTGCTGCCCATAGAATTCTCATAGAGTGCCATCTAATTTACCCCGTCTACCGTGCAACGCAAAATCCAAATCCGTATTCCGTAATCCGTATTCCGTAATCCGTATTCCGTCGCGATACGAATAACGGATAACGGGTAACGGATGATCACAGCGCTAAGCTCGACTTTGTACAAAATTCGAAATCAGAAATATTTCCAGATAATTTTGTAACCAGAGTGAGAATCTGATTTTAGTCAATGCAACTTTACTCGAGTACGAATATTTGAACATCACATAAAAAGAGTGACATGCAAATATTATTTGAATACAAACCCACGCGGTCGAGTACGGTTTGGAAGCAATCTGTTAGGAATGTACAAAGTCGAGCTAAGGGTTCGTTCAAAATTAACTTTGCAGTTTGCTGGTAATTGGTA